>JBECKW010000017.1:0-137836 GCA_040235505.1 Desulfobacterales bacterium
TTCTAACCCGATCCCCCACACATCCCCACGGCATCAAAGTAAGACTTGAAAACGGCATGGTCGGTCGTGTAAAGGAAATCCTTCAGAACAAAGACTCATGTTGAAAGTGTCGGGTGTCCATGGAATCCCATCCCATCATAGAAGCGCTTAATATCACGAAAAAATATGGTCCGGTCACCGCCGTGGAAGATCTGAGCCTGTCGGTGCCCCGTGGCATCTGCTTTGGCCTTCTGGGCCCCAACGGGGCCGGAAAAACCACCCTGATCGAAATCATCGAAGGAATTCTCCCACCGACCGCCGGCGAAGTGCGGTACCAGGGACGGCCCCGGGACACGGTTTTCCGGGAGCGTATCGGCATCATGTTCCAACACACCGCGCTGCTGTCGTTTCTCACGGTCCGGGAAACCCTGGCCACATTCCGTGCCCTGTATCGAAAGCCGGCCGGGATCGACGAGGTCATGGATCTGTGCCACCTGGGAGAAATCAAGGCCCGCTACAATGACAAGCTTTCCGGCGGCCAGCGGCAGCGGCTCCTGCTGGCGCTGGCCCTGATCAACCAGCCGGAGCTGCTGTTTCTGGACGAACCTTCCACCGGTCTCGATCCCCAGGCCCGGCGAAACCTCTGGGACATCATCGCCCGGGTGAAAGCCCAGGGAAAATCCATCATCCTCACGACCCATTACATGGAAGAAGCCCAGCAGATGTGCGACGAGGTGGCGATTATCGATAAGGGAAAAATCATCGCCCAGGATGCACCGGACCGGCTCGTGACCCGGCATACCCGGGGAATCGGAATCGTTCTGGGACAGGAGATGCTCAGGGATGTGATGGACCGCATCCCCTATGAGACCACCCGCCAGGGGGACCGGGTCATTGTCCATGTGGAAGACATGAACCGAGGAGTTTCGTCCCTGATCGATCTTGGGGTCGACCTGACCCATATGAATGTCCAGATTCCGAACCTGGAAACCGTATTTCTGAAACTCACCGGCCGAAGGTTGAGGGATTGACGATGAGCATCAAACGTATCTGGATTATGTTTCTGGCCCGCAACCGGGAATTCCTCCGGGACCGGGCGGCCTTCGGATGGAACGTGGTGTTTCCTTTTCTGCTGGTGGCCGGATTTTCCATCATTTTCAGCGGCAGCGATTCCAGCCAGTACAAGGTCGGTGTTTTTCCATGCCCGGCGGCCTCCAATTCCGCCACGGCGGACTGCACCCCCTCGGATCTTCTCGCCATCAAGCATATCCGGTATGTGGCCTTTTCCAATCTTACGGAAGGACTCGACAAGCTCAAGCATCATAAGATCGACATGCTGATCCAGACGGATAAAACACCCTATCCTTTCTGGGTCAGCGACACCTCTCCCAACGGGTATATCGTGCAGCGCATGATCGCCGGCAGCCTGGAAGGCGACTCGGCCGCGTTCCTGAAAAGACAGCTGGACGTGTCCACCCGACAGATCCGATACATCGACTGGTTCTTTCCCGGCGTAGTGGGGATGAGCATGATGTTCTCCGCCCTTTACGGCGTGGGGTATGTCATCGTGCGGTATCGGAAAAACGGAGTCCTCAAGCGGCTGCAGGCCACCCCCCTTTCAGCCTTCGAGTACCTGAGCGCCCAGCTTCTTTCCCGGTTTTGCATGATCGCCTTTACGGTGCTGATCCTGTGGGTGGGATGCACCCTGATTTTTCATTTCAAAGTGGCGGGCCGCTATTTCGATCTCGTGGTCATGCTCGGGATGGGCAGTCTGAGCCTGATCTCCCTGGGCCTGGTGGTGGCCTGCCGGAGCACCAGCGAAGAATTTGCCGAAGGGGTTCTCAATTTTATCACCTGGCCCATGATGTTCCTCTCCGGTGTATGGTTTTCCATCGAGGGGGCTCCGGCGTGGGTCAGAACGTTCTCCCAGTGCCTTCCCCTGACACACCTCCTCTCGGGCCTTCGAAAGATCATGAACGACGGGGCGAGCCTCGCGGACGTGAGCTCCGATCTTTTGGTGCTGGCGGCCATGACGCTCTTTTTTCTGACCTTCAGCGCGATATTGTTTAAATGGAACAAGTAAGTATAAATTGCCGGCAGACCTCCCTCCTGCCCCCGCCGAAATTATACATGGCTCCCCTTCGGGGGCTTACCGATCACATTTTCAGAACGATTTTCACGCAGCACTTCGGCGGGTTCGACCTGGCGGTGGCCCCGTTTATTTCCAGCAAGCGCGATACGGTTTTCAAACCGAAATACATCCGGGACGTTCTGCCCGAAAACAACCCGAAGCTTCCCGTGGTGCCCCAGATCCTCAGCAAATCGGCAGAAGAATTCACCGCCCTTGCAAACTTCCTGCACGGATTCGGATATGAAACCGTCAATTGGAACCTGGGGTGCCCCTTTCCGGTGGTGGCGAAGAAAAAGCGCGGGTCCGGCATGCTGCCGTTTACGGAGGAGATCCATGCCTTCCTGGACCACGCCTGTTCTCATCTGAAACCGCGGCTGTCCATCAAGCTCCGGCTCGGATGGCATGATCCGGACGATATTTTCAGATTGATACCGATCCTAAACACCTACCCCGTTGAAGAGGTCATCCTTCATCCGAGAACCGGCCTGCAGCGATATGAAGGACCGGTGGATATAGATGCTTTTGAAAAATGCCTCCCCCTCATTACCTGCCCGGTGGTGTATAACGGGGATATCTGCTCACTTGAAGATTTTCGCAGGCTCTCGGAACGTTTTCCCGGCCTCAAACGATGGATGCTCGGCCGGGGATGCATCGCCAACCCCTTTCTGCCCCGGGAGATCAAATCGCCGAACGAGCGAAGTCCGGACAAGATCGTTAAGATGAAAACGTTTCACATCGCCCTGTTCGAAGCCTACAGCGATCTTCTGGCCGGACCGTCCCATGTGATGAACAAGATGAAAGGATACTGGCAATATTTTTCCTGCCTTTTTGAAGACTGCGGGAAGGCCGTTAAAAGGATTAAAAAAATGCGCCGGCCGGATCTATATCTGGAGGAGGTGAACCGATTTTTTAATTCTGAGGCAAGATTGTCAGAAGCCTCCGTTTTAAATATCCAACAAATAAACTGATTGCTTAACTGTTTTCTGCTTCCATAGCCTCCTTATCCAGAGGGGCAGGGTGCTTGCTTGGCATCACCCTGCCCCTTCTTTTAAAAACGAGGCTGCGGCCGAAACATCTCAAGCAGATGCGCCATGATTCAGAACTTCATCGACAACCCGATCCGAAACTCATCGTCATTCAAGCTCCAATGGCCCGGTCCGTCATTCATATCCATATCGTAGTTGCTGTATTCCATGATGACGGAAGCATGTTCGAATAGAGGAACACCGAGTCCGAGATGCAACGCCATATAATCTTCCGTGTCCTGAAACGAAAGAATTTTGTTGGCATAATCGATCCCTCCGAACACTTTAAAAGATCCGGGCAGTGTCAGCTGTTGAGCAAAATCATACGTAACGCGTCCGGTGAAAGCTACCGCTCCGACATCTCCGGAGAAGTCGTTATCTTCCGCCTTCCCGAGAAGACCTTTCAACCCCACCTCACAGGTCAACCCCCGATAAAAAGCGTCACTGCCGACCGTGAATCCGACCTCTGCCCATTTATAGTTCGTGTCGTTATCCTCGGTGTAGATGCCGGAAATACCGGTTTTCCAGAACCCGTCCGCCATATTCGTGACAATCTGAAAATCCCCATATATTGAGTCGTTATTCACGGTAAGTGCGGTCTCGTATCCGTCCGCCCAGCACTGACTGCTTATCAAAAGACCTGCAAGTAATATAATCGGCAATATCTTTTTCATTGTCTTTTCCTTTCTCTTCGTGATGGTAACCGACAAGAATCTTTTTTTGCTGGATTGTGAAGAAGCATGCTCTCCGCATAATTGAAAAACCGGCATAGGAATAACCGCTTTCGAACGGAAAAAGAACTTAGGGAAAACCGTCGATCATGTCAAGTGGGATGTGAATGTATGGCGGGGACGACGAGACTTGAACTCGCGACCTTCCCGTCAAGTCTGACGGGACGCTCTGACCAGGGTTTCGATGTAGTTCTTTGATTTTCGGTTTTTGATTTCAGACTCACGGCGTATAGCTTCAGAACGGGTGTCGAACTCTTCGATGTGCACAACCTGCCACGGGCCTTTGCCTTTCGTTGCTCACGATCTTCCCTGGTTATGTCGTTCCAGTCTGGAGGTGACGTCTTGGGTGGACCCGGTATAATAGCTACCGTCTTTTAGGCTCCGGAGGATGTATACGAAATAGCTCATAATAAAAAAGCCTGACCAGTTTGGTCAGGCTCTACTTGTTATGGCGGGGACGACGAGACTTGAACTCGCGACCTCTGGCTTGACAGGCCAGCGCTCTAACCAAAACTGAGCTACGCCCCCAAAATCATTGTTATCTTTTATCGTTCTTCAGAAGGCGCCCCGCCTGCTTCGCGACCTTCCCGTCATTCCTGACGGGACGCTCTAACCAAAACTGAGCTACGCCCCCCAAAACTAACTATGTGGTTGTCTTTTATTTGGTGCATTGGTGGGCGGAACAGGGCTTGAACCTGTGACCCTCGGCTTGTAAGGCCGATGCTCTCCCAACTGAGCTACCCGCCCGTTGCCTCTTGCACCCAGAAGCTGTTCGCTTCAAAAGACAGCGACAAGTACCAAGTTGACTATCTCTTGTCAAGAAAAAAACTCTTAAAATTGAGAGCTTGTTTCAAATTAAAGACGCCTTGTTCGGCGCTTCGTTTGAAGCGATATCCAGCGGAATGTCGCAGCGCTTGAACGTCGGTTCCCCTTCAGGGGTCACCAGTGCATGGGCAAGCACTTCGTCCATGTGTTCCACCGGAATCATCTTTATTTTTTTGGTGATGCTTGCGGGAATATCCTTCATGTCCTTCTGATTTTCTTTGGGAATAAGAACTTGACGGATATTTCCGCGATGGGCCGCCAGTACTTTTTCTTTCAACCCGCCGATGGGAAGCACCCGGCCCCGAAGGGTGATTTCGCCGGTCATGGCGATATCCCGCCGCACAGGACGCTTGGTCAGCGCCGACGCGATGGCGGTGCACATGGAAATCCCCGCCGAAGGTCCGTCCTTGGGAATAGCGCCTTCCGGAATATGGATATGGATATCGATGGACTTGTAAAAATCCTTGTCCAGCATCAGGCTCTCGGCCCTGGAACGCACATAGCTGACGGCTGCCTGGGCCGACTCCTTCATGACATCCCCAAGCTTTCCGGTAATCGTCAAATCCCCCTTGCCGGGCATAATCAGCGCCTCGACGCAGAGGAGTTCTCCCCCCACCTGGGTCCAGGCCAGCCCGGTGACCATGCCGATCTGGTCCTTCTCTTCGATCTGTCCGTACTTGAAACGTCGGGGCCCCAGGTATTTGGGAATCGAAGTTTCGGTGATTCGGATGGCCTTCTCCTTGCCCTCCCTCATCACGGTCCGGGCAACTTTTCTGCAGATGGAAGCAATTTCCCGTTCCAGGTTCCGGACGCCTGCCTCCCGCGTATAATGCCGGATGATGGCCATCACGGCACCCTTCGAAAAGCCGACATCCGTTCCGGAGAGCCCGTTGGCTTCGGTCTGTTTCGGAATCAGAAACTTCTTGGCAATCTGATACTTCTCATATTCGGTATACCCCGGAAGCCGGATCACCTCCATCCGGTCCTGAAGCGGCAGAGGGATGTCCGGCAGCGTATTGGCCGTCGTGATAAAGAGGATATCCGAAAGGTCGTAATCCACATCCAGGTAATGGTCGTTGAAGCTGAAGTTCTGCTCCGGGTCCAGCACTTCCAGCAGGGCCGCCGAAGGATCTCCCCGAAAATCCATGCTCATTTTGTCGATCTCGTCCAGGCAGAACACCGGGTTGTTGACGCCGACCTTTTTCAGGGACTGAATGATCTTTCCGGGCATGGCACCGATGTAGGTTCGCCGATGCCCGCGGATTTCCGCTTCGTCGCGGACTCCGCCCAGTGAGAGACGGACAAACTGTCGTCCCGTGGAGCGGGCCACCGATTTCGCAAGGGACGTCTTCCCCACACCGGGGGGACCCACCAGACATAAAATCGGTCCCCGCAGTTTTTTCACCAGGGATTGAACCGCCAGATATTCGAGGATGCGCTCCTTGGGCTTTTCCAGTCCGAAGTGGTCTTCATTCAGAATGGTCTCGGCGGCTTCGATGTCTTTCCGGATCTTGCTCTTGTCAAACCACGGCAGGCTGATAAGCCAGTCGATGTAATTCCTGACCACCGTGGCCTCCGCGGACATGGGGGTCATCAGTTTGAGTTTTTTGAACTCCTGTCGGACCTTGGAAGCACCCTCCTTGCTCATGCGTTTTCGCCGGATGCGTTTTTCCAGATCCCGAAGCTCTTCGGCGGGATCTTCATCGGAGCCCATTTCCTTTTTAATCGCCCGCATCTGCTCGTTCAGATAATACTGCTTCTGGGTTTTTTCCATCTGCTCCTTGACGCGGCCTTTGATCCGCTTGTCCATCTGGAAAATTTCCGACTCCATTTTGATGAACTGAACGAGGAGCGAAAGCCGTTCGACCACATTCACGGCCTCCAGAAGCTTCTGCTTGTCTTGGATTTTAAAGGCGAAATGAGAGGCGACGGTATCCGCCAGCTTGGAAGGATCGCTGATGGTGGTAAGATTGCTTAAAAGATCGCTTGAGATGCTTTTATCGAGCTTTGAATATCCCTCGAACGCCTGAAATACGGCGCGGGTGAGCGCCATCACCTCGGTCCCGTGCTCGCCGGACTCCACAAGGGGCAAAAGCTCGACCTTGAATGCATCCTCGCCTTCGTCACCGGATACGAAACGAACGATTCTCGCCCGGTTCTTTCCCTCCACCAGGGCCTTGACGGTGCCGTCCGAAAGCCTGAGAAGCTGGAGGATAGTGCCGACGGTGCCGACGGTATTGATATCCACTTTTCTGGGGTTATCCACCCCTGCTCTTTTTTGGGTCGCGAGAAAAACCTGCTTGTCCAGGTTCATGGCTTCGGTGAGCGCATTCACGGATTTGGCGCGTCCCACGAAAAGCGGTGCCACCATATGCGGAAACACCACGATGTCCCGCAGCGGCAGCAGCGGCATAACGAGCGGCTCCGGAGGCAACTCACTTTGTTTAAAAATCTTCGGTAGTGTCACCATAATATCAACCGGCTGAAAGAGAAAAGCACTCCCCGCTTAATTGCGAAGAGTGCATCTGCTCTACAGATGTCAATAATCCTCCGATATTCGAGGATAAATCATGCCTGCTTTTTCGTCTGTTCAAAAAGCAGAATCGGTGCTTCCTGATGGAGGACCACATCTTCGCCCACCACGCATTCCTTCACATTTTCAATGGAGGGAATGTCATACATGATGTCCAGCATGCTGGCTTCGATAATGGCTCGAAGCCCCCTTGCACCGGATTTTCGTTTCAATGCTTCGATGGCGATGGCCGACAGCGCCGAGTCGGTAAACCGCAGGTTCACGCCCTCCATTTCAAACATTTTCTTGAACTGTTTGATCAGCGCGTTTTTCGGCTCTGTCAGAATTCGAACCAGGGACGCTTCATTGAGCTCTCCTAGTGTGGCGACCACCGGAAGGCGCCCCAGGAACTCCGGGATCAGACCGTACTTGATCAGATCCTCCGGCTGAACCATCGCCAGGATTTCACCCTTGGATTTATCGCTCTGTTTGACGATTTTGGCGCCATAGCCCATCACTTTCGCGCCGAGACGGTTCTGAATAATCTTTTCAAGACCGTTGAAGGTTCCACCGCAGATAAACAGGATGTTGGAGGTATCCACCTTGACGAAATCCTGTTGAGGGTGCTTTCTTCCGCCCTTTGGCGGGACACTGGCCGTGGTTCCCTCGATGATCTTGAGAAGCGCCTGCTGAACCCCCTCGCCGGAAACATCCCGGGTGATGGAAGGGTTGTCGGACTTGCTGGCGATTTTATCGATCTCATCGATATATACGATGCCGCGTTTGGCTTTTTCCACATCGTAATCCGCCTTCTGGAGCAGAGAGAGGATAATGTTTTCCACATCCTCCCCCACATACCCGGCCTCGGTGAGGCTGGTGGCATCGGCAATGGTGAAGGGCACGTTCAAAAACCGTGCGAGGGTCTGTGCCAGAAGCGTTTTGCCGCTGCCGGTGGGACCGATCAGCAGGATGTTGCTTTTCTGGAGTTCCACGTCCCCGGAAGAAACCATGGAATCCAGCCGCTTATAATGGTTGTGGACCGCCACCGCCAGGATTTTCTTGGCGTGATCCTGCTCGATGACATATTCATCGAGTTTCACCTTGATGTCTTTGGGGACCAGCCCCTGGACCAGCTTCTCGGCGTCTTTTTCGCTTTCCTCTTCAATGATCTCACTGCACAGCTGGATGCATTCGTCGCAGATGTAGACCGCAGGCCCCGCGATCAGCTTTTTTACCTCTTTCTGGTTTTTCCCGCAAAAAGAGCAAAAGAGATTGTCGCCCACATCGCCTTTTTTGGCCATGCTATGCCTCCGTTGTTCCGATGTTATCTAAGTCATCCCGGTTGGTGATGACATGGTCGATCAGCCCGTAATCCCTGGCCTCACGACTCGACATAAAATAATCCCGATCCGTATCGTTTGCAATCTGCTCGAGCTTCCTGCCGGTGTGAAAGGAAAGAATCGTATTCAGCGTCTCCTTCATGCGCAGAATTTCCTTGGCCTGGATCGCGATATCCGATGCCTGCCCCTGAAATCCGCCCATGGGTTGATGGATCAAAATGCGGGCGTTGGGCAGCGCATAGCGCTTTCCCTTGGCCCCGGCAGCCAGGAGCACGGCCCCCATGCTGGCGGCCTGACCGATACAAACGGTGGCAATATCCGGTTTGATGTATTGCATGGTATCATACACCGCCATCCCGGCCGTTACCACCCCCCCGGGCGAGTTTACATAAAAATTGATATCCTTCTCCGGGTCTTCCGATTCCAGGAACAGAAGCTGTGCGATCAGCAGGTTGGCCACTTCATCGTTGATGGCGGTCCCCAGAAAGATGATCCGGTCCTTCAGGAGTCTTGAATAAATATCATATGACCGCTCGCCCCTGCTGCTCTGTTCAACGACCATCGGTATTAACGGCACCGCATTTCTCCTTATTTTTCATAAAAAGTTGTGTTTTTGTCAAACGAATTACTCTGTGTCTGCTTCCTTCGGCGCTTCTTCAGCTTTCACTTCGTTCATGTTAGCATGCTCCAGTATAAGTTTCATCGCTTTTTTTTCAAGGAGCGTCTCTTTGAAATAGGCCAGTTTATCCTGCTGGGTCATGAAATAATTCTTAAACCCCTCAAACGGCTGCCGGTAAGCGTCGGCCATCTCCCGCAGGCCTTCATCGAGCTCTTCATCCGAAAGGGTCAGAGCCTCCTGCTCTATAATGCCACCCAGGATCAGATGACGGCGAGCCTGTTTTTCAGCGGTGTCCCGGTACTTTTCCGTCAGGCTTTCTCTGGAAATGCCGGCATCCTCGAAGGACATGTTGTGATAGGAAAAGGATCGTTCAGCATCCGCCACAATGTTCTCGAGTTCAAAATTTACCAGAATTTCAGGAACTTCGAAATCCACCTTTCCGATAAGATCGGTAAACGCCTGTTCGTTTAGCTCCTGCTCGGTTCTCTTCTCATACCCCTGAACCAGGTTTTCCCGTATCGACGTTTTAAGGGCTTCCAGGGATTCGAACTTGCCCAGTTTTTTCGCAAACTCGTCATCGATGTCCGGAAGCTCTTCTTCCAGAATATCTTTGACAGCCACCTTGAAGTCCACTATCTGCCCCGCCAGCTTTTCATTGTGATAATCCTCCGGAAACGTAATGGAAAACTCCTTGTCATCCCCCGTATTCGAGCCCAAAATCTCTTTGTCGAATGCGTCAAGGATGGCACCGTCCCCAAGCTTCATGGTAAAATTTTCCGTTTTTCCGACCTCTTCAAACGACTTGCCGTCCTGGAAACCCTCATAATCGACAATCACAAAATCTCCATCGGCAGCCGGACGCTTTTCCTTCAGGGGCGTTTTCTGGGCCAGGTTGGACTGAAGCATTTTGAGCTGGCCGTCCACCATGTCGTCGGTCACGTCGTAAACGGTTTTTTTAAGCTCAAGACCTTTGAAATCGATGGCACCCAGGGCGGGTTTTATCTCGATCGTGGCGTCGTAGCTGTAAGGCGAATCGGCACTGAGTTCCGGCGGATCAATCTGCGGATTTCCGATAGGCTCGAGCGCCTTCTCCTTGAGGGCCTCAAAAAAGGAGTCCTGAATCAAGCTCGATGAAACATCCGCCAGAACATCTCTTTTATAGAGCCGCTCCAGAACGCTTCGGGGGGCCTTGCCCTGCCTGAACCCTTTGATTTTCGCTGTTTTTTTAAGCGTGTTATATGCCTTGTCCAATTCGCTGGTGATTTTTTCAACAGGAATTTCGATATGGAGCACTTTTTTAACTGAACTGATATCTTCCACCGTCGCTTGCATGATATTCCTTTCTGATAAAAAAACTTGGTGCGAGAGGGGAGACTTGAACTCCCACTCTGTCGCCAGAGCTGGATCCTAAGTCCAGTGCGTCTACCAATTCCGCCACTCTCGCAATAATCGTCTGACCGGCACAACCTTCATAAAATAGTCAAAACCCGTTCCCCCACGATCAATATCAAATCACCCCCTGGCTCTGTTCTGGTCTTTGTAAGGCTGAAACACCAAGGGGATCGCCCACGCGGGATGACAGAAAACCACTTCTGGTGGAAACGGGTCGGGATCAACAGCTTGACATTATACCTATATATATTACAGTGCCAAAATAAATTTTTCCAAAGATAATATCAAACCTGTTGGGTGTCAAGAAATTTTAAAAAAGCGCTTGAAATGTCAACATATTGTTTTCATGTCACATTTAAGCGGCTTGCCGGATTCCTGGCCATCGTGCTGGTATCTTGTGTCGCTTTATCATTTGAATCGCTTCGGGCTGAAACGACCCGCTCCTCATCCGATCATCCCGTCATATTCTTGGATCCAGGCCACGGCGGGCAGGACATCGGTGCCCGGGGAGCAACCGGTCTCCAGGAAAAGGATGTCACGCTGACATTGGCAAAACTTGTCGAAGAGAAGCTGGACAGCAACGATGTCGTCCGGCTCTCCCGAAATGATGATTACGGTCTGGCGCTTTACCAGCGCACCGAAAACGCCAACAGCCGCAATGCCGACCTTTTTATCAGTCTTCACACAGGAGGCGCTTTCAACTACAGCGGCGAGGGAATCGTCGTTTTTTATTTCCTGGATTCTCCCGGCCGGATTCTTCCCGAAGATTCTTCCGAAGATGAGCCCGTCGACCGGAACACCGGCCGGATCCCGTGGCAAAGCGTCCAATATCGGCACACATCGGAAAGCCGGTTGCTGGCCCAGCTCCTCCAGGCGGCCCTTGCGGACAAAGCCGGCACTCAGGGCTGCCACGTCATCGGCGCCCCTCTCTCGGTACTTTCAGGGGCCGACATGCCGGCCGTTTTGATAGAAACCGGCAATCTGAACAATCCGGCCGAAGAGGAAAAACTCAGAGATCCGGATTACCTCGCTTCCCTGGCGAAAGCCATCACCGGCGCAATAGACGGCTATTTTAAAAAGACGGCCGACATCACATCAATAGACTTGCACGAGTAGCCAAAGCATGATAGGAATCGCTGCCATCTTTTCCGGTACTTAGGAATCATCCGGGGCGTGGCGCAGTCTGGTAGCGCGCCTGCTTTGGGAGCAGGAAGTCGGAGGTTCAAATCCTCTCGCCCCGACCAAAAACAAAAAGCCGCAGAGCGGCTTTTTTCTTTTTGGCGTATACAACGCCCCCGATAATGTTACATCGCATTATAAAAGATCGTCAGTTCAAAAGCAGATCCGAATCGATCACCGTCCCTTCGGGGATAGTCCGGGGTTTGGCGCCCGGCGAGGTGATGGTGACCGCGCCGCGGATGGTGACGTTTTTTTCAAAGAAGACATTGCCCTCGATGCTCAAAAATTTGCAGGCGGAAAGGTTCGGGATGCCCCGGGCAAATCGCTCTTCGAACTGATCCAGGTTTTTGTAATATTCGGGATCGAGGGTGACGTGGATGCTTTCGGATTCAACTCCCGGCGCTGGAATCAGGCCCTCTTCATCCGAAAGATAGTATCGGTCGGATTTGAGGACCAGAAGATCGTTGGTGGATTTGACCGGAATGAACCGGGTTCGCGGCACGCGGACGGCGGCGGCACCCTTGAACAGAGAGATGGCTGCGCCCATGGCGGTTTCGATCTGATATACCCGGGGGCTGTCTGGGTCACGCGGGTCCAGATGCTTCGGGTTCAGCATCATGGGGAGTTTGATTCCCCCGTTCTTTTCAATATGCTTTTTCAGGTGTACCAGGTTGATCCAGATGTTGTTGGTATTGAAAAACCGGTACCGCTCGATGTCCTGGAAAGCGGCGCGGTCCTCGGGCCGGCATTGCGCCGCCTCCCGAAGCAAAAGGTGGTCGTTTTCATCCATGGCCAGATGTCCGCCCTTGGCATCGGACAAAGTTCGTTGGGTAACTTCCATCATAAATGAAAAGCCGGCCTTCGAAAAATACCCGAGGAGAGAAGGATCCAGGGTCGCCCCGAGATTATCCGAGTTCGAGATGAAGGCATAGTGGATGCCATGGCCCAGAAGCTTATCAAGAAGTCCCGAAGTGTACAGACTGTTGTAGACATCCCCGTGACCCGCCGGGTTCCACTCCAGGGTTTCATCTTCCGGATGAAAGGCCGGCATAAGGGTTTCCTGAAGAAGTTTAGGAAACATGTTCTGAAAAAACATGAGGGGCGGAAGATTCTCATCCGCGCCGGCAACTTCCCGGCAGATGGCTTCATGGGTGCTGTCGCTGTTCATCAGACACAGGGGAATATTTTCCCGCCCGGCATCCTGAATAATGATATCAATGAAGCGCTTCCCATTTTTCACCTTCACCAAGGACTTGGGACCGGTCAGGCCCATGGTGGTACCGAGGCCTCCGTTTAGAACAATTCTCGCGGTTCTATTCAGGGCAGAACGGCCATGGAATTCAAATCCCTTCAAATCATCATAGGAATCGATACGTGTTTCCGGGACAGGCTGAATGCACGCTTCCGTCACAAATCCGTCCTTTTTGTCAAGCAGTTGACGGTAGTAGTCGAAAAACACTTCGATCGTCGTCGTGTCAAGACCCTTTTCTCTCATCTTCCACGCAAACAACTCCTGCGGGTCTGCCGACAGGCAGCTTTCACTTGAATGGTTCGTCGTTAAGGAGATCATTTGGAGTACCTTTAAACTTCAAGAATAGTAAAGAAGCTGCCTTTCCGCTATCAAGTCAATCTCTTTCGACCTTAATAAGGCCTGATTGAAATGCGCCAACCGGCGCTTTAAAAAGAGTTTCTCCAGTTGCCCGGTAACCCGAAAAGCAATTATGATGCCATAAATGCATTTGCTATGAACCTTTATGCAAAGTAAAATTATATCTGTTTGATTTAGCAGACAATACTGTTAAACCATGGGGAATAGCATACTAGAACAAAAAAACACTTCTCCCTTTGAAGCCAATAACAGATTGAAAAAATTACTTATTTTTAGCTAAGAGCAATAGAGTTCGACAGAGGTTTTTTACCTAATATTAAGTAATTTTTTTCACACATAGAAGTGCTGTGTGTAGATGGCAGGACTATTGGTGCTGAGTGCTGAGTGACTGCGAAAGACGGTGAAGATATATAAGGTTATAACGGTATACAGTCCAAGATATACGGTAAAAATAAAGTGCACACCGTAAACCGCATACCGTTCACCGTTTTCGCAGTTTCTCACCACCCCTTTCAATTCGTAACCCAGATATAATCGGCCGAATGGAGAACAATCGGTTCATCCGGTTCCGTCAGCACAATTGTGCGAAAGCAGGCGCCGTTTCGTCTGTAAGCCCGGTCGGGAATCCCGAATTTGTAAATGATGTGGCCATTGCCGGCCAGCACTACCATGGAAGATTCAGACAGATGCTCTGAAATGGTTTCAGCCATGGCCTCGTCCCATACGCATTGGGCGGCATAGAAATTATCAAAATTATCAAACCCGGGCACCTGATGCTTGCCGAAAATTTTCCGGACATACTCCTGATGGGTTTTGTTGCCAAGATCGATGGTTTTCGGCAGGAATTTTTTTTCGTCCGCCGAAAGGGTATCGAGGCCGCCTGTCGCGATTTTGGGTGGGATGTGGAAGGGGATATTTAAAGCAACAAGCGAGAGATGCTTTTCCCGGGCCAATAAGAAGATATCGCGGTATAAAGAAAAAGGGTATCTCCAATTGGCGTACCAGTGAAGCGTCGCTATCAGCCGTTTTTCATCCAGACGGCCCGATGTCCACAGATCAAGCTGGGGCTGATAGGTGCGATCCACCATTTCGATACCGATCTTGAGTCCCGGATCTATTTCCGAAAGACGCCTGATAATGCGCTGCTGAACCTGATGATGACTTTGATTGTTATGGTTTTCACCGATATAAACGATTCGCACGGCCCGAATCTCGGAGATTAATTGATCGAATGAAATCGAGGTTCCATCGATACCGGCAAGAATGGTGTTTTCCGGATAAGAAGCGGTCATGGACGCCTTTTCGGGGATCCCGCCTTTTTGAGCGAAACAGCCCGGGACCGTGATCACCAGGCAGATGCCCAGAAACGCGACAGAGAAAAAAAAGGGGCTGGGTTTCAACGATGCCATCATGAATATTATTTTACGATGTTCGCAAAATGAGTACCAGGTATTTTTCTCCCAAACCTGCATGCCGTTGCTTTTTCTTTGACGGGACAGTAAGGTAGCGCCAACCGTCAGGCACGGGGCATCTATTTGATTATTAACAGCAGGAGGAACTATGCATCTGTATTGGCGCGTGCAACAGGATCTGAATTGCCTTGGCGAGGTGATCCATTTCCATGACCCGAGCTTTATTCGCAGCCAGAAGGAATGGGTGAGGCGAAATTTGGCGGGAATCCGCCTGGCGGAAGGTATTGATTCCGAAGTTTGGGAAAAGCCAAGCTTGAATTGATTCTCAATGCAAAAAAAGGTGCTGCCTCAGAGAAAAGCTCTCTTTGGGAGCACCTTTTGTTAATTTTTCAGCATATTAGTCGGCATCGGCAAACGGGGTTCCGACCTGGTTGATCTCGATCAGGTTTCCCGCGTTATCGCGGATAAAGCCCATCGCCACACCGTCGATCACATTCTCCATGGCGATTTCCACGCCGCTCGCCTTCAACTTGTCCAGGGCCGCCCGGGCATCCGGCACCTCGATTGAAAGATGCTTCCAGCCGTGGGTCAACAAATCCTTGTTGGGAATTTTTCGGTCTTCGGACATGCGTGTGGCGCCTTCCATTTCGAAAATTTCAAGGCGAAAATCATCGCGCTTCAGAAAGGCGATTTTGGCGCCGATGGGCGGAATTTCCATCCGCTTTTCAACAGCAAAGCCTAAAACATCCCCATACCACTTTATGGAAGCTTCCAGATCCGGAACGCTCAACCCCATATGATGCGCGCGAAAGTCTATGACACTCATTTTTTCCTCCCGTTATTGATTATTTCAGTAAATAGAAGGCCTATACCATACTTTTTTTAATCTGCGCAAATCTACGGAATCTGCGGATCACTTTTTGCTTATGTCGGTTCCAGAACAATGCCTGTGCGGGTCGGTAGATAAAGCTGAAGCGTCTGGACATCGGCATTCTCGGACGCAACGGGCAGGGGATGGTGAACCTGGCCCGGGGTAAGCCGTCCATGGCCGCCGAACTCGGCCGCATCCGAATCGAGAAGCATCCGATAGGTGCCGCGCGGCACCTGGATGCCATAGCCCGTATACGAGTTCGTCGGATGAAAATTGAAGACAAACAGCAGGCCCTTTCGGTGAAAGGCGATCACCTTGTCATCGTTATGTTCATGGAGAAGATACGGCCAGGAAGCCTTCAGAACTTCCCGTTTTTTGACGAGACGGATCATCTCCTTGTCAAACCGGTCCAGGCATCTGTATTTCAGGTCCGGATTATCCACCAGGTGCCATTGACGCCGGGCGTATTTGTAGGACCAGCCGTTTCCTTCCCTGGGAAAATCAATCCATTCCGGGTGACCGAATTCGTTTCCCATGAAATTGAGGTATCCATGGCCGGCCGTGGCGATGGTGATGAGCCGGATCATTTTGTGAAGCGCTATTCCCCGGGCCACATTCATGTGATCGTCGTCCCGGTGCATGTGCTCGTACATATTCGCGTCGATCAGGCGGAACATCAGGCTCTTGTCTCCCACCAACGCCTGGTCATGGGACTCGGCATAGCTGATGGTCCGTTCATCGGATCTCCGGTTGTTGAGTTCAAACCACAGGTGCCCCATGTGCCAGTCCTCATCCCGGGTATCCTTGGTCAGTTTGATCCAGTGGTCTGGAACTCCCATGGCGAACCGGTAGTCAAATCCGGCGCCGCCGTTATCCGGATGCACGCCCAGGCCGGGCATCCCGCTGACATCTTCGGCGATGACAACGGCGTCAGGATGAATCGTGTGGATAAGCTTGTTGGCCAGGGTCAGATAGGTCAGTGCCTCCTCATCCACGGACGCATCGAAGTAATCATCATAGGAAGTAAACGCCTTGGACAGGCCGTGGTGGGTGTAAAGCATGCTTGTAACCCCGTCGAACCGGAATCCGTCCACCCGGTACTCGTCGAGCCAGAACCGGCAGTTGGAAAGAAGAAAATGGAGCACCTGGGGTTTTCCGTAATCAAAACACCTGGAATCCCAAGCTCGATGATGCCCCTTTTCCCCCTCATGAAAATACTGATGGGCGGTTCCGTCAAACCGACCCAACCCCTCGACTTCATTGGAGACCGCATGGGAATGGACCATGTCCATCAGCACCGTCAGGCCGGCACCATGGGCGGCGTCAATGAGTGCCTTCAGATCCTCTGGAGGGCCGAACCGGGACGATGCGGCGAAAAAATTAGAAACATGATATCCGAAGGAGCCGTAATATGGATGCTGTTGAATGGCCATGAGCTGGAGGGTGTTGTATCCTGCGGAAACGATCCGGGGAAGAACGTTTTCCGTAAACTCCCGGTAGGTGCCGACCCCCTCCCGGTCCTGGGCCATGCCGACATGGACTTCATACACCAGCGGGGCGTCGCACCCACCGGGGGCGGCGTGTCGCCAACGGTAAGCGTCGGGCGGATCCCAGACCTGGGCATTAAAAATATGTGTTTCGCCGTCCTGGTGAACCCGCCGGACATAGACCGGAATGCGGTCTCCTTCGCCCCCCTCCCAATGGATCCGCAGCCGGTAAAGGTCTGCATGTTTCAGCACCTTATCCGGAAGCTCTATTTCCCAAACCCCCTCCGAAGAGATGCGGCGGAGTTCAAACTCGCTTGTTTCCCCCCAACCTGAAAAGTCTCCCACCAGAAAAACCGTCGTG
The DNA here is from genome assembly GCA_040235505.1 of Desulfobacterales bacterium. GTDB lineage: Bacteria > Desulfobacterota > Desulfobacteria > Desulfobacterales > JAFDDL01 > JBECKW01. The sequence continues at coordinate 17,474 of JBECKW010000017.1, forward strand.
GCATTCGGAGCCCACTCCCGGAACACCCAGCCGGAGGCTGTCCGGTGAAGTCCAAAAAATTCATGCCCGGACGCAAACTCGGCCAAGGACATCTTCCCGCCCGTCAACCGATGCTCCGTTTCTTTGACCGCCCGGATCCGGCGAAGCAATGCCTCCGAATAGGGTGTTAAATATGGATCCTGCCGAAGCAACCGCTTCAACTGCTGCTCACCGTATCGATTTAAATTGGACGCCGTTTTCTTCATATAACATCCTCCTCACCTCACCAACGGCCGATTGAGCATTTTCTCATACAAGTCAATATACTTTTTCGCAGTCACCCCATGCGTGAATATCTCGGCACTCTCTTTCATAATCCTTTCAATCTCACGTGCCTTCACCTCCCGGGGCAGGTGGTGAAACGCCATGGCCTGCTCTATTGCCCAGAAAAGTCCCTGCGGGTCCGCGGTGTTAAACAGAAAGCCGTTTCCCGTGCGCTTCTTCACATCCAAGTGGGCCACGGTGTCATGGATACCGCCGGTGTCATGGGCAACCGGCAGCGCCCCGTATAGAGCCCCGACCATCTGGGGGAGTCCGCAGGGTTCGAAAAATGAAGGCATCAGGATGAAATCCGCAACACCGTAAGCGAGCCGGGACAGATTTTCCTGAAAATCGGCCACCAGCACCCGCTGGTGAATATTGTGAAACCGGACAATGTTGTGAAAATGAATTTTAAAGTCGCCGTTCGCTACAATAACCACCTGCAGGTGGTCGTCCCAGTACCTGGAAACAACGTCATATAAAATTTCCGCAAGGAGCTGAGAGCCCTTTTGAACCGTATCGAGCCGCGACGGCCAGAAAAAAACCGGGGCTTCCGGATCGAGAACCAGCCCCAGATGTTTCTGAAAAAACCTCTTGTTTTCCCGCTTTGCCTCAGCATGATCTTCGGGTCCATAGGTTCGCGCCAGGGCCTTGTCGGTGGTGGGATTGTAGGACGGGTCCGGCGCATTCAAAATTCCAGTGGCACACTCGGCATTCCATTTGTTGGAAAGCTCCTGCTGAAGGGAGGGTTCGAAAAACTGATGCCGGCCTTCCACCACCTCGGCCAGAAAGGTCGAGCTGACCGTATTGACAAAGTGGGCCGCAAAAACACCGCTGCATAGAAAATCCACGGGATTCCATTCCCGGGTGTCTTCATAGGACCAGGGCATATAACGAAAATAAAGATGCTTCCAGAAAGCGGCGGCATCGATTCCCATATCTTCAATATGGGCAAGGGGTTTTCGGACCGTGTAGATATTGTGAATGGTGAACAGACAGGGAATATCCATTTCGCGCGCCATGGCGGGCACCAGGCCGGTCATCCAGTCGTTGCAGTGGATGAGATCGGGCTGAACCCGGGGGACAATATTGTTGATCACTTCCCGCTGAAACGCCAGGGATATTTTTGCGTTTTCCCATTCATAGCTGGAGTAGACCCGGTCCACATAAAAAAACGCCCGATCCTCGGCCAGATGGATCCGCTCCTGGGGCATGGTACCCCGAATGGTTTTCATCTCATTGCGAAGGATCGGAGACAGATGTTCCGAAAACAAGGTTCGGTAATCCGGAAGCGCCACATGCACATCGGCACCCTGCTGAAACAAGGCGCTGACAAGCGCCGAGGAAACATCCGCAAGACCCCCTGCCTTGGCCGTCAGGCTGTTTGCGATATTCCCCATGCCGTCCGGCAAATACGTTACTTCCGGTGTGACAATCAATATCCTCGGATTTTTTTTATTATTTACCGCCATCGACTGATCCTTGAATTATTTGGGCCAGGTGATAAACCCCGGACTGTTTTTTATCCAATGGTCCGCCCGGGGCGTTACCCGGGCGGTGAACCCGAAACGACCCGACAAACCGCAGGAAATCCTGCAACCATAGAGATATCTTCCTCCACCAAGATCTTTTTCCACCGTCATGCTCTCGGCGCGTCCCTCCGAAAGCGAATTAAAGGTTTTCACGTGTCCGTAATACAGTTCCACATCGACTTCGTCGGGAATCAGCTGTCCAAGAAAAACCCGAACGGTGGCATAAAATTCGTCCCCCACCCGGAAAGGTCCTTCCTCGTCCCGAACCGGCTGTTCAATCCGGACGTTTCTCCACAGAGAGCGGATTCGTTCCGATTGCTTGACCAGTTCCCTGGCCTGCCAGGCATCTTTTTCCAGCAATCCGGCATGCCGGCGGGCTGCCGGCCGGTAGAACCGTTTTTCGTATTCATCCACCATTCGATATCCACTGTATTCCCTGAGGGCGATTTTCATGGATTCCTTCATCATCTTCAGCCACCGCTCCGGCGGTTCCCCGCCCTTTCTTTCATAAAAGGAGGGGACCACTTCGTTTTCGAGGATATTATAAAGCGCCTGACTTTCCACGGCATCCTGGTAGGCCGGATCCTGATATTCAGTTCCGTCGCCGATGGCCCATCCCCGGCCTGGGGCATATCCCTCGCACCACCAACCGTCCAGGACGCTGACATTCAAGACACCGTTCAGGGCCGCTTTCATACCGGACGTACCGCACGCCTCCAGGGGACGCCGGGGGGTGTTGAGCCAGACATCGGCCCCCTGAACCAGGTACTTCGAAAGACGCATATCGTAATTTTCCAGAAAAATAACCCGATGCCCCAGTTTTTCCTGCCGAATGAAGTTAATGAGCTGCTGGATCAGCATTTTTCCGTCATGATCCTTTGGATGGGCTTTTCCCGCAAAAATAATCTGTATCGGCCGCGTTTCCGATCGAAGCAGATCCTTCAGACGCTTGGGATCCTGAAGCAATAGATGCGCCCGCTTATACACCGCAAACCGCCTGGCAAAGGCAATGGTGAGAACCCCTTGATCCAGAACGGAGCCGGCCGCTTCCATCGTGGCTTTGGGGGCGTTTCGCTGCCCGTACTGTCTGACCATCAGTTCCCGGCATATCCGTATCAGGCGGGATCGACATATCTCATGGGCGTGCCACAGTTCCTCATCATAAATCTCGTCGATTCGGTCTATGAAGGCCCCGTTTTTCTTCATCAGATGCCATTCCGGCCCAAGGTTTCTTTCCAGCAGGGCGGCGTTCTCGTGGGAGATCCAGGTGGCCGAATGTACTCCATTGGTCAGATGTGAAATCGGCACCTCGTCCTCGGGAAGCTCCGGCCACAAGTGAGACCACATTCTACGGGCCACGTGACCATGCAGCCGGCTCACCCCGTTGCAGTATTCGGCCATGCGAAGCCCCAGCACGAACATGGACACCGGTGTTGACGGCCCGCTTCCCCTGGGCTGACCCCAGGACAAAATATCCTCCGCTGTTGTGTTCAGCCGTTTCTCCAGAGGAAGGATGTAGGGGCGGATCATCTCCACGGGAAATTCGTCATGCCCGGCGGAAACCGGCGTATGGGTCGTGAACACGGTACTCCGGGGCACCACCTGAAGTGCGGTCTTCAGATCGACGTTGTCGGTCTCCATGGTTTGGGCCAGGCGTTCGAGGCTGGAGAACGCGGAATGCCCCTCGTTCATATGACAAACCACAGGTCGAATACCCATGGCCGAGAGGGCCCGAATCCCCCCGATGCCCAGCACCATTTCCTGGGCAAGGCGTATTTTCGAATCGCCTTCGTAGAGACGGGCCGTGATATCCCGCAGTTCCTTCGGGTTTTCGCTGATATGGGTGTCAAGCAAATAGAGCGGAATCCTGCCCACCGGAACTTCCCATACAACGACTTGCACCGTCCCCATGGGGCTTTCGATGGAAACCAGGACTTCTTTTCCGTCCGCCGCTTTTGCCCGCTTGATGGGCAGATAGAACAGATCCGTTTCCGGGTATGCTTCCTGCTGCCATCCATCCTGATTCAAATACTGCTCGAAGTATCCCTGGCGGTATAAAAGTCCAAGGCCCACCAGCGGAAGCTTTTTGTCCGAAGCCGCCTTGAGGTGATCCCCGGCGAGTACCCCCAGCCCGCCAGCAAAAAGCGGCAGACTTTCATGGAGCCCGAATTCCATCGAGAAGTATGCGATGGTGCCGTTTCTGTCGAACAGCCCAGCCGGTGTTGCCCCCTCACTCTTTATATCCTGATCAAAACTTTTCTTTACCCATTCCAGGTGAGCCAGAAAACCGTTATCTTCCGCCAGCTGTTCCAATTGCGCCTGGGATAAAAGGGTCGAAAACCGGATCGGATTGCCGCCGGCCTGATCCCAAAGCTTTGGATCGATACGCCGGAAAAGTTCTTTGGCATCCCAGTGCCAGGTCCACCAGAGGTTTCTCGATAGTGTGGAGAGAAACCTCAAGTTTTCGGGTAGATATGGAAAAACTTGAAATGTCTGTAGATGGCTCATGACGGAAGCCTCCCTTTATAATTGTTTCAACATCAGCCGCACTCGCAAAAGTTCGCTCACGCTCCATGCCTGGGCATCGCAGCCGCGCTGTTGGTGGGGCACGTCCCCGTCCAGAATTTCCGGAATCTGCCCCAGACAGCCTTCCGACATTAATCGAACGCTGCTGCAAAGCCAGGCGCCGGCTGTCGCGGCGGCCAAGGGGCCATAGGTCATGACCCACGCCTCGCAGAAACCTGGCAGGAGCCAGGCCCAGGCGGTGCCGTTGTGGTAAGCGGGTTTTCTTCCGGTATCTTCATCTCCGAGATAAACCCCCCTGTATGGATTCAGCGGATCATTGAGAGCCGTTCCATGGTGCAGGATGGGGAGTGGGCGCTTTACCGGCCGGTCCGCCAGGCTTCGTACTGCTCCCGGAACCAGAAGCTCCTGGCAGGCGTCCAGGATTCTCCGACACAGATCGCTGTCCGTAACCGCTCCCAGCGTAATGGCCAGAAGCTGGTTCGGCCGCAGGTAGTCATCGGCGTCTGCCTTACCGGCGGTTTCGCCGCCGGGGGCGTGCAGACAGTCGGCCAAATATCCGCGCTCCGGTAGGAAAAAGAGTTTCCGGATGGCAGCACGAACCTTTTCGAGCAACTCTCGCCAAGGGCCCTGCTTCTGCTGCGGATCGATTCGGGAAAGAAAAGAAAGGGCATGGCACCACAATGCCTGAATTTCGATGGGATACCCTTCCCGGGGCGTTCCGGCCGGAAAATTGGTGTCCATCCAGGTAAAGTGGGCGGGACTGAAGATGAGCCCCGTTTCCCCATCCATCCGGACTCCGTTTTCGGTTCCGGCCATATAGCCGGCTGCAATGGAAAAAAGAACTTCCCGAATGGTTCTGCGCCCCACCCGGGTATCGACAAACCGAAAGGACGCTTCCTTCTCCACCATGTCCCGGCATCCCACAAAGAACCACAGGGGAGCATCGGAAGTGTCCCGGTTTGAAACGTTACTTCCTGCGATCATGTTCGGCAGCATGCCGCCTTTTTCAAACTGCCCGAACTGACGTAAAACCGACCGGGCATCGGAAAGACGGCCGGCCGCCACAAGGCCCCGGACCACAATCAGCGAATCCCGGCCCCAGTCTAGAAACCAGGGATATCCGGCAATGATGGATTTAAGCCCCCCCCGACGAACCACAAACTGCCCCAGGGCCCGCTCCAGCGCCTCGTCCATGGGAAACGACGAGGGCAGGCCGTAGAGAGATTCTTCGGAAAGCCCGGAAATGTCCTGGTTCGGCGGTTGCTGTTCATCGCCCGAACCCACGCGGGCGGTCAATACTACCGGCCGACCACCCGAAAGTGTCGCTGTGAAATATCCCGGACTGAACAGATCCGAATCCGGGTCATACCCCCGCCGGCTGTCGCCGGGCCGATGTACCATATACTGCCATTCGGGCTCCGAAACAAACCGGCTGCCCGGAGAAAAGACCGCCAACCGGCAATCGGGCTCCGGCGTAAAAAGAAAACCCTCCGGGCGCGGCGACACCGCCTGTTTCCAGGCATTTTCCGGCCCGAGGTATGCCTTTGTCGTGGAATGAAAGTTTCTGCTTTCAACATCGGGGCGAATGATCAGGCGAACCGGGTACTGATCGTCAAGCCTTCCGTCGCGCCCTTCCGCAGGATGCCGGTAGAAAAGAAGTCTTACGGAATTTTCTTCTTTCGCCATTTCCGCGCGAATCGTCAGCCGCACATGCTCTCCCTGTCCCGTGGGCACGTGAAACCGCCACAGGCCCCGTCCCTCCATGTCCAAATGAAAGGTATGAAAGGTGTCGAAGCAAAGCTCCTGGGAAAAGGCCTGATAAACGATCCAGCAACGGCACCGGGCAAGCATGATCCACCGGTCTTCGGGATACTTCGGGTTTCGGTTGGCGGCTAAAAGCGCATCATACCTGCTTTCGAGGCGTCCCCAGACAAGGGGGGCCCTGAGCATGCCGCCCAGACGGTTGGTGGCCAGGTAGCTGCGGGAAGAGAATAGAAGATCGCCGCGGCCCAGAAGAGTGGGTATCTGCAGTTTTTCCGGCTCTGGCAGATAGAGCAAGGGCGCGATAACATGGCGGCAATCCGGGCTTGAAAAAATCGATAATCTCAAGGACCGTTGCCGCAATCCGGCGGAAGGCGGCAGGGGCGAGAAGATTGCAAACCAGGAGCCGTCGGCCGCCGGCAGACTTTCTTCTTTGACAAGCGTTTTTTCTTCTTCCGTAATGCGCGCCTGGAAGGAAGTGTCGGCGGTTACCAGAAGAAAATGCCCGGGGGGAATCATTATTTCCCGCTTCATATCCCGGGGCCAGCACCAAGCGATAAAGCCCGGCTGGGGGGAAAGTTTGCCCTGCTTCCGGCAGTACGCCTTTGGATCGTGGTGGAGTTCTTCAGCTTCATTTTCCGGGTCAACGTCTCCCACATCCGCTATCGTCAAACCGCCGCAACGAATTTCCAGCGCCTTTGCACGAAGCTGCTGACGTACGATTCTGGGAATCAGCCCCGGCTGATATCGCTCCTGAATATCCAGGTACTTCAGATCCTCAGGCTCCTGCGTCAGGCACAGGACCCGGCCGGGGGCGAGCTTACAGGCGGGCTTTCCCCCGCGGCGGACTGGGGTGACGGTTTCCCGGGTCAGAAGATCGGTCAGCGGCCGGGTGCCGGGATCGAACACGCTCCCGTCCCATGCGGCCTCTGTTTCCTTCGTGTCATCCAGGTTGGCCAGAATCAGAAGCTCTTTGCCCGATGGCCGGTGGCGACGAAAAAGCGCCACATGGTTCCCGGTGCCTTTCTGCACCAGCGAGAGCTGGGTGCGATCATGAAACGCCGGATGGTTCCTTAAAAGCGTTGCCAGCAGGCCGATGGTCGAAACTTGGTTTTCCGATGCCCCCCAGTTAAGGCCCGGGGCATCGTGCACATTGATCTTTTCGGTGGCAAACCACTCCACACCGTTGGCAAACCCGAAGGCGCCGTAAGGTGCAAACAGGGCGCAAAGATCGGTTCGGAGCTTGGCCCAGGTTTTCGATTTTGCCGCCAGTCGCGGGTTGTCATGGGTTTCTGCAAAATGCACCATGATGCCCATCGTCTCGGCACTCTCGTTGGCTCCGGGCAGGTAGGTCTCGATCTGGGCCCGGTCGTAATTCTGAAACAGCTCCGAGTATGCCCAGTTGAAATTTCCTTCGTCCAGAAGGCGCTGCGTCACCGAAACCTTGCCGCCGAGCCCTTCGAGCAGAAAAATCGTGTCGGGGTACCGATCACGGATCATTGCAATGATAAACCGCCAGGCCTCCAGGGGAATCATGTATCCTGCATCGCAGCGAAAGCCGTCCACCCCGCGGCGGCACCATGTCAGAAAAACATCCGCCATGTATTGCCAGAGATCCTTCTTCCGGTAATCGAGTTTGGTCAGATCCGCCCACTCCACGCCCCAGGCGCCCGGCACTTCAATGCGGCCGTCCGCCCCCCGTGAAAGCCACTCGGGATGTGTCTCATGAAGATCCGCAGCCCAGCCGGTATGATTAATGGCGATATCCAGAATCAGCTTTCCATGTCGCTGGTGCACGGCGTCGAGCAGTTCGATAAACTGCTCCAGGGGGGTTGCATGGGGGTCAAATGCAGCCAGTGCCGGATCAACGGTCGTAAAACTCAAGGCCGCATACGGACTTCCAAACCGGCCCATGCGCGCATATGTGGTGGGGGTGGGGTGAATCGGAAGCAGCTGCAGATAGCGGCATCCGAGGGTTCCGATGATAAAATCGAGCTGGCTGGCCAGATCCCGAAACGTCCCGGAAGGGGGAATCACCGTATACCCGGCCTGGTCCAGGGCGGATATATCCGAGCTCAGCGCCGTCCGGTCCTTGAATCCGGGCTCTCCGGCCGCTCCGAATTGCCGTACAAAGGCATTGTAAAGAATATTGGCACAACAGGTATGGGCCGGCTCAACATTCAACACCGTATTGGACCCGGAAGGCCAGACCGGATCCGAGGCCCCCTCGGGAAGAAAATAGCATTTTGCTTCAAAATGACCCACTTCGAGAAGCGGCACCACCACTTCAAAACGACCGCCGCCCAGGCTTCGCATGGGAACATCGAACCAATCGAGACCGAGGGGCGGAAGTTCTTCCTGAACCGACCGGATAATCTCCGCACGGATTTGAACCGCGTGACCGATATTGGTGCGAAGCCTTGCAGTTCCGGCATATTCTTCCGGCAGATGCAGATGAAACTTCTGCACATCTCCCCGAAAACGAAGCAAATGCGCACCGGGTGCGGGATACTGTTGGATCACGACAAGAAGCTCCTTGATAAAAAAAACGCCTTCGGGGCTCTGGAGAGGCCTGATTATGGATGCTTATGTCGAGGTGCGGGTTGCTCCAGACAGTCGTCTCTGAAACAGCATGCCGGTTGGTCGCAGAAATCCGAAGCGGATTTAAAACAGTCAAAATTTCCTTCAGACAGCTGAATCTCCCTAATCAGGGCTTCCTTTGTTTTTCCAAATGAAGAAATGTGGAGTTGTTTTGCCTTTTGGCGAATCTCTTGCATTTTCATGGGGATGTTCTCTCCTGTTTTTTAGGAACTTTGGATCTGTAAAAACCCGGGGTACCCCCCCTCAGTTTCATTGCCGGATATCCTCAGATCAGGGCCACCGTCAACAAGAGAGCCGTAACGCAGACTCTCTTGTTCCCACCATAATACCACGGTGTCTCAAAAGCAACTGCCAAGTTGTAAAACGATGAATTTGTTAGACTATTGCTAGAAAGAGATGTCTTTTTCAATCACCGACCCCTCGGTGACCACCGCCGGCGTCTTCCGTGAATTGGTAATACATACCGACCCGACGATCGATACATTGGATTCGAAATGGACATCGCCGACAATGGTCAACGCGTCGCAGTTTATGAGGGACGGCACCCCGTTTGGAAAGCGGCGGGTAAAATCGTCTATTTTGGTATAGTAGTTCGGGTCCAGATTAATCCGCATAATGCCTTTTTTCGAATTCGGATGTGCCTGAAAGCGTGAATTTTCTCCAAGAACAAACCGGTCCGATCGAAGAACCAGAAGGTCATTGCTCGTTTTGACGGGGAAGAACCGAATACGGGGAACCACCACCGCCGCTGCCCCCTTGAACAGGGAAATTGCCGCCCCCATGGCGGTTTCCACCTGAAATACCGGCGGGCTGTCTTCGTCCCTCGGGTCGATGGGTTTGGGGTTGAGAATCATGGGAAGTTTCACGACCCCCTCCCGGTCGATGATCTCTTGCAGGTGCTGCAGATTGATCCAGATATTGTTGGTGTTGAAGTATCGATACCGCCCGATATCCTGAAAAGAATTTATCTCCTCGGCGGGACACTGGGCGGACTCACGAAGCACCAGCCCTCCGCCTTTTGAATAGGCCAGATGACCGCCTTTTGCATCCGAAGGCAGCCTCTTGGCAACCTCCATCATGAAGGGTATTTCTCTCTCCGCAACATACCCCAGAAGAGAAGGGTCGAGGGATGCGCCCAGGTTGTCGGAGTTGGAAATAAGCGCATACCGAACCCCCAGGTCCAGCAATTTCCGGAGAAGTCCCGATATATGGAGGCTGATGTAAATATCGCCGTGCCCCGGCGGATTCCATTCCAGTGTCGGATTTTCAGGATGCAAGGCGGGCATTAAATCCGATTGAAGAATCTTCGGAAACTTATGCTGAAGAAACATCATGGGGGTAATCGGTGACCCGATGCGCTCAAGCGCGGATGATGTCTCCTGCTGAGTATTGAAGCTGTTCATAAGACACAGGAGGCCGTTTTCCGCTTCCACCTGCTCCAGAATGATTTCCAGAAAGCTCTTGCCGTTTTTGGCTTTCAGCAGCGATTTGGGGCCGGTTAGCCCCATGCTTGTCCCCAACCCACCATTGAGAACGATGCGAACGAACCGGTTGGATACGCGAAGGCCTGCTTCTTTATAATCTCCAAGCATCTTGGCATGCAGTAAATCTTCAGGCGCAACCGGTTCTATCTCCCGGTCATAAATCATGGCGGTTCTGCCGGACACCACCTGGTCGTAGTAATACAGGAAAGTACGAATGATAGCCGGTTCAATACCCTCGGCTTCCATTTTTTCAACAATGGCGTTTCGGTTATTGGAGTTTGAAGACTCCGTCATGGATGAATTCCTTTCCGAAAACCCTAAAACGCCGCCCGGATAGCGCCTCCATCCACAGGAATGGACGCCCCGCTGATATAAGCGGCCTTTTCCGAGGATAAAAACGCCGCCAGTGCGCCCAGTTCCCCGGGCTCTCCGATTCGACCCACCGGCACCGGCTTCCCCATGTCCCCGAAGACCTCTTCTACGCTTTTTCCGGTCTGTTTCGCCACGGCCTCTCCATATTCAACAATCCGGTCCGTCCGGGTATAGCCGGGCATAATATTGTTGACGGTGATGCCGTCTTTGCCGAGCTGGTTCGCCAGGGTCTTTGCAAGTCCGTGCACCGAGGGCCGGGTGGCGTTCGACAGTACCAGCGGCGCAAGGGGTTCCTTGACCGACAGGCTCGTGATGTTGATGACCCGGCCCCATTTGGCGGCCCGCATATGCGGCACGGCGGCACGGATCAACCGCACCGCGCTCATCATGGAAAGCTCGAACGCCGACAACCAGGCGGCATCGTCAAAGTCGAAAAAATCTCCTCCCGGCGGCCCTCCCGCGTTGGTAACGAGAATGTGCAGTGCCCCGAAATACGCGGCCGTCTTTTCCACAAGCCTGTTGATATCCTCCGGCTTGGTCATGTCGGCGGTCACCGCCAGAATGTCCGTCCCGGTGATTTTTGAAATCTCTTCTGCGGTCCGCCTGAGATCAGCTTCATTCCGGGCACAGATGGCAACTTTTGCGCCTTCGGCTGCCAGCGCCTCGGCGCATGCACGCCCCAGGCCTTTTGAGCTGGCGGTGACAAGGGCGACTTTATTTGTCAGTCCAAGATCCATGATCGTCTCCTTTTTTCGTCCTTGTACCGAAAACGGGCGGAGGTGTAAAGCAGGATTCGCCTCCCCCCCTTGACAAACAAATCCTGGGCGCCTATAAGAACCGGTGCAACTTGAACATCAGATGCCACCTCCCGATAGCCGCGACGGGCCTTGACATACTGTGTATGGTGATATTTTTCGTTGGACGTTTTAAGCGCCTGGGCGAATGTGTTCGATAGCTTTGATAATGATGCAACGGCAGCGTATGTTTTTCTGTCAGGACACGGGCGGCTTTTTCTTCAGACCCCGAAAACGGCTGCAAAAGACTTTTCTTCGTTCTGCAGTTCCCGTTTGTCGGCTGCCCATCACTGCCAGCATCTCAAACCGCAACGCCCAATTGTTTCGGCCACCGAAAAATCACCGGACATAACCCGTAAAACCTAAAGATGAGGAGAGATAGGGTGCTTGAGGAATTAAAATCGCAAGTGGAAGAAAAAAGTCACCTGGTCAGCCGCATCCGTCAGGAAATCGACAAACTTCTGGTGGGACAACGAAAACTGGTGGACGGTCTCCTGATGGGACTTCTTACCAAAGGCCATATTCTGATCGAAGGCGTTCCGGGCCTTGCAAAAACCAGCGCAGTCAAGGCCCTGGCCGCCACGGTGAAAGCGGACTTCAAGCGAATTCAGTTCACACCGGATCTTCTCCCGGCGGACCTGGTGGGCACCGAAGTGTTTCTCCCGAAAACAGGAGAGTTCACCATCAAGAAAGGGCCGATCTTCCACAACATTATTCTGGCGGACGAGATAAACCGGGCTCCCTCCAAGGTCCAGTCGGCCTTGCTGGAAGCCATGCAGGAACGCCAGGTGACCATCGGCGACACCACCTTCGCCCTGGCCGATCCTTTCCTGGTCATGGCCACCCAGAACCCCATCGAGCAGGAGGGAACATACCCGCTTCCCGAAGCCCAGGTGGACCGGTTCATGCTCAAACTCGTGATCGATTATCCGAGCAAGACGGAAGAAAAGGAAATCATGAAACGGGTCGGGTTCGATGCGCCCGCCGTCATCGATCAGGTGATCACCCCGGAGAGCCTCAACGACATTGTCTCGCTGATCGGTAGGATCTATGTGGACGACAAGCTCAAGGACTACATGGTGGACCTGGTGTTTGCCACCCGCAATCCGAAAGACTATCATCTGGATCTCACGGACTACATCCAGTTCGGCGCCTCCCCCCGGGCCACCATCTATCTGAGCCTGGCCGCCCGGGCCTATGCGTTTCTCCAGGGCCGGGCCTATGTCACGCCCCAGGATATCAAAAACATTGCACCGGACGTGCTCCGGCACCGGATCATTTTGAGCTATGAGGCGGAAGCCGAAGACATGACCGCGGACCAGATCATCGGTCATATTTTCGACACGGTGCCGGTACCTTAACGATGCGATCAGCGATCGGCTGTCAGCCGTCAGCTTTTAAAGGATGAATTTTTTCGATGCTGCCCCCTGAACTGATCAAAAAAATAAAACGGATTCATATCCGAAGCGGCCGCGTGGTCAATACCATGATGGCGGGACAGTATAAATCCGTGTTCCGCGGTTCCGGCATAGAATTTGAAGAGGTCCGGGAATATTCTCCGGGTGATGAGGTCAAGAGCATCGACTGGAAAGTGTCGGCCCGGATGGGGCGGCCCTACATCAAACGATACCGGGAAGAGCGCGAACGCATCGTGATGCTCCTGGTGGACATGAGCGCCTCCGGTGATTTCGGCACCACGGAAGCCCTCAAAAAGGAAGCCGCCGTGGAAACCGCGGCCGTGCTCGCCTTCAATGCCGTTCGAAACAACGACAAGGTGGGCGTGATTCTGTTTACGGACCAGGTGGAAAAATATATCCCCCCCCAGAAGGGCACCGCCCATGTCTGGCGCGTCATCAAGGAAATTTACACCTTCGCGCCGACACGTAAAAAAACGGATATCGGGTGCGCCGTCCGGTACCTGGGGCAGGTCTCCAGAAAACGCGCCCTGTCCTTTCTGATCTCCGATTATCTTTCCGAAAATTATACGGGCCCGCTTAAAATCGCAGCCAAAAAGCATGAAATGATCGGGGTGCTCATTTCAGATCCCGGAGACTTTGCCCTTCCCCCGGGAGGGATGATGACCCTGGAGGACCTGGAAACCGGAGAGCGGCTTTTTCTGGATGCCTGGGACCGCCGGACCCGGCAGGCTTTCGCGGACAAACGGAAAGCGGATTACGACCGGACCCTGGAAACGCTGAAAGCCGCGGATATCGACTGCATTGAAATAAGCACCTGTGGGTCGGTGTCGGATGCGCTGATCAAGTATTTTCGGTACCGGGAGAAAATGAAACGATAGTGTCATGAGAAACCTCTGCGTCATCATCATGGGAGCCTTGATTCTTTTAGGCGGTGCGGCCGCCACCCGGGAATCTTCCGCCGCCCAGACGGCTTCCCCCGCGGGCCAGGCGGCCAATACCGGTCAGGTGACAAACACCGCCCCGGTGGCTGTCCCCGGCCAGACCGGGAAAGCCGCGCCCATGACCGACATTCATGACATCAAGCCCCTGGTTTCGGTGCCGGTGCCCATATCCCTGGCCGCCATTTTGCTCTGGGGGGGAATCGGTCTTCTGGCCGCTGCCGTGTTATTGGGGGGTTGGTTTTTGTGGAAACGGCGCCGCGGCAAAACGGTGGAAAGCGTCACGGCGATGCTCTCCCCGGAGGATACGGCATTTCAGCAGCTTTCGGCCCTGTCGCCGGATACCGCGAACGGAAAAGCCTTTTATTTCGCGCTGTCTGCTATTTTCAGGCAATATCTTGAGGGAAGGTTCGGCATCGACGGTCTGGAAATGACCACCGAGGAACTGCTGCCTCATGTGGAGACCCTGCCCCTTGAAAGGGATCTGAAACGGGATGCCAAGAAATTTCTGGTTTCCAGCGATCCCGTGAAATTTGCGGGCCTTCCGGCCTGCCTGGAATCCATGGAATCCGATCTCGGATTTGTCAGAAGCTTTGTCGAAACATCGGCGGCCTCCCTTCAGGCAGCGGAGGAAGAGGCCGGGCCGCCGGATGCCAAGGGCGAAATGGAGCAAGCGAATCGTGTTTCGATTTGAAAATCCATATCTTCTGTTTCTATTGGGGCTCGTTCCCCTGCTGGCGGTGTTTCGAACCCGGCGGCGCCGTCCCCTTCACGTGGGCGTCTCCACACTTCGTCCGGTCAAAACGCTCCCCTCCGGCATGTTTGCCACCCTGGCCCGGATGCTTCCGGTGCTCAAATACGGCGCCCTGTGCCTGATGGTCATTGCGCTTGCCCGGCCCCAGTGGGGCACCCGGGAAGTCAATGTCCGCACCGAAGGCATCAACATCATTCTGGCGGTGGATCTTTCCGGAAGCATGGCGGCCCTTGATTTCAACAAAAACGGAAAAATCATCGACCGGCTGGAGGCGGCCAAGGGCGTTATACAGGACTTTATCAGTAAGCGCTCCGGGGACCGGATCGGCCTGGTGGTGTTCGGCTCCGAGGCCTATACCCAGCTTCCCCTCACCCGGGATTACAACACCATTTCGGAGATCCTCCAGCGGCTTAAAATCGGTGCCGCCGGACAGAGCACCGCCATCGGGGACGCCATCGGCATCTCGCTGAAACGTCTGGAAGACATCAAGGGAAAATCGAATATCATCATTCTGCTCACCGACGGGCGGAGCAACGCCGGAACCCTCTCTCCCGAAGCGGCGGTGGATATTGCCGCTCGGAAGGGCGTGAAAATTTACACCATCGGTATCGGGGGTGAGGGCCGGGCCCCGTTTGCCGTGAATGTTCCCGGATTCGGCGTGAGATATGTCTATCAGCAGGTGGACATTGACGAAAATGCGCTGAAGGAAATCGCGAAAAAAACGAACGGCCAATATTTCCGGGCGGAAGATTTGAAGGGGCTTGAAAAAATATACAACACCATCGACCGGCTTGAAAAGACCCAGGCCATCGTCAAAATCTACGACAACTATCGGGATCTATATCCCTACAGCCTCTTTCCTGCGTTTGCGCTGCTCGGGCTTTGGATCCTCCTGGCTCATACACGGTTTTTGAGGCTGCCATGAGTTTTTCAAACATCAACATGCTATGGCTCATCTGGGCGGTGCCGGTCATGCTTCTGGTGTGCCTCTGGGGGTTTCGGAAACGGAAAAAAATCCTTACCGAATATGCGTCGGGAAAGGGGATTTCGGCCATATCCCCGAACATATCCCCTTTCCGCCGATGGCTTAAAATTATTCTCCTCATGGTGGTAATTCTCTTGACCGCCGTCTCCCTGGCGGGACCCCAGTACGGATTCACCTGGAAAAAAATCGATCGCCGGGGCGTGGATCTGGTTATCGCCCTGGACTGCTCCCGAAGCATGCTGGCGGAGGACATCAAACCGAACCGGCTGAAACGGGCCAAACGGGAGGTGCTCGATCTTCTGGGCATGCTCCAGGGGGACCGGGTAGGGCTTGTGGCCTTTGCCGGCACCGCATTTCTGCAATGTCCCCTGACTTTGGACTATGAAGGCTTCAACCTGTTTCTGGGGGCTTTAAACCCGGATTTCCTGCCCGTGGGGGGCACCGATCTGGCCGCCGCCATCAATACCTCCGTATCGGCCTTCAATCTGGAGGATGCCACCGACAAGGCGATTATCCTCATCACGGACGGGGAAGCCACCGGGGAGAGCCCGCTGGAGGCGGCAAAGGCAGCCGCCAAGGACGGTATCAAGATTTTCTCCATCGGCATCGGCGCCAAGGACGGTGCTCCCATTCCCAGTCCGGACGGCGGATTCGTGAAAGATCGCAAAGGCAACATTGTACTGAGCAAGCTCGACGAGGACACCCTGAAACAGCTGGCCACCGTGACCTCCGGTGCCTATGTCCGATCGGTGGCCGGAGATATGGGTCTGGATGTCATCTACAAAAAGTATATCCGGGGAACCATGAAATCCGCAGAACTGGGGGAGCAGAAAAGCAAGGTGTTTGAAAACCGTTTTCAGTGGGTGCTTGCCTTGGCCTTCGGGCTTTTCGTTCTTGAGATCCTGCTTCCGGAAAGAAAGCCGGCGGCGATCTGGGTGCTGGTGTTTCTGGCCGCAGCCTCCCCCCGGCCCGTATCGGCTTCGGAATTGAAGGATGCGCTGCGTCAGGGGGAGTCCGCCTACGCTTCCGGGAATTATGACGCGGCGATACAACACTTTATCACCTCCCAGTTGGATGCTCCCGAAAAAGCGGGAATTGCCTACAATTTAGGTAATGCACGCTATAAAAACAAAGACTATGACGGCGCCATCCAGGCATACCGACAGGTGCTTGACTCCAAAGACAAATCCCTGAAGGAAAAAGCCCTATACAACATGGGAAATGCCTATTACAAAAAGGGAGATTTCGACAAGGCAATCGAGAATTATAAAACCGCTCTTTCCCTGGACGCAGGCGATCAACAGGCCCGGGAAAACCTGGATTTTGTTAAAAAAATCAAGAAAAATCCACCCAAGCAATCGTCACAGGATCAGCAGAACCAGAAAAATCAGAAGAACCAGAAAGACCAGAAAAATCAGGAACAGAAGAAGGATAAGGACGAGGAGAAAAATAAGCAGGACGAAAACCAGGGGAAAAACAGTTCGGAGCAGCAGCAGAAAAACACCGAAAATCAGAAACAACAAAAGGGAAACGACCAGGAGAAATCCCAGGAGCAGCCTTCCGAATCACCGAAGCAAAAAGAATCGCAACCCTCTCAGCCGGAGGAATCACAGCAGCAATCCGCCGGACAGAACCAGGCCGCCACCCCCGATGAAGAATCGCTCCGCCAGGCCGAAAAAATGCTCAACCGGCTGCAGGACCAGCCCGGAAAGGCCATGATGCCGGCCTATGGTCAGCGGCAAGTGGAAAAGGATTGGTAGGTAAATGACAAGGCACAAAGGCACAGAGGCATCCCGGCGCCGGGATAAACTGCGGCACAGAGGAACGACAAAAGGCCGTCGCCAAGGAATCAGATTTTGAAATCATTTTTCAAGGCACAATCATCCATGCTTTATGGAAAGTTCATGAAACGCTTCGTTCAGAACTCTCGGAAACGCTTTTTATCTTTTCCTTTGTGCCGCAGTTTTTCCCGGCGTCGGAAAGCCTCTGTGCCTCTTTGCTTTCGCTTCTTTGTGTCTTTGTGCCTTCTCTTTTTTATGCCTTTGTGTCTACCCGCTTCGTCATGGGCCCAGCAGGCTTCCGTTGACACAACCCAGACAACCCTGGATTCCCCCATCCAGCTTTCCGTCACGATGAGTGCGGGCTCCGGTACTGTGGATACCAGCGGTATAACGGATTTCAAGATTCTCTCCCAATCCAGCAGCAGCAGCGTTCAGATCATCAACGGCCGCGTCAACAGTGAGCATACCAAAACATACTCCCTTCTTCCGCTTCGGGAAGGACGGCTCACCATTCCATCACTGCCGGTGACCGTTGACGGCAAGACCCGCTACACCACCCCCATCACCATTGACGTTACAAAAAGCGCGGCAACCTCCGCCTCTTCCGAAAACGTTCGGGTCACTGCGAGCGTTAGCGACGAAAAACCCTATCTGGGCCAGCAGTTCGTCTACACCTTCCGGCTGCTCTACGGCGTTCAGATCACCAACACCAGTTATGATGCACCCTCCTTCGATGGTTTCTCCGCAACCCAGATCGGAGATCAGCAAACCGCCCAGCGGATTATCGGCGGCAAGCGCTATCAGGAGGTCACGATTTCGTACCTGCTGATGCCCCTTAAGACGGGCCCCCTCACCATCTCCCCGGCCCAGCTCAAATGCGATGTGGTAACGTCCAGCCGCAGCAGCCGCTCTCCCTTCGATTCGTTCTTCAACGATCCTTTTTTCGGGGGATCCCAGCTGGAAACGCGGGTGTTCAGGACCGAACCGGTCACCATCAAGGTGCAGCCGCTGCCGCCCTGGACGGGCAGCGAACCGTTTTCGGGCCTTGTGGGTGAGTTTGAGATGAAATCCGAACTGGCATCCCATAAGGCGAACCTCGGCGAGTCGGTGACCCTCTCCGTGACCCTCCAGGGGAATGGAAACCTTCAGGATGCCGACAGGCCAAAGATTC
Organism: Desulfobacterales bacterium; assembly: GCA_040235505.1. Lineage (GTDB taxonomy): Bacteria > Desulfobacterota > Desulfobacteria > Desulfobacterales > JAFDDL01 > JBECKW01. Next base: position 35,891 of record JBECKW010000017.1, read on the forward strand.
AAGTCCCCGACGCTTTCAAACAGTATGCGGATCAGCCGGAAAGCGATGTGAAACTCGGCGCCGACGGCTATAGCGGAAGCAGGATTTTCAGGACGGCCCTGGTGGCGGTCAAGTCCGGTTCCTACACCATCACCACGGCCCCCGTGGTTTATTTCGACCCGGCAAAAAAAGCCTACCGCCGACTGGCACCGCCGCCGCTTTCGATCGAAGTGACCGCCTCCGGAGCACCCATTGAAACACCGAAGGTGTTTTCTCCCCTGCAGGCCGGCGGAAGCGCCTCTGAACTTCAAAAAAACAAGGTTGATTTCACCGGCCGGGACATTCTTTCCATTAAAACGGGCCTGGACGCTCTCTCCAGCCAGGAGCCGATGCCCACCGGGTGGTTTATCGGTTTTCTTCTGGCCCCCGGAGTTCTTTTTCTGGCGATTTTCTGCCTGTTTCGTGCGCTTAAAAAGGACGAGCGGCCGGCTGCCGAAATGGCCCGGAAAAGCCGGATCGCATTGAAAGATGCGGCGCAGGCCACCGGTAATGAAACGGACCTTCTTTCATCACTTTACCGGAGCCTGCTGTACGCCGTTTATGCCAGGGCCGGCAGCCTTGGTGAATCTCTGACCTCGGGAGAGGCGGAAACCCTGCTGAAACAAAACGATGTGGATTCCGAAACCGCCACCGCCGTTTCAGAGCTCCTGGGCCGCCTTGAATCTGCACGCTTCGGAAAAGGCACGCTTTCCATGGAGCAGCAAAAAGCACTGGTATCTGAAACCCGCAAACTGGTGAAAGGGCTCATTCCATGAGACGCATCCTGTTTCACTGCCTATGGATATCCCTTCTGGCGACCACATGCCTGGTTCCGCCCGCGGCCAGGGCCCAGCAGGACGCCCGGACATTTCTAGACGGGGTCAAGCTTTACGAGGCCAAGGAATATACCCAGGCGGCGCAATCTTTCGAAAAACTGGCGGCGGAAGGCATTCACAACGGAAAGCTGTATTACAACATCGCCAATTGTTATCTGAAGGAAAAACGATTGGGCCTGGCCATTCTCTGGTACGAGCGGGCGCTTCGCATGATTCCGGGAGACCCGGACGTTCGTTTTAATCTCGAATATGCCCGAACTTTATTGAAAGACGAACCGGCGAGCCTCGGTTCGCCGGTTCTGCAGGTGCTTTTTTTCTGGAAAAACCTTCTGGGCGTTTCCGCATGGCAGTGGCTGGGAATCGCAGCGGGTGCGATTTTCTGGTGCCTTTGGGCGGCGATCTGGTTTTTTAAAAAACCCGCCCTGAAACCGCTTCTGTACGGAGTTCTTTGCCTGACCCTGATATCTTCCGGCACCGCCCTGTATCTGAAGCACGCACCCTCGCTTCATCCCCGGGCGGTGATTCTGAATACGGCCGTGCCGGTAAGATCGGGCTTTTCCGAGGACAGCACCGAGCTTTTCGTACTTCACGAAGGCACCCTGGTGGCGGTGGAAAAACAGACCAACGGGTATTTAAAAATCCGATACGCCGATGACAAAATCGGATGGGTACCCGATACGATGGCGGAAATAATATAATTTTTAAGGAGCTTTGAAAATGATTCATATTGAAAAGCTGACGAAGTATTATGACGACCTGTGCGCGGTGGACCATATCGATCTGACCGTCAACCGGGGGGAGATCCTGGGCCTGCTGGGACCCAACGGGGCGGGAAAAACCTCCACACTGCGCATGCTCACCGGCTACTTTCTGCCGACCTCCGGAACCATCCGGGTCAAGGACTTCTCGATCCACCAGCATCCGAAACAGATCAAAAGTATTATGGGGTACCTGCCGGAATCGGCCCCTTTGTATCACGGTATGCTGGTCTATGATTATCTCAGCTACGTGGCGGATATCCGGGGACTGGGAAAAGCGAAGAAGGAAGAAAGATTGCGGAAGCTGGTGACCCTCTGCGGACTTGGGCATATCATGCACCGGACCATCCATGAGCTTTCCAAGGGGCTCAAACAGCGGGTGGGGCTTGCCCATGCCATGATGAGCGATCCGGAAATCCTGGTGCTCGACGAGCCGACCTCCGGCCTGGATCCCAACCAGATCGTTGAAATCCGGGACATCATCCGCGAAATCGGGAAAGAAAAAACCGTTATTCTCTCCACCCATATTCTGCCGGAAGCCGAGGCCACCTGTGACCGGGTGGTGATTATCAACAAGGGCCGCATCGTGGCGGACGGCCCCACCGAAACCCTGAAACACTCGATGGACGCCGGAGGCCATCTTTTTCTTTCCCTTAAAAACGCACCCCAGGGGGAAGCCATCCGGCTGCTGTCGGAAATCGACGGTGTTCGCTCGGTGCAAACGGTGGAGGGCGCCAACTCGGAAAACCTGACGGCCTTGAAAATGGGCTGCCGCGGCGGCATGGATCTTCGGGAAACCATTTACAATGCCATCAAGCAGACGGACTGGGCGCTCATGGAATTTCGTCAGGAGACCAAGTCCCTTGAAAGCATCTTTCAAGAGTTAACCAAGGAGAATTGACATGCAGCAGGTGCTTTATATTTTTAGAAAAGAATTCAAAGACTATTTTATTTCACCCATTGCCTATTTCGTCATCTCCATTTTTCTTTTGATCACCGGCTGGTTTTTTTTCATGTCCTTCTTTATCTATGACCAGGCGGTGTTGCGAAACTTTTTTCAATTGCTGCCTCTGATCTTTTCATTCGTGATACCGGCCGTGACCATGAGGCTTTTCTCCGAGGAGATGAATGTCGGTTCCTACGAAACGCTACTGACCCTGCCGGTAACAACAAGGGAAATCATTATAGGCAAATTCCTGGCAGGCACTGCGTTTATCGCGGCCATGCTGATCCCCACCCTCTCCTATCCCGTCTTTATTTCCTTCATGGGAGATCTGGACTGGGGTCCGGTGTTCGGCGGGTATATCGGTGCCATTTGCCTGGGAGGCGCTTTCTGTGCCGTGGGGCTTTTTGCTTCAAGTCTGACACGAAACCAGATCATCGCCTTCATTCTCGGAATGATCATATGCTTCTTCCTGACCGCTGTCGACAAGATGCTTTTTTTCTTCCCGAGAGAAATCGTTTCGCTCATCAGCTATCTGGGCGCCGGTACTCATTTTGAAAACATCGCCAAGGGAATCGTCGATACCCGGGATCTTATATATTTTCTAAGCGTTGTTTTTGTCGCCCTCTTTGCCACTGGTCTGGTGATGGAAGAAAAGAAATAAGGAGATATCATGGTCGCAAAAAAAAGATCGGAAAAATACTTCAAATTCATCATCTATCTGGTGGTGGTGGTGCTGGTAAATTTGGCGGGGCTCTCTCTGTTTTTCCGGTGGGACCTGACCAAGGACGGTGTGTACTCCCTCTCCGATGTAAGCAAAAAGGTCGTCAGCACACTGAAGGAACCTCTCACCGTCAAGGTTTTTTTCACCAAAAACCTTCCGGCCCCATACAATGGCACTGAACGTTACCTTCGAGACCTTCTGGAGGAGTATGCCGTCCATGGCAACCGGTATTTCAACTACCAGTTTTACGATGTCAGCCCCGCGTCCGAAGGTGCCGCATCCTCTTCAACTGAAAATCAGCAGATGGCCTCGAGCTACGGCATTCAGCCGCTGCAGATCCAGCAGCTGGAAAACGACGAGTTCAAGTCCACGCTGGCGTATATGGGACTGGTCATCATTCATGGCGACATCGTGGAAAAGATTCCGTCCATCACGTCCACCGACGGGCTTGAATATAAGCTGACCACCGCCTTTCAGAAGGCAAACAACAAGATCAGCACCCTGCTCGCCCTGTCCCAAAATATTCAGGTAAAATTGATTCTTTCCGACACACTGAAATCCGTGGGCCCGGTCTTCGGCATCGACGAACTGCCGAAACTTCCCGATACGGTGGAGGCTGCGGTAAAGAACTTGAACCGGACCAACTACAACCGCATCTCTTATTCATTCTCGAACCCGTCCACCGACGAGGAGAAGAAAGCGCTTTCGGACAAATATCATCTCATGCGCCTCAAGTGGCCCGATATTGAATCGAAAAACATAGCCGCCGGAAACGGGGAAGTCGGTCTGGTCATGAGCTATGGGGATAAAACGGCTTCCCTTCCCATTTTAACGGAAGTTCGCATACCGCTTTTCGGTACCCAGTATCACCTGGCTTCGGCGGATGAAATTAAAGAGATGATCGACGACGAAGTGGAAACCCTGACCAACAGCAATGAGAACATCGGATATCTGGCGGATCACGGCACCCTCTCCCTGAACAGCAGCCAAGCGTCCATGATGGGGCTTCAAACCAACGGGGATCTAACCACCTTCAACGAACTTCTTGGAAAAACCTACAACGTTCGCCAGATCAATCTCGCCAAGGATTCGATCCCCCCGGACCTCCAATGCCTCATCATTGCCCGGCCCACCGAACCGTTCACGGATTGGGAGCTGTTTCAGATCGACCAGGCCCTGATGCGCGGGCAGAACCTTGCGCTCTTTCTCGAACCCTTCAAGGAGACCGTCAACAAGCAGGCAGCCGCGATGGGTTTCCAGAATCAGGTCAGCTATGAACCCCTGGATACCGGTCTGCAAAAGCTTCTGGCGCATTGGGGGATCGAGATCGGAAAGTCCGTCGTGATGGACGAAAAATGCTATAAACAAACCCGTTCCCAAGCCATGGGCGGGGGAAAGCAGCCCATTTATTATGCGCCCATCATTCAGCCGGAAAACATCAACCAGTCGCTTCCGATGATGCACAATATCAAGGAATTTCTGGCACTCAAGGATTCTCCTCTGATTCTTCACGAGGACACCCTCAAGAAAAACAATCTGAAGGCAACCGTGGTGTTTTCCTCCTCCGACAAATCCTGGGAGATGAAGGCGCCCATCAACCTGAATCCCATGTATCACAGCCCTCCCACCTCCGACGACGCATTTAAGAAAGAGCCCCTGGCCTGCCTGGTCGAGGGAGACTTCCCCAGCTATTTTGCCGGAAAGCAGATACCGGAAAAGCCGTCGGACGAGAGTAAGGATAAGGACACGGATAAAGATAAGGAGAAGAAAAAGGGGGATGTCCAGGAAGAGGCTCTCAAGGATTCGAATAAAACCGCATCCGTGGCGTCCCAGGTCACCAGCGAAGGCGCCATCATTGCAAAAGGAAAGCCCGCCAAAGTCTTTATCATCGGCTCCGGCGAGATGTTGCGGGACGATCTCCTCGATACCGACGGGACCACCCCCAACAGCATGTTCGTGATGAACATGATCGACACCCTCAACGGCCATGAAGATATCGCGCTCATGCGGAGCAAAACCCAGAGTCAAAATCCGCTGAATAAAACCAGTCCCCTGCTTAAAACAGTGGTGAAAGCGTTCAATATCGCCGGACTTCCGATTCTGGTGGTATTTTTCGGTCTGTTTGTCTGGATTCGGCGGCATGTCCGCAGAAAAGCAATTCAAAAGATGTTTGAAACCAATCAAGGAGCATAACATGAAATCAAAGGAATATATCATCCTGGGGGTGATCATTGTCCTTTTGGGGGCCTATCTTTTTCTGAGAAACACCAACCGCTCCCACTATGAACTGCCGACCCTGCCCGCGGTCGCCGATAAAGACATTTCCCGTATCGAAATCTCGACCTCTACCGGAACCATCGATCTTACCCTCAGCGGTGACCAGTGGCAAATCGGCAAAAACAAATATCCGGCGGACGCGTCGAAGGTCAAAGAGATGCTGTCCGCGCTCGGCAGCCTCAAGCTGACCGCTCTGGTTTCGGAGGCCGGGAGCTATTCCCGCTATGATCTGACGGACGACAAGAAAATCCAGGTCAGTGCCTGGGCCGGCGACCGGAAGATACGGGATTTTGCCATCGGTAAAACGGCGGAAACCTATCGGCATACCTTTGTTCGCCTGGGCAAGGATCCCAACGTCTATCAGGCCGAGGATAATTTCCGCCAAACCTTCGATCAAACCGTAGAGGGCCTGCGGGATAAAACCGCCCTTTCCTTTAAAGTCCAGGATATCACCGGAATCGACATCGCTTCCGGTGACCGTCATTGCACTCTCTCCCTGGAAACTCCGCCGGCGGAAAAAACCGCTTCCGAAGCGCCTTCAGCGGAGAAAGCGACGGAACCGGCGAAAACAGAAAAATCCGCTACTGAAACATCCTCAACAGAGAATACGGCTGTATCGGCTAAAACGGAAAAAACAGCTTCCGAAACACCTTCAACGAAGAAACCTGCTGAAGCGGCGAAACCCGTCTGGAAGGCGGAAGACGGCACCCCGGCCGATTTTGAAACCGTCAAGCGTCTGCTTTCCCAGCTGGGTTACCTGAATTGCAGCCAGTACCTGGAAAACAAGAAAAAGGAAGATTTCCGTGAGCCCATCCTTACCGTCACGTTAAAGGGGACGAAAACCTATTCCCTGTCACTTTTCAGCAAAGATGCCTCCCAGAAGGAATATCCTGCGATTTCCAGCCAGAATGATTACCCGTTTTCACTCGACGAGACGACGTACAAACGGCTCAAAGATACCGTGGAGAAGCTACTGGGCACAAAAACAGGGACCTGAGATAGGGGAGAAAGCGATACTTTTAAACGGATGAACGTCCAACGTTCAACGTCCGGCGTTCAACATCCTATGGAAGGATAACCTCCCTTCTGAAAAATGCGTGTGAAGCATTATCTATTGAAGGGATTTACACCTGGTGCCGTGGAGATCTGGTGTATCAAACGGCAAAAAGTCCTTCTTGGACGTTGGACGTTCGATGTTCGATGTTGGACGTTTGTTTGTTTCGATTCGATATTGTTTTTTTGACCATACCGGTATATAGGGGTCACGGGCATATTTTGCATGAATTTAGGGGGAGGGGATAGAAATATCCGTTATGGATATCAAGAGCGTGTCCATTTGATCCCTATCTGCAACCATCGATTATTTTTCTAAAATCGAGCCGTTCATTAAAAAGAATTTCAAGGAAGACGTATGAACATTATCCTGATCTCACTGATCATTCTCGCATCGCTGGCTGTTTTTGACCTGGTTGTCGGCGTCAGCAATGACGCCGTTAATTTTCTGAATTCCTCCATCGGATCCAAGGTGGCGCCGATGTATGTGATCCTGATTGTCGCCAGCCTTGGAATACTGGCGGGCGTTACTTTTTCCAGCGGGATGATGGAGGTGGCCCGGAAGGGTATTTTCCACCCCCAAAACTTCAAAGCGCTCGATCTGATGATGATCTTCCTGGCGGTGATGATCACCGACATTCTGTTGCTGGACATGTTCAACACCTTCGGTCTTCCCACATCCACCACCGTCTCCATCGTCTTTGAACTACTGGGGGCGGCCGTGGCCGTTTCGATTATCAAAATCATGAATTCCGGGGAGAGTCTCACCACCCTGTCGGAATACATCAATTCCAGCAAAGCACTCGGGATCATCTCCGGCATCCTTCTGTCGGTGGTAGTCGCCTTTTTTTTCGGCGCCGTCATTCAATATGTGACCCGGCTTATTTTCACCTTTGATTATCAAAAGCGCATGAAGCGTTATGGCGGCCTCTGGGGTGGCGTCTCGCTTTCCATGATCACCTATTTCATTCTCCTCAAAGGCGCCAGTGGCGCCTCTTTTATTTCTCCGGAAACGGTCCAATGGATGCAGAGCCATACGACCCTGATCCTGATCGGCAGCTTTTTAATATTTACCATTTTATTTCAGATGCTTCTGCTTTTCACACGCATCAATATTCTGAAACCGATCGTGCTCATCGGCACCTTCGCTCTGGCCATGGCCTTTGCCGCCAATGATCTGGTGAATTTTATCGGTGTCTTCATGGCCGGCATGAATGTCTTTCAGGTTGCAAAAGCCGCCGCCGATCCTTTAACTGCCTCCATGGCCGCCCTTCAGGCAAAGGTGCCCATCAATACTTACCTGCTGCTTCTGGCGGGGGTTATTATGGTCTTTACCATGGCGCTTTCTAAAAAGGCCCGAACCGTTACGGAAACCACGGTCAATCTGAGCCGTCAGGATGAGGGTATCGAACGCTTCGGCTCTTCCCCCCTCTCCCGGGTGGTGGTGCGAATGGCCTCCACGCCCATTGACCTCGTCAAACGGTTGACCCCCGCGCCCGTCGGACGATGGGTGGGAGGACGCCTTATGCCACCCGCGTTCAAGCAAAAGCGGTCATCCGGAGAAGAAACGCCTTCCTTTGACCTTCTGCGGGCATCCGTCAACTTGATCGTGGCAAGCGCGCTGGTATCATATGCAACCTCCTACAAGCTGCCGCTGTCCACCACATACGTGACATTCATGGTGGCCATGGGTTCCTCCCTGGCCGACCAGGCCTGGGGACGGGAGTCCGCCGTCTATCGGGTGACCGGCGTCCTGGCTGTCATTGGCGGCTGGTTTCTGACAGCCTTGGCGGCCTTTACCGTCTCCATGGTATTCGGTTACATTATTTTTCATTTAAAGCTGCTGGGCGCCTTTGTACTGCTTGCCTTTGCGGTGTTCATGATCTGGCGAAATCATCACGTGCATGCAAAACGAAAAGAGGAGGAGGACACTCTGACCGCCTTCAGCCTGAAAACAGTGACCACGCCCCAGGCGGCCATTACCATGTCCTTTGAACATGCCGGTGAGTTCCTGAAGGAAATTGGGAGCAATCTGGCCAACTCCTTTGACGGACTTTTTCTTGAAAACCGCACCATTCTCAAAGCCGCCCGGGAAAAAACGCGGTGGATCCAGATGTGGGCGAATGTCATTATGGCCAACATTTTCAAGACGCTCTATTTACTGAAAAAGTATGACCTCAACGACACCCAGAAATACGTCTCCACCATCCGATCCCTGCAGGAGCTCGCCGAAGGCCACCGGGACCTTGTCATCCGCGCCTATCAGCATGTGGATAATGTCCATGCGGGGGTAACGGTCGCGCAACGTGAGGAGCTGGAAAAGATCAAAACCTGCGTTGTGGGATTGCTGAGCGATGTCTCCGGCATGCTACTGGAAAGAAAAGTTATTGATTACGGATCGTTATTACGGCAGCGCGATACACTGCAGCAGCTGGTGGACGAATTTGACAAGCGGCAGATCGAACGTATCCAGAAAAGAGAAACCAAGACCCGGCTCAGCATCCTTTTTTACGGCTTTCTGGACGGCTGCTTGAAAATTTCAGACCAGACCCTGGCGCTGGTGTCCATCTTCAGAGATTCGTTCATGGAGGAAAATGGCTTGAAAGAAACCTCAAGCCAGGGGTGACTCTTTTGTAAAGACCGTCAGGCTCTCATCCAATGTGAAGGTGGCGTACCAGATGCCCGAGTTCCGGAAAAATCAGTGTCTTACAGGCTAATTTGCAGGCCGCCAGACTTCCGGGCATACAAAATACCACCGTTCGATCGATAATTCCCGCCAAGGCCCTGGATAAAAGGGCGGCTGAATCGATCTGTTCAAAGCTCAGTTGTGCAAAAAGACAACTGAACGCCGTCATTTCCTTTTTTAGCAGCGGCCGTACCGCCTCGATGGTAACGTCCTGAAGACTGATGCCGGTTCCGCCCGTCAGCAGCACCGCCTGGGGTGAATAATTACGGATCACATCCAGAAGCGTTTTGCTGATGATCGCCGAATCATCAGGGACTATCGAATGATGAAGAACACGATGTCCCTCCTTTTGGGCCTGCGTTCGGATCCAAAGTCCGCTTTTATCCGTCTCAATGGTCCGGGTGGTCGAAACTGTCAAAATCCCCAGGGTGATATTTTTAGGGGCTGTTTTTTTATGTTCGTTCGTGCTCATTATCATCCTTCCGTTTTTTCATGAATCGGGATCCCGAAAAATTCATCTGTAAAATCCCCGTCGACAGAACCAAAATCTATATCAACATGAAAGGGAATTTCAAGGACCGATTTGTATATGTATTTAAAATGTTGACTTTTTTAGGATAAAAAGTATATAACATCGTCATAATTCTTGGAGAAATTTATGGAAGATATCAAAGAAAAAAAACAGGAAATCCGCGAACAGATGGCCTCCCGCCTCGACGCAATTCCCAGAGAAACACTTGTGGGAAAAAATCATGTCGTTGTGGAAAAGCTTTTCGATTTCGCAAATTTTTTAGAGGCAAAAATCGTACTGCTGTACTTGAACAAAGATTGGGAGATAGAATCCAAGAGCATTATCGATCGTGCGCTTGAAATGCGTAAGATCGTTGTATTGCCTTTCATCAGTAGAGACAAACCAAAAGTCGCTCTTTACAAAATCGACCAACCGGACAAGGACATTATTCTGGATCCCGATGGCATTTCTGCACCGGATACCGGCCGATGTAAAAAGGTACCCATCGACTGTATCGATATTGCCATTGTGCCGGGGTTGGCTTTTGATGAAAAAGGGGGGCGTATTGGCAGCGGTGAAGGCTATTACGACCACCTGATTCCCAGATTACCCATCACGACACGAAAGGTGGCGGTTGCCCTTGAAGAACAAGTGATTTCCATGGTTCCCATGGAATCCCACGACAAGTATGTGGACATCATTATCACGGACAACCGGGTGATTTACAAAATTTGATGAGCAAAGAACCTTTGAAGTATGCACGGCAGCGGGAAGATATGGTCCGGCGACAAATTGAAGGTCGTGGCATCGCAGACACCCACGTTCTTTCTGCCATGCGAAGGGTGCCCCGGCATCTTTTTGTAAGTGAAGCGCTGCGGGACCAGGCATACGGCGATTTTCCGCTGCCCATCGGCCAGCAGCAGACGATTTCCCAGCCTTTCATCGTCGCGGAAATGACCCAGGCGCTGACACTGAAAAAGGAGGACCGGGTACTGGAAATCGGTACCGGCTCCGGGTATCAGGCCGCCGTTCTGGCTGAAATCGTTTATCGCGTTTATACCATCGAGCGTATTAACTCCCTCTACATCAACGCAAGACGACTGTTCGACCAGCTCAAATATCACAACATCCTGACACGCTACTCGGACGGCACCACCGGTTGGCGGGATGAAAGCCCGTTTGACGCCATTATCGTCACGGCCGGTGCTCCCGGCATTCCCCAAGTGCTGGTGGATCAACTGGCCATCGGCGGGCGTTTGGTCTTGCCGGTGGGAAGCGAGCACAGCCAGGAACTCATCCGGATCGACAAGGACGAGGAGGGTGAAATTCACCAAAGCCCCCTGGGCGGGTGCAGGTTTGTGAAACTTGTGGGGGAGTATGGCTGGTAGCCCCCTATTTTTCCTATAACGCCGGGGTATTTTTCTCGAACCGGCTGAAGACCATCATCACCGCTCCCCCCACTGCAAACGTCACCAAAACAGGGATCAAGTCTCCAAGCCCGTGCCACCATGTCAGGTGATTGCTGTAGAGTTTATATCCCGAGATATGCGTAATCCCTCCATTTACTTTCGTATACAGATCCACCAGCCGGTAAGTCTTGAACGGCCACAGTGCGTAAAGGGAACCCACCATCAGGCCGATCAGAAAAAAGATGGTCTGGTCTTTGAACCGAGAAAAAACATAATTGAAAATCCGGACGAAAACGGCGAGTCCAGCCAGGCAACCCACCCCGAAAGATCCCAGATATAAAAGATCTTCCGGATACAAATGGCGCAGCCGGGATATGGCGGCAATCACCGGGTAGTAATAGCCGAAAAGCAGCAGAATGAACGACCCGCTGATGCCGGGCAGCACCATGGCGGAAATGGCCAAAGCCCCCATGAGAAAAACGACCAGATATTCCGAAAGCGCATAACCGGTGGAAACATGGGCGCCGACACCTTGGAGAATCGACTCGTAGTGAAGACTTTTTTCCAGCATCTTGGCCGAGGGATCCACTTGAATGCTGATCAGCAGCGTCACTCCCACGCCCACCAGAAGCCACACCGCCGCCGATGGTTTTTTGCTGGATAGAAGCCGGTAAGGAATCGGGATTGAAAACAGAATCAGTCCCAGAAAAAGACCGTAGGTTGCACTGTAGTAGTTTTCCAGGCTGAATTTCAGCCCCTGACTGAGCAAAAATATGGCCGCCAGGACGCCTATCAGAAGTCGCAGCAAAAATAAAGAATCCTCCGTAAGCATCAGGGTTTTGAATTCCCGCCATCGGGGTTTTCCAATCCATGACAGCAATGCTTTTGCAAAACGGGCATTATAAGATCCAAGCGCCTTGAGCAGCCTCGGATAGATTCCCAGAATCAGGGCGAAGGTCCCCCCGGAGACACCGGGGATAATATTGGCAATTCCGATAATGGCTCCAAAAAAAATCAGCTTCAATGAGACTCCTTTACCTCCCAGGGGCTCTTTCCCCTGTAAAAATAGAAAGACGTTCCGTATAGGTTAACCGCATCGGGTAAATCCGCAACCGCGGCACATCAGGCACCCCTCTTCGTATAACAACCAGCTACCGCATTCCGGACATTTGCCCGGAGAAAGACGCTTTTCCGGTCCGGGTGGTTTCATCGAAACATTATCGGCCGGATGGACGCTCTTGGCGCCGGAAAGTGACGCCTCTGCCATATGAAGCACCTGGTTTTTCCGGCTGCCATACCGGTAAATGGTCACCCCCTTGCATTGGTGACGGTAAGCGGACAGAAAAATATTTCCAACATCCGTTTGGGTGGCATGGGCCGGCAGGTTGACCGTCTTTGATACCGCGTTATCGGTATATTTTTGAAAAGCGGCCTGTATCCGGATATGCCAGTCGGGCTCGATATCCAAAGACGTTCGAAAAAGCATCTTTACCGGTTCCGGCACCGAGGCCAGCGATTGAACGGAGCCGCCGGTTGCGATCTCTTCCGCCAGCTTTTCATTATAAAAACCTCCCGCCTTGGCCGCCTTCATGAATAGCGGATGTGTTTCAAAAAGGTTTCTGCCTTCGAGGACCCGCCGGTAGTAGGCAACGGCAAAAAGCGGCTCCACACCGCTGGTTGTACCGGCAATGATACTGATGGTGCCGGTGGGAGCGATGGTGGTGGTGGTGGCATTGCGTACATGGGGTGTTTCGGGCCGATCATGACGGCTTCCCCGGTAGGCGGGGAAATTGCCGCGTCGGCGCGCAAGGGCCGCCGTTGCTTCCCGGGCTGAGGATTGAATCCGCGCCATAACGGATTCCGCCTGATGTGTCGCCTCCTCGGAATCATACCGGATCCCCATACGGATGAGCATATCTGCAAACCCCATCACTCCCAGTCCGATCTTTCGGGTCTGCCGGCTCATCCGTTCAATCTCCGGCAGTGGGTATCGATTCACTTCTATGACATTGTCCAAGAAATGTACCGAGTGACGTACGACCTCATCGAGCCGGTTGTAATCGACGCTGTTTTTTACGACCATCCGGGACAGGTTAATGGACCCCAGGGTGCAGGATTCATATGGAAGCAGCGGCTGCTCTCCGCAAGGATTGGTAGCTTCGAAGTTTCCGAGATGGGGTGTCGGATTGTGGCGATTGACCGTGCCCAGAAAAAGGGCCCCGGGCTCACCCGTCTCCCAGGCCATGGATACGATCCGGCGGAAAATCTTTTCAGAGGAGACCCGGGATACGGACTTACTGGTTCTCGGGTTGATGAGATCGTACTCTCCGCCCGTTGAGAGGGCGTCCATAAAAGTATCGGTCACGCCGACGGATAAATTGAAATTATTGAGTTTTCCGAGATCCTTCTTGGCATCGATGAAGGCTTCTATGTCCGGATGATCCACCCGGAGTACCCCCATGTTGGCCCCCCGGCGGGTACCGCCCTGCTTGACAATCTCCGTGGCCACATCGAACACCGACATAAAAGAGATCGGTCCGCTCGAAATCCCGGCGGTCGACATCACCACATCGTGCTCTGGTCGTATCCTGGAAAAGGAAAAGCCGGTGCCGCCGCCGCTCTTGTGAATCATGGCCGAATGTTTCAGGGTGCCGAAAATAGAATCGATGGAATCTTCCACCGGCAACACAAAGCAAGCTGCCAGTTGACCCAAACGGCGTCCCGCATTCATCAGGGTCGGTGAATTGGGTAGAAACCAGAGGTTTTCCAGCAAGGTTTGAAATACTTCCCGCGTACTGTCGACATTTGCCGCCGCGTCAAGCAGGCGATCCCCCTCGGCCACCGCCGAAGCGACCCGGGCAAACATTTCTTCCGGTGTTTCGATTACCCGTCCGGCGGCATCTTTTTTAAGATAGCGCTTCTGTAATATGATCTCGGCCTGCTCTGTCAGATGATGCGACATGGATATTCACACGGATGTCAACTTTTAGGGCGTTCGAAAAAACTTGGTTACGAAACCTTTATCCTTGACGTTAAAAAGTCGAGAAAACATTTGCAAAGTGGTGATGGCGTCCGCTTCTTCAATCGGGTCACGTAGAATCGCTGCGTCAAATCCACCCCTCGAATTTTCAACGTTCGAAGCCGATCGGCACGAACGTCGTCGGAAACTGCCAGCATGGATAGAATGGAAACCCCCGCCTCTGCCTTGATCGCCTGAAGCACGGCTTCGGTACTGCCCATTTCGGCCGCGACGTTGAGTTTTCGAATGCTGCTGCCTTTTTGCTCAAAACTCTGTTGGATGGATTTAAGGGTTCCCGATCCGCTTTCCCGAATAATGAACGGTTCCTTTTGAAGGTCGTCCAAGGTCACCTGCTCTTTTGACGACCATTGGTGGGATGGGGGAATTACGAGTCTCATTTCATCTTCAAACAGGAGCTCCTGGTGGACGCCGCCGTCTTCTTCCGACAGGGCGCCGACAACCCCCAGCTCCAAATCTCCGGATATGATTTTATCGATGATGCTTCCCGTATCCCCCAGCACCAGAGAAATCTTTACATCCGGGTAATTTCGGGTAAACATCCCCACCATTCGCGGCAGGATATACACCCCGGGAATTGTGCTCCCGCCAATGGTTAACCGGCCCTTAATCATCCCCTGAAATTGGGCCAGCGCGGTTTCCGCTTCGTCCCGAAGTGCCAACAGTTTTTTTGCATATCCGTACAGTAGCGCACCGGCTTTTGTCGGAAGGGCTTCCTTCGGCATCCGGTCTATCAGCTTGCATCCGACGCCTTCTTCGAGATCCTTGATATGGCTGCTCACCGTCGGCTGTGAAAGATAAACGGCACTGCCGGCTTTGGAAAAGCTCTTGAG
Source organism: Desulfobacterales bacterium (assembly GCA_040235505.1). Taxonomy (GTDB): domain Bacteria; phylum Desulfobacterota; class Desulfobacteria; order Desulfobacterales; family JAFDDL01; genus JBECKW01. The sequence goes on from JBECKW010000017.1 coordinate 50,976, forward strand.
TTCTATCACCTTGCAGAACACATTCAGCTGCCACAAATCCATCACCTCTGGCCTCCGGCCATTGAGGAGAATTTCTCCTTCAATTTTTCATACACCACCTCCGGCACCAATTCTTTAATCTGCCCGCCGAATGAGGCTGCTTCCTTGATGATGGAGGAGCTGGTGAAAATCCATCGAAGTCCTGTCATTAAGAATACCGTTTCAATTTTTCGGTTAAGCCGCCGGTTCATGAGTGCCATCTGAAATTCATGCTCGAAATCGGACACCGCCCGCATGCCCCTCAAAATGGCCCCGGCATTTTTAACGACCGCATAATCCACCAAAAGCCCTTCCGACGTGCTCACCTCCACATTGGGAAGATGTGCCAAACTTTTATTTAACAGTTCAAGGCGTTCCTCCACGGAAAAAAGAGGCTTTTTGGCCGGATTGATCAAAACGGCCACAATAATTCGATCAAACAGCTTCAGCCCCCGTTCAATAATATCCAGATGGCCGTTGGTCACCGGATCAAAGGATCCGGGATATATCGCTAATCGCTCTGTCATCGATCGCATGTCCAATTTATAATTTGTAGTTTCGTTTTAAATAAATGATTATATGGCATAAAGTAAAAAAGAAACAAGGGTTTTTCCGTATTTTCGCTGATCCTGCAGAACATACGGCGAAGCCCCCACTTCAATGGGCTCCCGGGGGGAATGTTCCACCATCACAATGGCGTCTTTTTCCAGCAGCCGGCCGGCATGCAGGCGGGCAAGGGTTGAACCGACAAAGCCCTTGTCATACGGCGGATCCATGAACACCAGCTGAAATCCGCCGCCCGAGGCGGACTGCCAGCTGAACTCAAGCCCCAGATCGCAGCGAAGCACCCGGCAGGCGGTGTCCAGCTTGCAGGCTGAAATGTTTTTTTGAATCACTGAAAGGGGTTGAGGATGATTGTCGACAAATACGGCATATACCGCCCCGCGGCTCAACGCCTCCAGCCCCAGACTTCCGGTCCCGGCAAACAGATCCAGAACTTTGGCCCCGTTCACTTCGGAGGTCAGGATATTAAAAACGGCCTCTCTTACCCGGTTTGCCGTCGGCCGGGTCAGCATTCCCGGAACGGAATACAGTTTTTTCCCTCTCAGCCGTCCGCCAATTACCCGAAGTTGCATGGTTCAGGTTGTTTCATTCATATGTTTGATCTTTTTCCGCAGGGTTTCCACCGTCACCCCGATCGCTTCGGCGGCTTTGGTCAGATCGTTGTTGTGTTCCGAAAGCTTTTTCTGGATGAAGACCGCTTCAAATGCTTTGCTGGCTTCCTTCAACTGACCGACTGCAAACAAGTCATTCCCGTCCTGCATCGCCGACGGCGAACTCGATGGATTATAGGCTGGCGGCAGGTCAGACGCATCGATCACCTTTCGGCCCCCCATGATGGAAAGCCTTTCGATTAAATTTCGAAGCTCCCGAACATTTCCCGGCCAGTGGTAGGACATCAGGCAGTCCATCGCCTCCTGGCTCATTTTTTTCGGCTTGATTCGGCCCTGTTGGGAAAATTCGGATAAAAAGGTGTCCACAAGCATCGGGATATCTTCCAGACGCTGTCTCAGGGGCGGCACCTGAATCGGTATGACATTGAGCCGAAAATAAAGATCATCCCGAAAGCGACCCTCTTTGATTTCCTGCTCCAGATCCTTGTTCGTCGCCGCAATGACCCGGACATTCACCTGGATGGTCCGGGAACTGCCAAGCCGCTGAAATTGTTGTTCCTGAAGCACCCGGAGAATTTTGGCCTGGGTTGAAAGATTCATATCACTGATCTCATCGAAGAAGAGGGTGCCGTGGTTCGCAATTTCAAATTTACCCAACTTTTTTACCTGGTTGTCTGATACCGCCCCCTTTTCCTGTCCGAACAGTTCGCTTTCGATCATGGCCTCGGGAATGGCCGCACAATTCACGTCGACCCAGGCATTTCCCGCGCGGTTACTGAGATTATGGATGGTTCTTGCCACCAACTCCTTTCCCGTACCGTTTTCGCCAGAAATTAAAATCCATGCATCCGACGGAGCCGCCTTGGCGATCTGTTTTCGAAGCAGCTGAACTTGCGGGCTGCTCCCGGTGATGGAGTGCTTTTCAATGGTTTTTTTCCTCAAATACTTATTTTCTTCTTCGAGCCGTCTGAAATCGAGAGCATTGTTGATGGCAAGAATGACCTTGTCGATGGAAAGCGGCTTTTCGATCAAATCGAACGCTCCCATTTTTGTGGCCTTTACCGCGGTTTCGATGTTTCCGTGGCCGGAAATGAGGATCACCGGTATCGAAGGATTCTCCTTTTTTATCTCTTTCAGCGTTTCAATGCCGTCCATCCCCTGCATCCAGATGTCCAAAAGCACGATATCGGGGGATTCCGTTTCGATGATTTTAAGCGCCTCGTATCCGTTGGCCGCTGTCAGCACATCGAACCCGTCGTCGGAAAGTATTCCGCTCAAAGACTGGCGAATGGAAGCTTCATCGTCCACGATCAGTACAGATGGAAACATGTTGTATCCTTAAAATAAAGTCGTTTAAGCTTGTGGTGCGCTTTCAAACTGGGCTAGCCTATCGGCCCGAAAATGTCAATGGTCCGCCAGCGTTTTTCCTAAGCCTCCACCCCGCCGGGTTCAACCGGCAGTTCGATGACGAACCTGGCACCCTGGGGCTGATTATCCAAGACCCGGATCATCCCGTAATGATCCGCGACAATCGAATTTACGATGGTGAGACCAAGCCCCATGCCGGTTTGTTTGGTCGAAAAATAAGGCTCGAACAAACGAATCTTTTCTTCGTCGGTCACCCCCGGGCCTGTGTCAGTGACCTCGATACGAATCATTTTCAGGATCGGATCATGGGACACCGAAATGCCCAGGGTTCCCGAAGCCTTCATGGCCCCGATGGCATTATCGACCAGGTTGATCATGGCCTGTTTCATCTGTTGCCGATCCAGGCTGACATCCGGAAGATTTTTGGAAATATTCACATCAAACGTCACGTCCGGGTGTCCTTCGCGATACAGGGCAACCGTTTCCTCGATGATGCTTTCCAGGCGGCACGGCAGCGGATTTGCCGACGGAAATTTTGCAAACGCGGAAAACTCGTTCACAAGGTTCCGAATCAGGGAAACATGGTCGACGATGGTCTGAACGCATTCCGTAAAAACCGTCTCGTTAATCCGATCCGAATATTTTCGATTCAGGCGCTGGGCGGAAAGTGCAATGGGCGTCAACGGATTTTTAACCTCGTGGGCGATGCGCCGGGCCACTTCACGCCATGCGGCAAGTCTCTGCGCCTTTTCAAGCTCGGTCAGGTCGTCAAACACCAGAACATAGCCCAGAGGATTGTCACGATCGTCCTTCAGTGCTTTCACATGCAGCAAAAAGCTTCGCGGACGATCCTGGATCGAGATGCGAATGGTCGTTTCCAGCGACCCTGTCACTGACCGCGAAAGCTTCTCGCGAAGTTCCTCGGCGAGTTTGGTGTTTCCACTTTTTAAAAGCCGGTGGTAGGATCGGCTCAGGACTTCATCCACATCCAAATTCAGCATCTGTTCTGCAGATTTGCTCATGGTCGTGATCCTGCCGCGTGCATCCAGCGAGACAACCCCCGCGGAGACGTGCTTCAACACGATTTCCATAAACTGCCGCCGTTCTTCTATCTCAATATTCTGGGTCCGAAGTATTTGAGCCGATCGTTCGAGCTGCCGCCTTCCGTCACGCAGATCCTGTGTCATCTTATTGAAGGAATCCACCAGACTTCCGATTTCATCATCCGCAACAAGATCAATCGTTACATCCAGATCCCCTTCGGCCACACGAAGCGTTCCCTCCGCAAGCTCTTTGATGGGGATGCTTAAGGTTTTGGCAAGATAAAAACCGAACCAAACGGAGCAAAAAAGAACCAGAAGCGCAACGATGGAAAGCGCCAGGTAGTAAATGATCTGAATCGGTCGCCGGAGGAGCTTCATCTGCCCATACCCCTCGTACCCGCTTTTGATGGTCTGAAGTGCATCGGCAAGATCAATTGAAATAATATCCGTCACCACAACAAATCCTTGCGCCGTCTCCCGCTGCGCGCCAAAGGGAATCGTTGAGATCGTTTTGACAAGTTCTCCCGAAGAAAACGACTGCGTCAGAAGACGGACCCCGTTCGGCCCCGGCTCCTTCTGAAGTTGATCGGCTGAAATCTGCCTGAACTCGACCGCCTCGAGTTTTTGGGAAAAGGAGGATGCTATCTGCTGAAAATTGCCTGTATATATTTCTACCCCCTGAAGGTGGTAAGCCGCCCGTGCCGTTTTCAGATAATCGGTCAGTGCCGCCCGTTTGTCTTCTGCCAAAAAGCCCCTTGATTTTACATGCGAAGATATTTCTTCCAAGAAATATCGATTGTCTTTTTCCTCCTGGGCATAAACCTGCTGGCCCACGCTCAGTGAGGATTTGAGAGCTTGTTCGACATTCACATCCAGCCAACTCGATACCTGTAAAGTGATAAAGTTGATTGAAAAGAAAAAAAGCACAGTCGTCGGGAGTAGTGAAAGGGTAACAAAGGATAGAACCATCCTTGTTCGAAGCTTTGCCCCCATGGTTTTTCTCTTGCGGTCGTAGAGGAGTTTGACGATGTTTCGAAACACGAGGAAAATCATCAGGAGGAGAAGCAGGAGATTGATATTGATCAGAATGAACATCAAGACCGTGCTGGAGAGCGAAATATCCCTGCCGATATCCACGATCCTGTTTTCAGCATACGTGAGCAGGGCGACGACAAACACAATACAAACGATAATGATGATTTCCCGTTTTCTACGCTTTCGGTCCTCTTCCGTAAAAAACGATACGGCAGGTTTCGGGGAGGCTTCGTTCATCTCAAAGAAAAAATGCCTGTTTCGGGTCTGAGGTTGGTTAAGGCCCCCTTGAACTTAAAATGTGAAATCAATCGCATACCAATCCGTTTCAACGTCCCAGAAAGAAAGAAAGAAAAGAATTTTGTGCAGGTGCAGGGGAAGCGTAAATTTGCTTAATTCCGCCTTGGCGCGTATCTGGTAGTGTTGGCCCTTTTCCAGCTTCTTGAGAGATACGATTCGAAGACTGTCGATCTTGATCATCAGCTGTTGAGCCTCTTCAAAAGAACTGGTGTACACCGGTCCGCTCGAATCCCAGGATCGGTCTACACGAAATTCCTTTTTCAGATTATCGTATTTAATCACATGGGTGACCTTTAAATCGACGATATTTTTATTGAACCAGTAATTTCGCTCCTTGTTGAGCGTGATGTAAAATGTAAACGTGGTGGGCACGCCGCTTAGAATCGCTTTTTTTGTCTTGTCGCTGAAAGCACCCGTGGCGTTTAGATACAACAGCAAGTCATCGCGGTTGTTGGTGACCACGATATTTGTCAACGCCGCGTCTTGAGCAAAGAGAATCTGCTGGGAAAAAAGCAGCAGTCCGATAAATATGAGTAACCCTTTTCGCATCAGTAATTATTCACTTAACAGTTCGAAAACTCGCCTTAAAAGTGGGCAATGGCATATAAAATTATTTAAACCGGCAATTATGAAAACATATTCGCTGTTTATAACGAATAGAGGCTCAAATGGCAAGTTCTTTCAACTGTGGTTTGGAGGGGTAAATCGGCGCTGATAGAATTTTGGTTTCCCAGGCATCCTTTCTGGCAAAAAAAGTGTTGAGAAAGTGGTAATGAAAGGCATGTCCCGACTTCTCGGCCACGATACGACCCTGAATCGGCATTCCTAGTAGCGAAAAATCTCCAAGACAATCCAGCATCTTATGGCGGACAAATTCATCCGGATACCGGAGGCCGTTGGGATTGAGAATTTTTTGATTGTCGATCACCACCACATTGTCCAGAGAGGCGCCCCGTGCAAACCCATATTGTTTCAAGTATTCATATTCATGAAGAAAACCAAAGGTTCGGGCACCGGCTATATCCGCTTCGAACAACTCGCCGGTTAAATCCAAAGAGCATGTCTGCCGTCCAATCAGGGGGTGATCATAATCAATGGCATAGGTGATCTGGAATTGATCCGCTGGGTATAGACCGATGAATTTACCCCCTTCCTCCAATTCTATCGGCTGCTTCACGACAAAATAACATCGGGAGCTGCTTTGTTCTTCGACCCCCGCGGATTTCAGAAGTGAAGCAAACGGTGCGGCACTGCCATCCATGATGGGCATTTCATATGAATCGAGTTCCACCTTTGCATTATCAATCCCCAGCGCGGCGAAGCTGGCCATCAAGTGTTCAATGGTGGAAACGATAAAGCCGTCATTTCCAATGACCGTTGCAAGGCTTGTGTCCACCACATTGTTAAAATGGGCGGAAACGCCGGGGCAATCCGGAAGGTCTGTACGGAAAAATTTAATGCCGTAATTATCCTGTGCCGGATGAATCGTCAGCTGGACCGCTTTCCCAGAGTGCATGCCGACACCGGAACAGCTGACGGTTTCAGCTAATGTTCGTTGATTTGTATGAAACATGTTCCCTGCTCTTATTCTTAATAAAAACCACGCTCTTTATGTGGTTATTAATTTTTATTGACAAAACAATTACCGCTAACTTATACAACTAACTGAAATAAAATACAAGTTTTCTCTTACCTTTTGATGTTTCCTGTCGTTTATCCCCTTTGAACCGGCCCGCGGGCTGTTCTGTTACCTGGCCACCCCAAAAGGAGATGAGATGATCGCAAGAGTCATGAGCAGCACAGTTATCGGGATTGATGCCCATTTGATAGAGGTGGAAGTGGATATTTCCAATGGACTTCCGTCCTTTACCATCGTTGGTCTTCCCGAAGCCGCCGTCAAGGAAAGCAAAGAGCGGGTTAAATCGGCAATCCATAATTCTGGTTATTCCTTTCCCGATGATAGAATTACAGTAAATCTGGCGCCGGCGAACATTAAAAAAGACGGTACCGGTTTTGATCTGCCCATGGCTATCGGACTTCTGTCCGCCACGGGCATCCTGCCAGGCCATATCACCTCCCGTTTTTGCATCATGGGAGAATTGTCACTCGATGGTAGAATAAAGCCGGTCAAAGGTTCTCTACCCATGGCCTTGGCTGCCGGAGCGGCCGGGTATGCCGGCATCCTGGTCCCCATGGAAAACGGCAAAGAGGCCGCTGTCACTCCGGATATCCCTGTGTATCCGGTATCAACGTTGCACCAGGCAGTCGATTTTTTCAGGGGCAGCGAAACGATACAGCCGCAACACATTGAAATAAAAGACGTTTTCAACACAGTCCCCAATGAGGATATCGATTATGCCGAAGTCCAGGGACAGGAACATGCAAAGCGGGCCCTCGAAATATCGGCCGCCGGCGGCCACAATCTCCTGATGATAGGTCCTCCCGGATCCGGAAAGACGATGCTCGCACGACGACTGCCCACGATTCTTCCGCCCCTTTCTTTCGACGAATCAATGGATACCACGAAAGTATTTTCCGTGGCGGGCTTGCTGGACTCAAACCAGGCCCTGGTCCAAACCCGACCGTTTCGATCTCCTCACCATACGATTTCCGATGCCGGCCTGATTGGTGGCGGGCATATTCCCCGTCCGGGGGAAGTCAGCCTGGCACATAACGGGGTTCTTTTTCTCGACGAACTTTCCGAATTTAAGAAGCACGTTCTCGAGGTGCTGAGGCAACCCCTGGAAGACCAGTCCGTCACGATCTCCCGTGCGGCCATGCCCCTCTCCTATCCCGCCTGTTTTATGCTGGTGGCTGCCATGAACCCTTGCCCGTGCGGATTTTTTGGGGATCCCAAGCACGAATGCTACTGCACCCACCACCAAATTCACCGGTATCGTTCCAAGATTTCAGGTCCGCTTCTGGACCGGATTGACCTGCAGGTGGAAGTACCGGCCGTTCCGTTTAAGGATCTGAAAAATACGCACGCCGCCGAATCGTCAAAGGAAATTCGTGGGCGGGTAATGGCTGCCCGGCGTATCCAGTCAAAACGTTTTCAAAAAACAAAGCTTCATGCGAATGCGCAAATGAAGAGCCGACATATCCACAAATACTGTCAAATCGATGGTCGGGCCGAGTCGCTGTTGGAAACAGCGATCGAGAAACTGGGTCTATCGGCCCGGGCCTATAACCGTATTTTAAAGATTTCAAGAACCATCGCGGACCTTTGCGGTGAAATGCAGATCACCGCCGAGCACATTTCCGAGGCGGTTCAATATCGAAACCTGGATAGAAAAGCCCGCACCGCCTGAAAATAGAATCAGTTCCGTGAACCGGGGTTGGCTGCAAGTTCGATCATGGCCCACAACTGAAGGGAAGATGCCGAGCTTCTGCTCATGCCACCGCCTCCCGGACCGCCGCCCATTCCACCACCCGGACTCCTCCCCATGCCGCCGCCGCCCATTCCACCGCCCGAGCTACTCCCCACGTCTCCAAAGTTCATAATGCCCCCCATGTCGCCTACCGTGCCACCGCTCATACCACCACTGCCCATACCACTTCGCATATCGCCCCCCCTGCCACCTTTCATGCCGTCGCCACTCTTTCCTTGGGCATCCGTTTTTTCTGAAACCAAGCCGATCAGGCAATCTCCATTTTTAGAGCGCACCGCGGCATATGGGGTTTTTTCGGTTTTATTCAAAGGAATCTTAACTTCATACACGAGGCCCCCTTCCTTTGCCTGGGAAAAGCTTTCCTCAACGCCCAGTTTCTTAAGTTTTTCAGCCTGGATGATTTGGCCGGAATCATCTTCGGAGGAAAGTATTTCAAAATCCGTTGCAGTTTCAGAAGCTCGGCTGTCCCGTCCACCGAGGTCTTCCTTAGGAGAGCCCTGTCCTTGGTTCGGAGGATTTTGGTCCGGACCTTTCTGGTCTTCACCTTTTCCAAGATCACCTGGCGGAGCATTTCTCGAACTTCTTGGAGCGCCGCGACCTTCCGGGCCGCCAAAACCGCCCATGTCTCCGGAACCGTCTGCTCCCGCCAGGTATCGCAACCCCCAAAGTTTATTTTTTGTTTTGTTCTGGCACACCCAAAGCGTAAAACCGCCCTGCCGGATCTGCCGCTCGATATTTTCATCTTTGCATACCAGGCAAAGGTAAAGGTTCTGAGCGTCATTTCGAATTCCTATCTTGGTGTTGGTCTCCTCATCATAATACATGCTCCCGTCCAGCCATTCATTATACCGGCCATCCACGACGATTTGTCCGCTTGCCCATCGACTGTTGACGGAAACCATCTGCTCACAACCACCGACAAATAACATTCCAAGGCTCAAGACACCTCCCAGAAAACCGACACCCCACCGATTTAAATTCATGCGCTTTCCACTCCCTAGCATCAAGAGGTTATAATCGACTCGTTTTTAGCTCCGTTATCTGCACATGTAGGAAACGGTCCAACCGCCGGTTAGGTTACCGCCTTTTACCCTATCAAAAGAAATTTATTGAAAGCGACGGCAAAGTTGAAAGACGGCTTGAAAACGGACGCATTTCAAGGCATGTGCGTCATTATCTGAAAATGGTGGCAGGTCATGTCGTCGAGAGATGGCCTGATATCAATTTTAAGGGGTGGTTTGTTTTATGCAGCCCGAGTATTTGACCAACAGAAGATCGCCCGTCTTGAACGATTTGAAAGAGTCGTTTTTTTGGGAGATCCAAAATTTTTCTCGAGAATCAAGCAGCGGATTACGCTTCGAGCCCCTCCTTTTTTAAGAGGTCATGATACCAGATGGAAAATTCATACATGGCACGGAATCGGTCCTCATCGTTCACCATTCCAAGACAGATCTCAAGAACGCCGCGGCCGTATTCATTGCTGTAAGTTTCTCCTTCCCGGGTTTGAAGAAATTCACGGACAAGCATCTGACTCGTCCGCCGGGTTTTATCCTTTCGAATATCGATCGGATCTTTGGGTTCTTCAAAAGGATCCCACTTGTCGTATCCCCGTTTCAGAATATGCTTCTGACGTCTGGGGGACATGCTTTCAAAAATGGCTTTTTTTCTTTCCGCTTTCTTTTCTTCCATATCGTCCATCACGGTACCTTTATTTTTCCCCACCCTCTTCCCCGGATGCAGCGTTGCCAATCCCCAGGAATTCATCGTCAAACTCCGTCAGAAGCGCCGCCGAAACCGGCATCACCAGTTCGGACAGCTGGGCAAATCTGGAACCCATCTCGGCCACAAGATTAACCGCCAGTGCAAAAAGCTGCTGATTCATTTTTTCCATGTGTACCGTCGGATAAGATTTGCCTTTGATAAAGCCGGTCTGTCCGCAGCTGTGCGACAACCCTCCGATTTCCGTTGGCACGCCATACAAGCGGCAGGTAATCGGCCGGTATTCGTACATTACACAGTGATTCCCATTGTCTAAAAGAGGACACCGGACCCGCTCCGCTGACAGGGATACCAGCAGATCTTCTTCCATATGCCCTTTTTCCAGGCGCTTTCGGGCATCGCGTTTGACCTTATAGATGGTCCGGTCCGCCCGATTGGCTCTTTCGATGAGTCCGGCCCGTTCTTTTTCATCGAAGCACCGGTAAAAATGATGGTTTAAATACATGGCCTCCACAAGAGAGACATCAAAGAGGGCATGACAACAATCCGAACATCCGGGTTTGCAGGTCGTTTCCTTTGGAAACTCTGTTTTCACCTTTTCAAAAATGCGGTCCGCCGCCCCTGCCAATTTTTCATAATGAGAAAAAGTTTCTTCAAAACGATATGTCATATGCTCTCCTCCACCTCCCAATGTTTCACGTGAAACATTATTTTCCGATACAAAACCGGCTGAAAACCACATCCATCACATCCGCTTTGACCGATTCTCCGGTTATTTCATCAAGTGCATCCATTGCCCCCCGCAGATCGATGGCGATTAATTCCTTCGGCAGATTTTGTTTGAGGCCTTCCTGTGCGGCGGAGATGTCCTGGTGTGCTCTTTCAAGCAATTTGTTTTGTCTCAAGTTCGGCACAATGCCACCTTCACAATCCGCTCCGTCCTCGGTTCCAAAACGATAAATCTGCTTCTTCAGATCTTCGATACCCTGATCAAACTTTACAGATGTGTATAGCGTGGCAAAAAAATGCCACCCTTTCGGGATATCGATAACCGGATTCCCCTTCACGAGATCCTTTTTATTAATCACGAGAATTTTCTCTTTTCCTTGAATCTTTCCGTAAAGCGCATGGTCCTCTTCAAGAAAGCCCTTTTCCGCTTCCACCATAAAAAGCACAAGATCCGCGGACTCCGCCATCTCCCGGGTTCTCTCGATACCAATCCGCTCCACCGGGTCCGTTGTATCACGCCAACCGGCGGTGTCAATGAGAACAACCGGCAGACCGGACATGTTTAGGGTTTCCTCTATGCTGTCCCGGGTTGTACCTGGAAAATCCGTTACGATGGCCCGATCCTTTCGTAGAAACCGGTTCAGGAGGCTTGATTTTCCGACATTTGCCTTTCCGATAATGGCAAGCCTCAGCCCTTCGCGAATTAAATGACCGCTACGATATCCTTCCAGAAGTCCTTCCAGGGAAGCTTGGATCTCATGCATCCAATTTTGATAAAGCTCCTCGCTTTGAACATCATCTTCGATATCGTCCGGAAATTCGATCTCTGCTTCGATCATTGCCTGGATATTCAGAATTCGTTCCTTGATTTTTTTTGCAGCGTTTCCCACCGCACCTTCGAGTTGTCTCGTTGCGATCTTAAGGGAACTCTCGGTTTTTGCCTGAATGATGTCAATTACGGCCTCTGCCTGGGAAAGATCTATCCTTCCATTCAGATAGGCCCGTTTAGTAAATTCCCCGGGTTCCGCCATACGGGCGCCGGCAATCAGGACCTGTTCAAGAATCGATCTGAGCACCACTGTGCCGGCATGGGCTTGTATCTCTACGACGTCGTCCCCTGTATAGGACTTTGGTTTCGGCATAAACACCAACAGCACCTCGTCCAAAAAGCCCTTTTGGTCGGGTGCTGAAATGTGTCCGTGGTACATTCTGCGGGGTGAAAAGGGATCTGAGGGGTTTTCGGTTAAAAGCGTCTCTTTCTTATCCGCTGTAATCCGGGTCGGTGTGAAGATCTTTCCTGCGATGCTTGCGGCTTCCGGTCCTGAAATTCTGATAACGCCGATGCCACCAACCCCCATCGGCGTGGATATTGCTGCAATGGTATCACTTTTTTCAATGATCAACCGGTGGATCCTTCCGAGGCTTTTTCTCGTTTCCCTTTTTAGGAAAAATAACGAGCTTGCGATAAAACCCTGAACCCATACTTTGGGTTCGCACGTCTTTTTCCTCCTTCAGACAGAGGTGAACGATTTTACGATCATAGACATTCAGCTCTCCAACGGTTACCGGTTTTCCGGTCTTTTTCACCTTTTCCGCTAAATGTATCGCTCGTTGTTCCAGGTTGGTCCTTTTATTTTCCAGGTACCCGGCCACATCGATCTGAAGCCGGATTCTTTTTTCACTGTTTTTGTTGACGACCCGATCTACAAGGTATTGGATGGCTTCAAGCGTCTGCCCTCTTTTTCCGATGATCAGAGCCGATTTTCCTCCCTCCACATGAAACACAAGGCCTTCTTCATTTTGTTCCATTCTAACGGTGGCACCGTCTGTTATTTTATCCACGATTCTTTGAATAATCGTCCGACCTATTTCGACGGCATGCGTATCATCGATAAGTGTCTTTTCTTGGAGCACCGGTGCAGGCGTGGGGTTCGAAACCTCCGTTTCCTCCCTTTCCTTTTCTTCTTTGATTTTTTTGGGTGCTTCGTTTTTTACTTGCTTAGCTTTAGGAGGAACTTTATCCCCTTTTGATGTAATAACGCGAATCTTAGCCTTTTTAGCGCCCACCAGGCCGAAAATTCCCGTGGAGCCATAAGATATCACTTCGTACTTCAGAGTTTCCTCAGGAACTTTCAGCACCTTTGCGGCCCTTTTTACAACGGCCTTCAAATTCTTGTCTTCAAATTCCATGCTGGGTGCCAAGCCTCCAAATTTAAGTAGTTTTTTTAGTAACATAATATTGCTGTATGATGGAAATAACGTTGCTCACGAACCAGTATAAAACGAGTCCGGATGATAGATTTACACAGATGACAATGAAAAACAGCGGCATGAACATCATCATTTTTGCCTGTGACGGATCCCCCATGGGTGGTTGCATCTTCTGCTGAACGAACATGGTCACACCCATGAGAATGGTAAGAACCGGAATCCCATAAGGCGCGTGCATGAAAGGAATGTGGAATCCGAAGTGACCCAGCCGTTCCGGCGCGGATAAATCGTTAATCCAACCGATGAACGGTTTATGCCGAAGTTCCACCGCCTGATACAGCATCTCATATAATCCGAATAAAACCGGGAACTGTACCAGCATCGGCAAACATCCTCCGAGAGGGTTTACCTTATAGGTCTTATAAAGCGACATCATCTCCATATTCATCTTCTGCTTGTCGTCTTTATATCGTTCCCTTATTTCCGCCATGAGCGGCTGCATTTTTTTCATCTGACTCATGGACTTGTAGCTTTTGTTTCCCAGTGGCCAGAGGATGCCTTTGATGATCAGGGTCAACAGGATAATGGCAACCCCATAGTTGGGGATGAACCGGTAAATCAGATTCATGATCCACAGACAGGGCCGCGCAATGAAGTCAAAAAAGCCGAAGTTTGTCACCTTCTCCAACTGATGACCCATCTTTTTAAGGATGGAAATGCTCTTAGGCCCGAAATATACGTTATAGTTGTAAGCTGCACTTGAATCGGGCGCAATGGTCGATACGGGCATCAACACCCGACTCTCAATAAAGGTGTCGTCTCCTTCCAGAAGGAATTTTACCGAGGTATTCTCAGGTTTGGAGGGAATAATGGTGGACATGAAATATTGTTCCTGATACGCAGCCCAGGAAATATTGCCATTGAAACTGTTCTGATCTGAAAGTTTTTTAGGTTTAATCTTTTCTAGCTTGTTGTCCACCATGACGCTGGGCCCGCTAAATCCATATCGGCTGCTCGTTTTCTCCACTATATCGATCATGGAGAGGGTGAGCTGATCCCGGATCGCGGATGCAGATTGGTTTTTCACCGTTACATCAACACCGATCAGATAGGTGTCCGGAGAGAAAACGTAGGATTTTTCGATGATCACGCCGCGTTTTGATCTCCATTGGAATGTGACCTTTTTAGATTCTTTAAGGACCTCAAGGTCCTTTGTTTCGGCTTGGCAGGTGTAAACTGCTTCCTTCATACCCGGGACGCTTTGGTCTTCAAAACCGGAAAGAAGGGTTCCTTCCTTGTTTTCCGGATTGATCAGCTCTTTTAAAGGTGAATCCTTTTCAACAGTTTCTTTGTAATCTTTGAGCTTGAAGCTTTGAAACGCAGCTCCCTTTTCATTAATTCTTACCACATACAGAGGCGTGTCTATCGTAATAATTTCAGGTAGTTTCTGCTCTTCCACCTCTTCAGTCGCGTTTTCGGTCGCCGGTGTTTCTTTAGGTGCGAGCGTCGTTTCCGGTGCTTTTTCGTTCGTCTGCACCTTCTGGGTCACATTGGTTTCGGCAACCTCCTGTTTCTGTGGCGTTTTTTTCACGAAATACACCTGCCACAGCAGAAGAATGATAAATGACAAAACAATTGCCACCAATATTCTAGTTTGCTCCATTAATGTTGTTCTCCTCTTCCATTCGGAAAAATCTGCAACCTACAAGAACGTCAAGGCCTTGTTCAGGGAAAACGCATCATCGGTCGTCTTTAAGGGGATCGGTTTTCGGGGTGTCAAAGAAAAGGTGGCGTCTATTTCTTTGTTTGAAAACGTATTCGGCTTTTCAGCAGTCGGAACAGGCACATGGATGGCTTTTACCATCTTCTTTTCATCCGCCCCGCCTTAAGGTTAAGGTACGGGGTCCACCCCACCCGGGTGAAAAGGATGACATTTCAGCAGTCTTTTTCCAGACAAGAAAATACCTTTGATAGCCCCGTGCCGACGAATGGCCTCATATGCATATTCTGAACAAGAAGGATAAAATCGACAGGCAGGCCCTAAAACAGGTGATATCGTTATCTGATAGACACGAATCGCCCCGAGAAGCACTTTTATGAAAGGCGCCCTGATCATTATTGAGCTTTTTCCCTTATCTTGCAGAATATGTTTTGAAGAGACTCATATGCCTCTGCTGACGGTATGCCGGAAGCTTGCATTTTGACGATAATATTTATATCGATTGCGCTTGGTATACTTTGACGATGATGTCTGAAAAACTCCCGTACGTACCGCTTCAGCCGGTTGCGGATCACCGCGTTGCCCACCCTTTTGGTAACCGTAATCCCCAGTCTCGTTCGTTCGGTGCCGCTTCCTTGATAAAGCGCTACGAAATTCCGGTTGCTGACCTTTTGGTTTGTTTGAGACAGCCGAACGAAATCCGATCTTTTTAAAATACGATGCTCTTTTTTAAATGTTTGATTTCCCGATCGATTCGACTCCTGATCTTTTTTCATACGACACCGTTTTTTTGAGAAGTCATCTCGCGGGCCCTTCTTCCTTGATTAGGCGGAAAGCCGTTTTCGACCCTTTGCACGTCGCCGGTTGATAATCCTTCTTCCGGCCTTTGTGGACATGCGCTTCAAAAAGCCGTGATTGCGCGCTCGTTTAATCCTGCTCGGTTGATATGTTCGTTTCATTTTTTGACCCTTTTTCCTAGTTTATCTGGTTATCTTTGTGTTTATAACAAATGTGGAAAAAAATCATAAATCCGCTCCCAAGTCAACCCAAAAATAGCAGGAAGCCCTGCAATATATTACTCTTTTTTACCCGCTTTTCATATTTTGTTTTTCCCTAAGTCTCTTTCAGAGTCTCAAAAACATCAAACTGTTCCAGATGATAGGTTTCTTCAGGATAAATGATCACCCTTTTTCCGAGTTTTTTTTCGATGCTGACGATCAAATGATTTTCTTCACCGTGAAGCTGTTCGGCAATTATCGGGTTCACATGGATGGCAAAATGGCTCCCCATGAAATCAGCGGCCTGTCTTATTATTTCCCTGTTAATATTGTAACAAATCGTTTTCTTGGACATCAAATACCCTTGACCCTCGCAATAAAAACACGGCTCACATAGCGTTCGGGTCAAAGGTTCCCGAATTCTTTTCCGGGTCATCTGAACAAGGCCCAGTTCTGATATGGGCAGAACGTTTGTTTTGCTCTTGTCCTTTTGGAGCGCTTCCTGCAGCGCATTGAACACTTTTTCCTGATTTGTCTTTTTTTCCATATCGATAAAATCGATGATGATGATGCCGCCGATATCCCGAAGCCGAATCTGATAGGCAATTTCCCTGACGGCTTCCAGATTGGTCTTTAGTATGGTTTCTTCGAGGTTGTGCTTTCCGACATACCGTCCTGTGTTGACATCGATTGCCAGCAAGGCCTCGGTATGGTCCAGCACGATGTAACCGCCTGATTTCAACCATATTTTTCTGTTCAAAGCCCGGCTGATATCCCCTTCCAGGTTGTAGGCGTCGAAAATTGGCTCCGCTCCCTCATAGAGTGATACGGACCCTTTAAGATTCGGCATGAACCCTTCAAGAAAAGTCAGCACGGATTCGTACCGGCTGAGGCTGTCAACAATCACGGTATCTGCCTCATGCGTCAGCAGATCCCGAACCGCCCTAAAGGTGGCACTGAGTTCCTGATGCAGCAGCGTCGGTGCGGATGCCGTCTGATATTTTATCTGTATGTTTTCCCATAGGTTTTTTAAAAAACCCATTTCGTAGGCGAGCTTTTCCTGGGACATATTTTCCCCGGCGGTTCGAACAATATATCCCTGTTTGCCCTGGCTTAAGTCCTGGACAATGCTTTTAAGCCTTGATCGCTCCTCCTCATCCTCGATTCTTCTTGAAATACCGACTCGACTGGATGTTGGCATCAACACCAGAAATCTTCCCGGAAGCGAAGCGTGCGTGGTCACCCGTGCGCCCTTGGTCCCCAGCGGGGCTTTGGCAACCTGGACCAGGATTTCCTGCCCTTCCGAAATATAATCTTCAATGCGCAGGGTATCCTCTTCCTCTGGTTCTTGCTCAAACCCCTCTCCATTGGGAGGCATGTCATCTTCCAGCGGCTCTTGCCCGTTAAACATTCCGGTTAACTCATCGCCATCCCGGTGGTTCAGGTCACTGGCATGCAGGAAAGCGGCATGATGAAGTCCGATATCAACAAACGCCGCCTGCATCCCCGGAAGCACCCGTACAACCCGTCCTTTATAAATATTTCCGGCGATTGTGGCTTCGTCACGCCTTTCCACCAAAAGCTCGGCGATGGTACCGTCTTCCAGCAACGCAACCCGTGTTTCATGGTCGGTTACATTTATAACGAGTTTTTTTTCCATTACAGATATTTAATCCATTTGCAGGTAAAATTCCACCAGGAATATTCTTAAGCGTATGTGGTTTCCGTTTTAATGATCCGGGCGTCTTTAATGATCTCCTCGGACAATTGAAATATCCCTTCAAGCACATATCCCGGCCTCAGGACGCTGCCGCCATCCGTCGAAACGACCATTTGGATTTTTTCCGGTGTCACCAGTTTCAAAAACCGAACCCCTTTTTTCAAATCTGTTTCGATGGTCTTTCCTTTTCGATTCGTTCTCCGAAATATAACTTTTTCTTCTTTCATAAAGCGATTGAGAAGCTCTTCATTAAATCGTGCCCCCGGCAGTGTTATCTCGTAGGACTCGATTCGGGAAAAGATTCCTTTTGGACGATGGTTGTCCAGCAGGCAGTCCGTTATCTTCAGCCCCTGGGGAAGTTCGCTGTTTAGTTTTTGAATCACCATGTCCGGTTTGACATGGGCGGGCACCCGCACTCGAAACGACTCCCGCATGCTTTCATATCCCAGCGGAAGCGGATCATCGAATGATATTTTCGGCATTGGATGAAACCCTTGAGAATAGGCAACGGGTATCTGTACTCGTCGAATCGCCCGAAGAAAAATATTCATAAGCTCCAGGTGACCGAAAAAACGTGCCTGATCTCGCCGGGAGTAGAACACCGTCATTACCTTATAAAATTCCTGCTGCAAATCTCCCTTCTCGGAAGAATTCTTCTCGCCAGCTTCATCACTGCTTGAGATCTTCGGACGCATGGTCTTGTGGTCACAAACACCGCACGCGCTGCAAGGGTTTTTTCGACAATCCAAGGTCAAAGCCTCCTCCTCAGCCTTTTCCCATTCAGTTTTTAAAAAATTCCTTTCAACACGACTGTCGATATGCTCCCAGGGCATCGGTTCTTCAAGGTCTCTTTTTCGGATGACAAAAAATGCGTCGTCAACACCCGCCTCTTTAATTGCTTCCACCCATTTGTCATACCGAAATTGATCGCTCCATCCATCAAAACGACATCCCTTTTCATAGGCCGCCAGTAGTAGTTTCGAAAACCGCCTGTCCCCCCGCGCCCAGAGTCCTTCCAGATAGCTGTTTTCCGGATTCTGCCATTTAAATTGCAGACCCGGAAGGCGAAGCGCCGTTTTCAAATCCTCTATTCTGTTCCTTGATTCTTCAACGGATAGTTGGCCCGCCCACTGAAAGGGGGTGTGGGATTTTGGGATAAAGGTGTTGACGCTGACGTTTATTTTTCCTCTTCTTCCTTTGGGACCCCTTATTTTATGGATTTCCTTCACCAGTTCGACCAGGGCATCCAGGTCCTCCTGCCGCTCTCCTGGAAGACCGATCATGAAATATAGTTTTATAACCTGCCATCCAAGGCGAAAGGCATCTTCCACCATACTAAGAATGTCTTCCCGTTCGATGTTCTTGTTGATGACATCCCGAAGCCGCTGGCTTCCCGCCTCCACCGCCATGGTGAACCCGGTTTTTCTTACCTTTTTAACGAGAGCCATCATTTCGGGACTCATGGTACCGGCCCTGAGAGACGGAAAGGAAACTGCGATTTTATCCCTTTCACACCGGGCCATGAGTGCCTGCATCAACGGCACAATCTGGCTGTAATCCCCGGTGCTCAGAGAAAGCAGCGAGATGTCCTCATATCCGGTGGCTGCCAGGGAACGCTTCGTCAGCGACATCAGTTGGGAAACGCTCCTCTCCCGTACAGGCCGGTAGATCATTCCGGCCTGACAGAACCTGCACCCCCGGGTGCACCCTCGGGCAACTTCCACCCGAAGCCGGTCATGGATCGGTTTTCCAAAGGCAACGATGGGCCGGTCCGGAAAATCCTCCTCCTTCAGTTCTGGAATAATTGCCCGCCGAACAGTCTCCGGCGCGATGCCCCTGGCGTTCGCTTTGATGCTCAGTCTTTGAAAGCAGGCAGCGTCATATGACGCCTCATAAAAACCGGGAATGTAGACGCCTTCTATTTTTGCCCACCGCTCTAAGAGTAATGCCTTCCGCCCGCCGTCTTCTTTTTTCCATTGAAGCCATGATCGGGTCAATTCCGGAACCACCCCCTCCCCGTCCCCGATAACCATGGCATCAAAAAAATCAGCCATCGGTTCGGGGTTGCTGGTACATGGGCCGCCCGCGATAATTACCGGAGATTCGTCTCCGCGCTCTTTCGCCAGAAAAGGGAGCCCCGCCAGAGACAGCATCCCGAGAACATTCGTATAGTTCATCTCATACAGAAGGCTGAAGCCGATAATATCGAACCGATTCATGGGGATTTCGGACTCGAGGCTGGAAAGCGGAAGCCCATACTCCCTCAGTTTCGCCTCCATATCCCTTGCCGGTGCAAACACCCTTTCCGCCATCAGGTCCGGTTCCCGATTGATGAGATGATAAAGAATCTGGATACCGAAATGAGACGTTCCGATCTCATAGAGATCCGGAAAGGCCAGTAAAAATTTTAGCTTTACCTGTTTCGGATCCTTTTTTATCCGATTGACCTCCGAACCCAGATACCGGCTCGGTAGCTCAACCCGGTGTATGAAATCTTGAATGCTCTCTGGACGCATGGTATGTTCTTTCTGTTGATGCAATATCTGTTTTGCCTTGGCGGCCCATAAAAATTTCAAATAAATTTTAATTGTATATCGTATTTTGGGAAAAAATAAAATGCGCTTGAAAAATTCGCTCTCAAACTCTTTTCATTTAAAAAAACTGCCTTGGTTATGTTTCTTTTTTATGTTCGGCCTGTTCTTCGCTTCCACCGCCACAGCCGACCTTCGCACGGATAGTCCCGTGGTGAAAGCGGTTCAAAAAGTCAGTAATGCGGTGGTGAATATCAGCACCGAATATGAGGTTAAAACCACCTCCAATCCCTTTTCAAGGTTTAACCAGGATTCTCTTTTTAATTATTTTTTCAAAGACTTCAATGAACCCGGATTTAGGCAGAATGCCAAACGCACCAGCCTGGGCTCCGGCGTGATCATCGATGGTACCCGCGGATTTGTGCTGACCAACACCCATGTAATTGCCGAAAGTGGTACCATCCATGTTATCTTGAAAGACAATCGTCAGTTCGATGCAAAAATCGTCGGAGCCGACAGTGATTCGGACCTGGCGGTGCTGAAAATTTTCTCCAGGGAAAAACTTCCATCCATTGAAATGGGAATTTCCGATGACCTTTTGATTGGAGAAACGGTGATTGCCATTGGAAATCCGTTCGGCTTTTCCAACACGGTCACCACCGGAGTTGTCAGCGCCTTGAATCGAACGGTCCAGACCGAAGACAAGACCTACCGCGATTTTATCCAGACCGATGCCTCCATCAACCCCGGAAACAGTGGCGGGCCGCTGCTGAACATTAACGGGGATCTGATCGGTATCAACACGGCCGTATACGCCAACGCCCAGGGAATCGGTTTCGCCATTCCCATCAGCAAGGCTATCCGGATCGTAAACGACCTGATTAAATATGGCGAGGTGATTCATGCCTGGATCGGTCTTTCTCTTCAGGCCATGGACAGCCAGCTGTCGGCATATCTGAACACGGATCAGAAACAGGGCGTTCTGATCAACAAGGTGTATTCGGGCAGTCCTGCCGCTAAGGCGGGCCTCCGCCCGGGAGATATCCTCGTATCCATCGACAAGACGACTCTTTCCAACCCTGCTGACTACCGGGCAGCCTTGAAAGATGCCTCGCTTGGCCAGAACCTTACCCTGGTATGCCGGAGAAACAACTCCTCTCTTAAAGTGAGCGTCACACCGTCGGCGTTTCCAATGGATTCGGCCCTGGAACTTGCACAGGATCTTTACGGTATCCAGGTTTCCGATATTTCCAAGAATATCCAATCTCGTCGTCAATCCAGGTTTTCCGGTGGCATTGCCATTACCAGCGTGGCATCGACGTCCGAGCTGTCACGAATCGGTGTGGCTCCGGGGGATGTGATTCATGCCATCGATGATACGACGGTCTCAAACATGGAAGATTTTAAAAAGGCCGTGGTAAAATATCGCCTGAAAAACACGGTGGTCGTTCTGATCGAACGAAATGGGCGCCTTTACAATGTGACCGTAAAACTGTCTTGATCCCCGGCCTCCCGGCCAATAACTCTTTTAAAAGGACTTGATATTGGACCTGATATGATAAGAACCAAAATTAAAACGCTTCTTTCTTCGACCGACACCGGCATGCACGTTCTGATCAATGGCTGGGTAAAAACCCGGCGGGATGCGAAAACTTTCTCCTTTATCGAGGTCAATGACGGGTCCTGCCTCAAGAACATGCAGGTGATTGCCGATGCCGACCTTCCGGGGTATTCTGAAATAACCACCCTTGCCACCGGGGCTGCCGTTGAAGTGTCCGGCCTTCTGGTTGCCTCCGAAGGCAAGGGCCAGTCCGTGGAGATCAAGGCCGAGGCCATTAAAATACTCGGCTCAGCTCCGGAAACCTTTCCTCTTCAGAAAAAGCGTCATACGGACGAGTTTTTAAGAAGCATTGCACACCTTCGCCCGAGAACCAATAAATACGGTGCCGCGTTTCGTATTCGATCCGAACTTTCCTTTGCCGTTCACCAATTTTTCAGGGAGCGCGGCTTTTATTACATTCACACCCCAATTCTCACAAGCTCGGACTGCGAAGGCGCCGGTGAGCTTTTTCGCGTGACCACCCTTGATTTTTCTTCTTCTGATTTTTCGGGAGAATCTCTTTCGTCTGATTTTTTCGGCGCTCCCGTCAACTTGTCCGTGTCGGGCCAACTCAACGCAGAGATGTTTGCCCTGGCCCTGGGAGATGTGTACACGTTTGGTCCGACGTTCCGGGCTGAAAACTCCAATACCCGCCGCCACGCCGCCGAGTTCTGGATGGTGGAGCCCGAAATGGCTTTCTGTGATTTATCCGGTGACATGGATCTTGCCGAAGAATTTGTCCGCTCTCTTGTCACCCATGCGCTGACCCACTGCGCCGAGGATATCGATCTTTTTGCCCGTTTTGTTGACAAAACCCTGATGTCGACCCTGGAAACCATATCCAGCCGAAAGAGTGTTCGTCTTTCCTATTCTGACGCCATTGAGATTCTTGGCAAACAGAACAATCTGTTTTCATATGACATTTCTTTCGGAAAGGATCTTCAATCGGAACATGAACGCTTCCTTGCCGAAACGTATATCAAAGGCCCCGTCATTGTTTTTGATTATCCGAAAGAGATCAAACCTTTTTACATGCGGGTAAATGATGACGGCCGGACCGTTGCCGCCATGGATATGCTGGTGCCGGGAATAGGGGAAATCATCGGCGGCAGCCAGCGTGAAGAGCGCCTTTCAGTTCTGGAAGACCGCATGCAGGAAACCGCGCTTCCCAGGGAGAAATATTGGTGGTATCTGGACTCCCGCCGCTTCGGCAGTGCGCCGCATAGTGGATTCGGCCTGGGATTTGAAAGGCTTCTGATGCTGGTGACCGGAATTCAAAACATACGAGACGTCATTGCCTTTCCAAGAACCCCGAAAAGTATCGATTTTTAAGGCCTACGGAAACTGCGGATGTCCTCTTCGTATTTTTCCGCCAGATCTTCAAATATTACCGGTACTTTCCTGCTGACTTCATTCAGAAGCGGGAGCATGATTTGGCGTACCTGCGGATGGGATGCTTTTGAACATCGAAGATTCAGGATGTGCCGCCACTGCCTTAAATTGGCGGTGACGATAATTTCTGTTTTCAGGCTGTTTGGAAGAACGCTTCTGGCCTCCTGGGCCGACGCCCCCATTTTGATAAGCTCTAAATAGGCGGCCTCGGCGTTTTCCATCGCCTGCCGCCAGGTATGGTAAGCTTCGCTGTCTTCCTTCCAGAAAAAAGGTTTTATAACCGTTATTTCTTTTCCGAATTTGTCCTTCGAATAGTTAGCATACCGGGTGCTCTCCTGGCTGAAGGAGCTGAGTCGATGCCTGACGATCTCATGGGTAATGCCTCGGTCACAAACAATTCGAACGGAAATGCCTGCATGTTCAAATACACTGTGATGACCGCTTTTCAGGAGCGCCTTTAACAGGCTGTGCGCCGAATCTTCTGTTATTTTTTCTTCCGATTTATAGCATGTCCTGGCGGCCTTTTCGATATGTTTCAGTATAAGCTCGCCATCGGAAATTTGCAGAATCTCAAAAAACGGCTCTATGATTTTCAAGCGTTTCTCCGGCTAAATATCCAGAACACTTACTTCCAGCGCATGACTCTGGATAAATTCTCTTCTGGGCTCCACCATATCTCCCATTAAAACGGTGAAAATTTCATCCGCATCGACGGCGTCTTCTATTTTTACCTGAAGCATGGTCCGTTTGGTCGGATTCATGGTTGTTTCCCAAAGCTGTTCCGGATTCATCTCCCCAAGGCCTTTGTATCGCTGTATGGTAAGACCCTTTTTTGCTTCCTGAAGAAGATATTGAAGAAGATCTTTTTTGTTGTCAACAATGACGTCCTGACCTTCCTTTTCGCCTTCTCCTTCCTGGGTTTTTACCTGAAACGGCGGATAATCTTTTTCCTCTATTTTTTTGTAAAGCATCATTGCTTTCTGATAGTTGTTTGAATGGATAAAACCTCTCCCTATTTTTACCGATCGTTGCATCTTCTGAGAAGTTGAAAAATCCTCTTCAGATGTTTTCGAAGTCTCTTTCACTAAAATTTCGTGAACCTTTCGCTCAGGATTCCACCTCATATCTTCGACATTATATCCACTTTCTTTAAGTGCTGAATGTACATCCTTCATTATCTCTTCGTCTTTTAGAGACGTTTTGTCTTCGATTCCTCGCTTTATGAGAAATTCGACAAGCTCCGCCGATATTCCCATATTCTGAAACTTATTCATGGTGGTAAAATATTCAGCCAGATCGCATACAAATAAATACAAATGGTGATCTTTTATTTCCCCTTTTTCGTGCACGATATATTTCTGGCTGCTGATACGTTTTAGCACATAGTCGTTTAAGTCCATTTCTTCTTTCAAATAGACTTCATTTTTTCCTTTGCCTACTTTTAAAAGCGGAGGTTGTGCAATGTACAAATATCCTTTTTCAATGACCTCCGGCATTTGACGGTAAAAGAAGGTCAAAAGAAGTGTTCTGATATGCGATCCGTCGACATCAGCGTCCGTCATGATAACCACTTTGTGATATCGAATCTTTTCGATGTTATATTCTTCGCTTCCAACACCTGTGCCGAGGGCCGTAATGATATTTTTTATTTCCTCGCTGCTCAGGATTTTGTCAAAACGAGCTTTCTCCACATTTAAAATTTTTCCTCTGAGCGGTAAAATCGCCTGGAATTTTCGATCCCGTCCCTGCTTTGCGCTTCCTCCTGCAGAGTCGCCCTCTACCAGGAAAATTTCTCTTTGTGCAGGATCTGAAATCTGGCATTCCGCCAGTTTTCCAGGAAGCGTTGAATCAATCAAGGCGCCCTGTTTTCTGGCCATGTCCCGGGCTCTTTTTGCGGCATCCCTGGCGCGTGCGGCATCCACCGCTTTTGAAATGATCTTTTTGGCCACCGATGGATTTTCTTCCAAAAAACTGGCCAGTTTTTCATTTACGAGGGATTCGACGAGGCCTTTTACTTCGCTGTTGCCGAGTTTTGTTTTTGTCTGACCTTCAAATTGCGGCGATTTTATTCGAATACTGATAACCGCGGTAAGCCCCTCCCGCACATCATCCCCGCTGATTTTTGCCTGCATGTTCTTTGGAACATTGCCATTAACTGAATATTGGTTGATGGTACGTGTCAGCGCCGCCTTGAATCCGATCAGATGAAAACCACCCTCTACGGTATTGATATTGTTTGCAAAGCTGAAAATTTTTTCCGAAAAGGTGTCGTTATATTGAAGGCAGACCTCAATTTCGACATCGTTTCTGTTTCCCTCTATGAAAACTGGAGGATGCAGCCCCGTATGTCGCCTGTTCAGATATTCAACAAACGATTTGATACCACCGTCATAGAGAAACTCGTTTTTCTCGTCGCTTCTCTCGTCCTCTATTGTGATTTTGATGCCCTTGTTCAGGAAGGCAAGCTCTCGCAGTCTACGGTTTAATATTTCGTAGCTGTATTCCGTCGTGTTGAATATGGTGTCGTCTGGAATGAAGTGAACCCGCGTCCCTCTTTTGGTGGTGGTTCCATTTTCCGTAAGTTCACATGCCTTTATCCCTTTATGAAACGCCATGTAATAAATTTTGCCGTCTTTATATACCTCCACTTCCAGTGTTGAGGACAGGGCATTGACCACCGATACACCGACGCCATGCAGGCCACCGGATACCTTGTAACTGTCGTTATTGAATTTTCCGCCGGCATGCAGTTTTGTCAGAACGACCTCTACCGCCGGAATTCTTTCCGTTTTATGAATACCTACGGGAATTCCTCTTCCGTTATCAAGAACACTGACACTGCCGTCCGTATGAATGGTCACGTTTATGGTGTCGCAATAGCCCGCCATTGCTTCATCGATGGCATTATCGACGACTTCATAAACCAGATGATGAAGTCC
The DNA here is from genome assembly GCA_040235505.1 of Desulfobacterales bacterium. GTDB lineage: Bacteria > Desulfobacterota > Desulfobacteria > Desulfobacterales > JAFDDL01 > JBECKW01. The sequence goes on from JBECKW010000017.1 coordinate 76,863, forward strand.
TTCGACATCCACATTGCCGATGTACATGGAAGGTCTCAATCGGACCGGCTCAAGACCCTCCAATACATTAATACTACTTTCGTCGTATATTTTTTCCATTATATTCTCATTGGCATGATAGCGCTCAAGAAACTATCATCGTCTTTATCGAAAAGTAGACATGGTTTTTCTTCATTGACCAGATATATAATTGCCTCTTCACTATCGATAACATTCAATGTATCGATAAAAAATTTAGGGTTAAATGCGATGGTAAGACTTTCCCCTTCAAATTCAATCGGCATATCCTCTTTGCTTTCCCCGATATCCGGATTGCTTGCGGATATCAAAAGCGCATCTTTTTCAAAATTGAATATGGCCGCCTTGTAATCTTCTGAGGACAGAATCGACATTCTTTTCAGCATCATCAAAAACTGATGCTTGTTTACGGAAATGACATACCCCTTGTCTTTGACGATGATCTGTTCGTAGTTCGGGAAAGATCCCTCAAGAAGACGCACGATAATGGTCTCAGACTCCTTCTTCAGAATAAAATGATTATCCTTTATTCCGACCTGAACAACCCCTTCCGTTCCCAGAAACTTATTGATCTCATTGAGTCCCTTTTTGGGAATCAGAATTCCTTCTCCGTCTTTCAAATGAATTTCTCCGTCGTATTCTCCGTCCATCAGAACGAGCCGGCTGCCGTCCGTGGAAACCATTCGAACCATCTTTTTTTCATCTCTATTTATTTTATGAAAGTAAACACCGATAATATGGGCCCGTTTGTCATCCGAGGCGCCGTAGACCATGGCATTTCTTTCGATCATTTTCTTTAAGGTGAAGGAATCCATTTCTATGAAATTTGCGTCTTCCACCATGGGAGAATCCGGAAAGTCATCCGGGTTCATTCCAACAATATGGTACAGCACTTTTGGATGACCTATTTCTATCCACCTGTTTTCCACTTCGTTGATTATGATCTCGTCGGTTGGAAAATCCCTTATGATTTCATAAAATTTTCTCGAATTCATAGCGATGCTTCCATCGCTCTCAACAACAGCGGGATAAAGGCCTTCAAAACCGGTTTCCAAATCCGTGGCCGTAATGGTGACGGTTTCGTTTTTGGCGGTGATCAAAACCGTTTCGGTGATTGCCAGGCTGCTTTTTCGTCCGGTTACTCCCTGAACTTTTGATAAAACATCTATAATATCCGATTTTTTTATAGAAAATTTCATCTTTTTCCCTTTCTATCCTATTGAACCGGAAATCCAGCTTTTCATTTTAGGTACAATCCGATTTGACCACTCATTTTGAATCCTTAACTTAACAAACCCCCCATACATCTGCCGAACCAGCATAATGGCCTTTTCATACAGATATGTTTTTTCCAGTACGGCGCCTTCCCAGTCTTCCTCAGATTGTACCACGCCGACTGGCGTGGTTTCAGGTATTTTTAGTGCCGTCAGATGAAGGCTTTCCCCCTTTACCGTAAATTGCCACTTTTGATCGCCGGCTTTGTAAATCAAATTTATTTCGCTGACGAGCGCCCCCTTTTTCAGCGCGAGCCGGGCTTCCTCAAGTCCCGCATCATCTCCCTTGATGGTGATGGTCTCCACAGCACCCGACTTTCTGTTTTCAACAACGAGCCGGTTTCCCACATCCATTGATACCATTTCCGCATTCAAGCCGCGAAGATATTCCTGGTCCGTTTCGCTCATGAACCAGAGCCAAGTCAGAAACTCATACCCAAGAAATTTATATTTTTCATAGGCGATGGAAACATCCAGCATATGTTACACCATAAAGCTTGTCGGAGTTGTAGCCATCACCGCGTCTTTCTGACCGTCCGAAAGGTCAGCATCGTACAAAGCGCTCGTAAATGGAAACAACCGAACGAGTGTCAGATTGAATGATTTTAAAAAAAGCGTCTCAACCGTTTCGTTGGCTCCCTTCAGGGATGAAAAAAACCACACGCTTCCGGTTTCGTGATTCCAGATCAGATCGTATATACTTGGAACAGCGGGGACTCTTCGATACAACATATTGATCACGTGATCTTTTAACATTTTTTTTTCTTCACGTGAAATATACTCCCTGCCGCTTTCGATCAGTTTTTTTTTTGTCTCCATGGCAACATATTTCTGGACTACCTTGGTCGGAACTCTTTTAGTGTCAATTCTCAAGGAAAAAATAAAATGTGGTCCCAGAACAAAAGAGGATCCTTCAAAATCCGGAAAAAAGGGTTGATTCGTCGATGTCCATCCGGCTGATGTTTCCACCGGTTCCTGGTCGATGTCTGCAATGGTGTTATGTTTCAGCCCTTCCAGGACCTTCTCCATGACAGGCGATTTCAATGTGCCTTCCACTTTATATCGTGTTATCGAAACACTTGCAGATAAAATTCCCAATCCATACCTCAATCAACAGAAAACAAAGGATTTATTTAATTTAAGCTTTGAAAATAAACACAACATATTGTAGATATAAAAAATAAGTCCATATATATAGCCTTTTTTCAACTACCTTTCAAGAAATTTTTACTGTTGGCAAAAGGGTGGTTTGGAGTTGTTTTTTATAGTACAAATATTTTTATTTAATATAGAAATGATATTATAAATATGGACTGTCTGAATTACCAATAAGTTTATAATTTATTAATTTATTACAATTTATTTGGAAATAAAGTTGTCAATATCTTCATTACAACGCTTTCAACAAGCAAAAAAATATGGACAAAACGGAAAAACGTGTTGATAACCCGGCGGGTTGTTGAAATATTATGCAGCACTTATTAACAAACTGACCGCTGTTATGAAATTTTTTGCAGACCTTCATATTCATTCAAAATATTCCAGAGCCACCTCAAAAAATCTTGATTTGGAAAACATATATATTTCCGCACAGATCAAAGGGATCACCGTGGTGGGCACGGGAGATGCGATACACCCCGCCTGGTTTTCCGAAATAAAGGAAAAACTGATCCCGGCCGAAGAGGGGCTTTTCATGCTCCGAAAAGATATCGCACGCCATTGTGATCAGAAAGTTCCCCCCCTGTGCAGGGCACCGGTCCGCTTTGTTCTTCAGACGGAAATAAGTAATATTTATAAAAAGAAAGAAAGAACCCGAAAAAATCATAATTTGATATTTTTGCCGGATTTAGAGGCGGCCGAAGCATTTCAAAAACGGATGGAAGCCATCGGCAATATTCATTCGGACGGACGTCCAATCCTCGGCCTGGATGCGAAACATCTTCTTGAAATTGCACTTGAAACTTCTCCAGGAGCTTATCTGATACCAGCTCATGTCTGGACGCCCTGGTTCTCTCTGCTTGGCTCGAAATCGGGTTTTGACAGTCTTACGGAATGCTTTGAGGACCTTTCCCCACACATATTTGCCGTGGAAACAGGGCTCAGTTCAGATCCCGAAATGAACAGGCTTGTATCGAGCCTGGACGCATTATCGCTGGTATCCAATTCAGATGCTCATTCGCCGGCCAATTTGGGCAGGGAGGTCAATATTTTCAATACGACGCTGAGCTATGACGGCATCCGAAGTGCATTGGAAAAAAAAGATCCCCGTGGGTTTATCGGCACCATCGAATTTTATCCTGAAGAAGGAAAATATCATCTGGATGGACATCGAAAATGCCAGACCCGATACCGTCCCCGGGAGACGGAAAAAATAAAGGAAATTTGTCCTGTTTGCGGAAAACCGCTTACGCTGGGTGTTTTAAACCGGGTGATGGCCCTGGCGGATCGAAATATGGATGATGATTCGGGCCCGGCCGACTTTTGTTATCATCGGGTGCCGTTGGTGGATGTTTTATCGGAAATTCTATTGGTGGGTCCGCAATCCAAAAGAGTGCAAAGAGCCTACCAATCGCTTCTATCAAAATTTGGAAATGAAACAAGTATCTTGAATGATATTGAAGTGAAGGAATTGGAAAATTCCGGAAATCCGCTTTTGCCCGAAGCCATTGAAAGGATGAGAAGCGGCAGAATGAATCTGATCCCTGGATATGACGGAGAATTCGGAAAAATCAGTATTTTTACAAAAGAAGAGAGAAACAGGCTGCTGGGTCAGCGCTCCATGTTTGATATGCCCTGCATTCAGGATGAAACCGTCGAAAAATCAGAATATGAAAGCGGCGTTCCTGAGCCTGAGTCCATTCAAGCAGGCGACATGCAGTGTTCCCCTCTTGTTGAAAATATGGATAAATCAGAGAAAGGGCCATCGGATCATATCCTGAAAACACTGAATACTTCGCAGGCGGAAGCGGTTTTTCATCCCGCCGGTCCCCTATTGATTGTTGCCGGACCCGGTACCGGAAAGACAATGACCCTGACCCACCGAATCGCGTTTGTGATACACCGGAAAAAGGTAGCGCCGGAAAATATTCTGGCCGTCACCTTTACCAATAAAGCGGCCCATGAGATGCAAACCAGGCTGAAGAAACTACTGGGATATGAAACAGTTCTTCCCTTCACCGCCACGTTTCATCGGTTATGTCTTCACCTTCTGAAAGAAAGAGAGACGTTTCGGGCATATACGATCATAGACGAACGTGAGCGCAGCCAGATGATGGATATGGCGATAAAAAGGCTTTCCCAGGCAGGAACGAAGTTCGCTGTGGATCGGGAGACCGCATTGAAAGCCATCGCAGGCGCCAAGCAAAGAATATTGGGGCCGGAGGAATTTTTAAAGGAGGATGTCTCAGAGCACAAAGTTATTTCGAAAGTATACCGTTTATACAACGAAATGCTTCGAACCCAAAGACTTTTTGATTTTGAGGATCTGATTTACACGGTTGTGGTTGAACTTGAAACCGACGATGATTTTCGGATGCAATGCCGACATCGCTTTTCATACATTTTTTTGGATGAGTATCAGGATTTAAATCATGCGCAATACCGCCTGGTTCGGGCCTTGTCGCCGCCAGACGCCAACATCTGTGTCATTGGAGATCCGGATCAGTCCATTTACGGCTTCAGAGGCTCGAATTATCACTATTTTGTCGACTTCGTCCATGATTATCCATCGACGAAAACGGTTTTTCTGGAAAAAAATTATCGATCTACACAAATCATTTTAGACGCCTCATTTCAAATGATGGAAGGACACCAGGTAAAGCTGCTGTCATCTGACAATGACAGCCGGCGGCTCTATTCCGATATGAAGGGATCCGATGGTAACGGATATGAAAAAAGCATTCATATTTTTGAAATGAGCAACGAGTTTTCGGAAGCCGACGCCGTAGCAAAAACAATAGAGAAGCTTGTGGGGGGAACCGGATATCATGCCGTGGATGCCGGTCGCATCAATCAGGCGGATTTAGCTCAACCGGTCGGTTTTTCGGATGTGGCGATTCTTTTCCGAACCGCGGATCAGCACCGGATTATTAAGGACAGCCTGTCCAGATACGGCATCCCGTTCCAGGTAGCCGGCCGCGCCACCGGTGAAGAGGCTTCAGAACTCGAACAGCTTCTTTCCCTTTTCAAGGTTGTGGATGGGTGCGGACACTACGGTGATTTCGAGAAGGTTATCGGTTCATGGCAGCCCGGCATCGGCAAGGAGACGATTTTCTGTTTTTGCCAATGGGCCTTTTCCCATGGCTATCCGCTATCGGCCGCCATGGATGAAGTAAAGCGCTTTCCGATTCCGGAGATGTCCAGAATGCGCCAGGAAAAGCTTGTTGATTTTATAAAAATATTAAGCGGGTTTTCCAGACAGATGGAGGGCTTGTCCTTCTCGGACAAACTTCGATATCTGTTATCCCATACTCGCCTCGACCGGCTTCGTAAAGAAAACCCTACGATATCGAAAACCTGCGATCGCCTGTTGAACCTGATAGAAAAAAGCGGTTTACCTGCGGAGACCTTTTTTTCGCGGACGGCGCTTGAAACGGAGGTCGATACGGTGTCGTTCGATATTCAGAAAGTGACGCTCATGACCATCCATGCGGCGAAAGGGCTTGAATTTCCGGTCGTCTTTATTGTCGGATGCGAAGATGATTTAATACCGTTTCGCCGTCCGGAAACTGAAAATAATGATGAAGATGAAGAAAGACGTCTCTTTTTTGTGGCCATGACCCGCGCCAAACATCAGCTGTTCCTTACATGGTCCAGGAGAAGAAAACGGTATGGGAAAAATCTGGTCAGACAGATTTCTCCTTTTATTTCGAATATCGATCCGGAGCTTCTGGTGCTTCAGGAGCCGGTATACGGCAAAAAAAAGCGTCAAGTGCAGACTCAGATGAAATTATTTTGACGATAAAATTCGGGAAAAGAGACTGCCTTTATTGACATAGTTCATATTTTCTTGGATAATAACAGCTTATAAAGAAAGGCTTTTTGTTTTATTTGCGGCGTATTCTCTTCCGGGATAATTTTTCTAAATATCTGGAGAATTATGAGCAACGGTAAAAAGCGAGAACAACCCCCCCTTAAGATCGGTGAACTGCTTGTCAAAGAAGGCTATGTCCGGAATGCCGATATTGAAAAGGCTTTGGAAATACAAAAAAAAGAGGCGGAAAAGGCCGAAACGCCTCTTGGAAAGATTCTTGTTGGTTTAGGAAAAATCAATAAGGATCAACTGAAAAGCCTTCTGGAACACCCCTGTCAACGAAAACAGCTCGGAACCATGGCCCTTGATGCCGGTCTTATCGACCAGCAGCAACTGAAAGAATGCCTGAAGGACCTGAAAGACGAAGAAAAAATAGGTGACATCCTCGTTCAGAAAGGGCTCGTGAACGATGATCAGCTAAAATCCCTCCTTTATAAACAGGTCGGCTCCCAGCGGATCGGAGATCTCGCGCTGAAATTCAACATGATCAATGAGGATGATCTGGAAGCCGCGCTTGCCATTAAAAGATCCAAAAGAACCATCGGCGGCATTCTCTGTGACCTGAACCTGATCTCGGCGAACGATCTGAATCATGTGCTTCAGAAATATAAAAAGCTACTGAAGTTCGGCGAAATCCTGGTTGATCAGAACTATATTTCTGCGGCTCAATTGGACGCCGCCCTGGCTGAGCAATCCAAAACCGGCTCACATCTTGGGGAAATTCTTTTAAAGCGCAGATTGATTACAGAGGATGAGCTCCATACGACGCTCTCGAAACAGTACAATATTCCCTATGAAAAAATAGAATCCTTCGACATTGACGAAAGCAAAATAGCACCTCTTATCAGCGTGGTCGGGCAGCGTTATGCCGAAACCAACCTGATTCTTCCCCTGCGGCAGGAAGGAAATCTGCTGACCCTGGCCATTTCTGACCCGGACAGGGCCAAGGCGCTTCAGGAACTGAAAACCGTCTACACTCATTTTCAGATGCGCTGCGTGCTCATTACACGCGAAAAATTCGAAGAACTCTTCGAGATTCTGTACGGAGAGACTCTGGAAGAGTCCATTTCCTCCAATGAGGCCTCTTCCCGGCCCGAATCCATGGATAGCTTCCAGATAAATCTGAGCGACGATCTGGATGAAAAGGACGGCAAGAAGGCGTCCTACGCCATGTCCTCCATGGAGGTGGAGCAGGTTGTCAACTATATCATTAAATACGGAATCATGAACGATGCCAGCGATATTCATATCGAACAGGATCGCAGCGGCCCGAAAATAAGGTTCCGAATCGACGGCATGCTTCAGCGCCTTCGGGAAAAGGCCCTGGATGAGAAGCTTCACGAAATGGCGAGTCCCATTATCTCCCGTATAAAGGTCATCTCAAATCTTGATATCGCCGAACGACGGGTTCCCCAGGATGGTGTTTTCCGGGTCAGCTATTTTGATAAAGCCCGCGGGCGGGATGTGGATCTGGATTTCCGCGTCGCCACCTGTCCGGCCATTGTGGGAGAAAACGTTACGATCCGGATTCTCGATTCACGGAAGGCCAAAGTCGGTCTTGAAAATTTGAACCACTCCAGGGATGTGCTGGAGCCGTTCATGCGGCTTTTAAAAAGCTCGGCCGGGATGGTGCTGGTATCGGGACCTACGGGGAGCGGAAAGTCCTCCACGCTCTACGGCGCTCTTCAATACATTTATAATCCCAGTATAAAAATTATTACGGCGGAAGATCCCATCGAATACAGCTTTCCGGGAATCATGCAGACCCAGGCCCATCAAAAAATCGGCCTGACGTTCGCCAAACTGCTGCGATCTTTTCTAAGACTTGATCCGGATGTGATTCTGGTGGGCGAGATGCGGGATGAAGAGACGGCCCAAATCGGCTTCGATGCGGCCCAGACAGGTCATTTGCTTCTGAGCACCATACACACCAACGATGCGGTGGCCGCCGTATCACGTCTCCTGGATTTAAACATTGATCACAGCCAGATGGCTTCCAGTCTGCTTTGTGTTCTCTCCCAGCGGCTCTGCCGGCAGATCTGTTATAATTGCATGGTTTCTTACACACCCGAGGAAGACGAATGGAGAGCCCTTTTCAATACCTATCCGGAGCACCTGTCCTTTTACAAGGGAGAGGGTTGCGAAGCCTGCGGCTTTACCGGGTATAAGGGACGGGTGCTGATTTCCGAGCTCTTCGAAATTACCCGGGAGGTATCGCTTGCCCTCAGCAGGGGCGCATCCGAGCGGGAAATCAAACAGATCGCCCTGGACGGTGGAATGAAAACGCTGGTGGATGACGGCATCCAGAAGCTTCACCAGACCACCCTTGCGGAGGTGATCCGCGTCGTTCCCCATGAAATGATCAAGGCGTTCAAGTCCCGGCAGCCGAAGCAATCCGGCGGCAGCGACCAGCAGACCATCATCTCCAATCCGGAAACCCAGGGGGCGCTCCTCGATAAAATTTACGAACAGTATAAAAAACTAAGCGGACATAACGGTGGAAAAACCGAACGCAGCGATGAGACGCAGTTTAAAAAATTTCTTTTAAGCAATTATCAGAAAATAACCGACCAATATGGCTGCAACAGCGTATCGTTTTCTCTGAAAAACAGAGACAACAAGGTGGAAATTTTTGCCCAGCCCGACATGGGTCAATAGAGGGGTTTTATTAAATGGCAAAGATACTTACGGTTACCAGTGGAAAGGGCGGCGTCGGCAAAACCAATATCAGTGTCAATCTGGCGGTTCTTCTCGCCCAGCAGGGCTACAGAACCTGCCTGTTCGATGCGGATCTCGGTCTTGCAAACATCAATATCCTGCTCGGCATTTATCCGGAATACAATCTGGAAGATGTTATCGACGGGAAAAAAACGCTGAAAGAAGTTATCATTCACGATAAAAGCGGAATAGATATCATTCCGGGAAGCTCCGGGGTTGCTAAAATGGAATCCCTTTCCGCCGCTCAGCTCAGCGCCCTTTCCGATGCTTTCGGGCAGCTTGAAGATTATGATTATCTTCTTTTCGACACCTCAGCCGGGATATCCAAAAATGTCATCGCGTTTTGCATGAATGCCTCCGAGGTTGTGCTGGTGATCACGCCGGAGCCCACTTCCCTGACGGATGCCTATGCGTTGATGAAAGTTCTCTCCCTGAATGGTTTCAAACAAACGGCAAAAGTGGTGGTAAACCAGAGTAAAAATCCAAAAACGGCGCAACTTGCCTACACCAAGCTGAAAGATACGGTTCGAAAATTTCTCGGCATCCAGCTCTCTCCCCTGGGAACGATTGTTTCGGATGCGCGGGTGATCGAAGCCGTGGCCGCCCAGAAACCGTTTATCATGCTCTATCCAAACACCCAGGCCGCCAAAGGGCTCAAAGCCGTCGCATCGATGTTGTTGGAAAAAACGGATGCTTCAGACAAAGCCTTTCCCCTGGATACCTTTTGGAATAAATGTGTCAATATCCTTTCATCCCCGCTGAAATTACCGGCCAAGAAAAGCGAAGAGACCCGCCAGACCGAGCCAGCAGCCGAAAAGCCGCCGGCTGCCGCACCGCCGGAACCCGCAAGGCCAACCACAGTCGGCGTTGAATCGGGACCTTCCGTCAAAGGCGGACCGGCCGCAGTTCATGCGCCTTTACCGGGACCGGACGCCATCCAGCGGCTCTTGGAGCATCTGGTGGAAAACGTCTCAGCCATCACGCGGGAGCTTTCCGGTATCAGAACCGCCTTGGAGCAGGGTGCGTTCAGTGGCTTTGGCTCCACCACCTCGGGTGGCAAAACCGAGCGTATCCCCCCCGTCATCCCGCTTGATTTTGAAGCCTTCCTTGCAGACCAGGAATCAGAAACCGGCGGCGGACAAGAGTAAAACGTCTTCAGAGCAAGGATTTTTCTCTTCCAAAAGAAATGATGGAGACGGAGCCTTCGTTAAAACAGCTGAAGAACGCACGAGCTTCCTGAAACCCGTTCAGAGTCACCGAAACGAGGGTTGCCGGAACATCCGGCCGCTTATCCGGAAGACTTTTCGCTTGATGAAGACGGATGCCGGAAGCAATCGGGGAAAGCCGGGTGACGGTATCTGAAATATCGGTACCGATGATGCAGAGGTCAAAAAGAACCGGAAAGGCCCAGGCAGACTGGGTTTGCCACTCGACCAGAAGCATTCGGTGAGCCTTGAGTTTTTTGCTTTGATTCAGATTGGGGCAGGTCTCTCGATGAAACGCAACCCCCCGTTCGCTGAGGGCTGCCAGCACGTTTTCCTCACCGGGATAGGGGTTGCAGCATTTTGAAAATTTATGGACCGCTTTTTCCGTTTCCGCAACATAGAGGATATTTCTCTCCTCGGGGTCGGCGTGTGTTTCCGAGACAACCTGGGTCTGCGGGGTTTTATCGGAAGGACTTCGCAGGTGATCGAGGTAATATAATATCACCTTGCTTGAAAGCATATCCTGGCCGATACGGGTATATAGAGCCGCCAGGTCTTTTAAGTGAAGAAAATTCAGAATCAGAGAGATGGTTTCATCTTCCAGGCAGGACGACGGTAAACCGTGCCGCTGAATTTCCTGCAGAAGCGTTTCTTTTCCAATCTTTTCCGCAACCACCTGCCGGCGCCTTTGAACCAGTTTGTTTACGGCGCTTCTGGCTTTGGGCGTCATGCATTTTTTTTCCAGATCCGGGTCGACATCCATCAGTTCGTAAGAGCCGATAATGTTGACAATGTCCCGGTCTTTCAGCACTTCCGTGATGCCGACACGCCGACCATTGATGTTCGCGCCCCCGCAGTAGTCACCCAACGCGGAATGAATTTTATACGCAAAATCCAGAACAATGCTGCCTCTGGGCAGATAATGAATATCTCCCTTGGGCGTGAAAACAAACAGCTCCTCCCCACTTGAAAGCTGTATCAGGTCCTTCCGCTGTGCACTGGCGCCACCGTATTCGCCGATGTTTTTAAGCATGTCGCTGAGCTCTTCCAGGTAAGATTCATAGATCGGGTTTTTGGAATTGAGCTCATAAATCATACCGGACGTCGCTTTGGCATCCATGGATTTATTGCGCATCTTGATGAGATAGTCCCGGCCCCTGTTGTTGATCCGAACATGCAGGCCCTGATAACCGTTGGGTTTCTGGTTGGCGATGTAATCCCGGATGCTTTTGGGAATGGGGGTGAACTGGCTGTTGATGATGCCCAGGCCCGTATAACAGACCACCGGATCCGAATCGTCCATAACGATGGTAAAATCCACCTGGTTTTCCGCATTCTTTAGATCCAGGGTCTGGCGTTCGGGTGAGTAGTAAGGCCCCAACCCTTTTACCCGGGGCCGAACCACGACCGGAATAGAAAGTTCGGAAAACGCCGCTTCGAGACGCTGAACGATCTCCTGAATTTCCGGAGAGTTTCTGAGGCTTCGAATAATGTTCAGAATTTTTTTACTTTTGCGTGGAAAAAGTTGTGTCAGGGCCAGGTTGTATAAATGCCGCTTGATGGAAAAAAGGTTGAGTTTTGCGGCCAGCGGTGCGTAAACCCTGAGGGTTTCCTGGGCGATGCGACGACGTTTGGAAGCCTGGAGGCTGGCCAGGGTGCGCATATTGTGAAGTCTGTCCGCCAGCTTGATTAACAGCACTCCGAGATGGCGGCTGGCGCTGACAAAAATCTTGCTGTGGGTCAGGTCGCTCAGGGTGGCACGATCGAATTTTTGAAGAGAAAGCTTGGTGCAGCCATCCACCAGCTCCGCAACGGTTTTTCCGAAATCCGTTTCTATATCCATCAACGTGACGGAGGGAACGTCTTCCACCAGGTCATGGAGAAATGCTGCGGCGATGAGTTCCGGATCCTTTATCCTAAACTCCCGGATCAGTATTTCGGCGACGGCCATTGGATGGTTGAAATACGGTTCGCCGGATTTCCGGAAATATCCAAGATGATGCTGATAGGAGAAAGTCAGGGCGTTGGATATCAGATGAAACTGCCCGGCACCCTTGTCCATATACCGGGCCATGGCGCGCTGGTAATAGGCCAGCGGCGGTTGACCGACCGTTTTTTTGGAGGGTTTTTCAGGTTTTTTTGTTTCATCCGGCATCATGAAGAAAGACATTATCACTAAAGCGGATGAAAGGCTACCCGATTTATATCAGGAAGATCCTCAAGAATTCGGCGACGATGGACGATCCGGGTCGTCGCTATGATCGCCAAAGATAAAAACCGGTTTCATCCGGAAGAATAACCCCTGCCTGAAGAAGGGCGTTGATAGTGGCATGGGGCCTGGGCAGGCCGATTTTTTCGGCGCGGCGAATCAGTTCCGGAAGCGCAAACGGCTCTCCGATTTTTTCCACAAGCGAGCGGTATTGATGCTTGGCCGCCAGCAGGGAGGCAGACGTTTCGGCTGACCCGGTTTTCATATGAAAAAACCTCCTTACAGCGCATCGGCGAAAAGAAGCGCTGTCATCGGGCGCTTAAACAGATTAAAGGCCCGGGGACGTTTTTATTCCGAGAATATAGGGCATTCGTTCTGAAACGATGGCACTGATCTTCATCATCAGCTTTTCACTGATTCGAGAGTTATCCCGAAGCAGCCGGCGAAGATCCTCGCCGGACATGGAAAGAACCTCCCCCCGGGTGAGCGCCACAGCGGTGCCGGTGTATTCAAAGGGCGCCACCACGGAGGACCATCCAATGATCTGGCCCGATTTATGGAGGGTAATGGCACGATCATCGGTAAACGAAACCATATAATTGCCGGACAAAATAATATAGAAGGAATGGGCGCTCTGACCCTGCTTTGTCAACACCTCCCCCTCCTCGACTGTCATTCGGTGCATCACCACCGAAATTTTGTTAAGCGCCTGTTCATCCATATCTCCAAAAAGAGAGAGGGCTTGAAGCGTTTTAGGTTCTACCGACATTCAGCTCCTTTTTATGTATCAAGAAGATTTTTAATCTCCAGAAGTTCGAACCGGATCTCTTCCAGAATGTTGGGGGGGGAATCATCGGGATGTTTGCCGCACAGATACCGTCTGGCACCCGGAATGGTGAACTTCTTATTATAGAGGAGGTCTTTGATTTTAAGGATCAGATCGACATCGCTTTTGCGGTAAAGTCGCTGACCCGAAGCGGTCCGTTTGGGAGAGATTCGCTTGAACTCGGACTCCCAGAAACGAAGAACATATGCCGGGACATCTGCAATGTCACTCACTTCACCGATCTTGAAATAAAGCTTATCCGGAATTTCGTGTGCCGGGGCTGGATCTTTCGTCATGTTGGCATCCACTCCCTCGCAAGGTGTAGCGATTATGGCAGATCCGCGTTGAAATCCTTGATAATCCGGTCGCAGATCTCGGTATGCATCCGGTTGACCGCTTCGTCTTCCAGGGTTTTTTCATCGGACCGATAGGTAATTCGAAACGAGACGCTTTTTTTGTTTTTTGGTATGGTGCCTCCTTCAAACACATCAAAAAGATGAACCCCTGTCACCAGCAGCCCTTCCTTCTGCCGTACCTGGTCCAGAAGACGCTGAGACTCGAGGTTCTTATCGACAATCAGCGTTACGTCCCTGGAGACGGAAGGATATTTAGAGACACCCGAGACGCGCTTTCGATCCGGAAGAAGACCGGAGATGCGGTCGAGCATCAGTTCAAACATAAAAGCAGCCTGTTTGAGACCGTATGCGGAACATACCTTGGGGTGGATCTCCCCTGCAAGCCCTATGAGCGACCCGTCAATGGAAATGCCTGCCGCATATCCCGGACGAAGATAGGAGCCGCTCGAGGCCGTCTCTTTCGCAAAGGTCGCCTCTTTCAAATCAAGTCCGGCGATAAGCGTCGCAACGACTCCCTTTATATCATAAAAATCGCAGGGGGTCACCTGATTACACCAGGCGGCCGGGAGCCGGTTTCCGGTCCACAGTCCGGCGAGCATCTCCTTTTCTTCGGGAAGCTGTCCGTCGCCCTGATCAAGAAATACTTTTCCCACCTCAAAAAGACGGAGGGTCTTTATCTGCCTAGAGACATTTTTGGCCGCCGTCTCCAAAAGACCCGGTAGAAGGGAGGTTCTCATGACCGCCTGTTCCTCGGAAAGCGGATTTAAAATGGCCAGGGTCCGTCGCCGGGGATCTTCCTTCGGGAACAGCAAGTTATCGGTGCTCTCCCGGCTGATGAAGCTGTAGTTTATGGCTTCGAAAAAACCATACCCGATCATTTTTTCCCTGCAGGATTCCCGCAGGCTCCTAAGGGTTCCCATATTGGAGGATCTTCCGGCGGTTTCCATGATCGGAAGGGTGGTGGATATTTTTTCATACCCATACAGCCGGGCCACCTCCTCCATCAGGTCTTCCGGCCGCTTCAAATCCACCCGGTAGGTGGGTGCGATAAACTGCATGGCGTCCGGATCTTCCTGGGAGGCCTCCGGATCGCCGACAATCTCGATACTTGAGAGCAGATCGACAATGGTCTCGCGTGAAAGAGCGGTTCCCAGCAGACGGTTGGTGCCACCTACCGTAAGGGGAATATGCTGAACCGGAACCGGGTTCGGGTGCATATCAATGATGCCGCCCACCGGACGTCCACCGGCCAACTCAACCATGAGCTGGGCGGCGCGGGCGAGGTTTTGAACGGTGCCGTGGGGGTCGATGCCACGTTCGAAGCGATAGGAAGCGTCGGTGGCGAGCCCCAGCTGTTTGGCGGTTTTTCTAACGCTGGCGGGGTTGAAATAAGCGCTTTCGATCAGAACGGTTTTCGTGGTGGTCTGAATTTCAGAGTTCTCACCCCCCATTACGCCGGCAATGGCAATGGGTTTTTTTTCGTCACAGATTAAAAGCATCTCTTCGGTCAAGGTCCGGGCTTTTCCATCCAGGGTGGTAAACGCCTCTCCTCCTTCGGCGGTCCTTACCACGATCCGTCCCCCGTCCAGGTAATTAAAATCAAAGGCATGCAGGGGTTGCCCGGTTTCCAGCATGACGAAATTGGTGATATCCACCACGTTGTTAATGGGGCGCAGACCCACGGACCGCAGGCGATCCTTGAGCCATGCCGGGGACTCGCCGATGGTGATATCTTGAATCAGGTTCGCCGAATAGCGGGGACAAAGCTCAGGGGCCTCAATGGTAACGGAGGTGACATCCGAAATCAGGCCGCCGGGTTCTTCGGGTGGAAGTTCGGGGACCCGGAGGGTGGTTTTCTGAATGGCGGCAACCTCCCGGGCGATGCCGATGATGCTGGTACAATCGGGCCGGTTCGGCGTCAGCCCGATTTCAAACACCATGTCGGACAAGGACAGCGCCGCTCCCAGCGGGGACCCGACAGGGGCATCTTCCGGGAGCTCCATAAGACCGGAAGCGTCCGAGTCCAGGGCAAGCTCCGCGGCGCTGCACAACATGCCCTCTGAAACCTCGCCGCGAATGGTGCTTTTCTTGATTTCCATCCCACTGGGGAGGACGGCGCCGGGAAGGGCCAGGGGCGCCA
This sequence comes from Desulfobacterales bacterium, assembly GCA_040235505.1. GTDB lineage: Bacteria > Desulfobacterota > Desulfobacteria > Desulfobacterales > JAFDDL01 > JBECKW01. Next base: position 92,641 of record JBECKW010000017.1, read on the forward strand.
GCATGCCTTTTCGAACATTCGGAGCACCGCAGACGACACTTGCGGTTTTTTCACCGATATCCACCCGGCAACAGCTCAGTTTATCTGCATTGGGGTGGCGCTGCACATCCAGAACCCGGCACACCTTGAACTTACCGAGGTAATCGTAGCGGTCCCACATGGCTTCAACTTCCAGACCGGCCATGGTCAGGGCGTCGGCCAGGGCTTTGGGCTCGAGCGTTATGGAAACATAGTCCTTTAACCAGCTTAAGCTAACCTTCATGTCTGTCGTACCTCAAAAACAACGCATCATTAATCAATGTTATCAAAATGTTATAACAGATAAGGGAGGCGGGCCTGTACAGCTAATTGGAGACGAATTGTCCAAGAAGCCTCATGTCGTTTTCAAAGAAAAGGCGAAGATCATCAATGCCGTATTTCAGCATCGCAATGCGCTCGATCCCCACCCCAAATGCGAATCCGGTGACCCGGGACGTGTCGTAGCCGACGTTTTCGAACACAGCCGGATGAACCATGCCGGCGCCGAGAACCTCGATCCACCCGGTCTGGGAACAGACCCTGCATCCCTTCCCCCGGCACATGACACAGAGAATATCGACCTCGGCACTCGGTTCGGTGAACGGGAAGAAGCTGGGCCGGAACTTCAGAGCGGTTTTCTCGTCGAAGATCTGGTGAACAAACGTCGTCAGGATGCCTTTGAGATCACCGAAGGAAATGTTTTCTCCCACCACGAGACCTTCAATCTGGTGGAACATGGGTGTGTGGGTCAGATCCGAGTCGCAACGATAGACTTTTCCCGGAGCGATAATCCGAACCGGCGGCGTCTGCTGTTCCATGGTCCGGATCTGGACAGGGGATGTGTGTGTCCGCAAGACAATGTTGTCGGAGACATAAAACGTGTCCTGCATATCCCGGGCCGGGTGATGTTTCGGAAGATTCAGCGCCTCGAAGTTGTAATAATCGAGCTCGACTTCGGGGCCTTCCATGACCTCGAATCCGAGGCGCGAAAAAATATCACACACTTCCCGGGTCACCAGGGTGATCGGATGCAATGCGCCCTGGGGGACAGGCCTTCCGGGAAGCGACACATCGATGCCTTCCGAATCCAGCATGCCGGTTTCAAAGGCGGTCAGGGCTTCGCCGACAGCCGCTTCCAGTGCCTGCTTCACCTGGTTCGCCTGCTGCCCGGCCAGGGGACGCTCTTTGTCCGGAAGCGACGAGATGGATCGCAGAAACTGGGTAACCAGTCCCTTCCGCCCCAGATATTTAACGGATACGGCCTGAACGGCGTCCGGATCAGCGGCATTTTCCAATTCGGAAAACGCATCTTGTTTTATCTGTTCAATGGACTGAATCAAAACCATCTCCGGATGTTTGGGCTACAGCTGCTGAGCGGCCATACGAGCGATCTGGGAAAAGCCCTGGGGATCCGAAACGGCCAGTTCTGCAAGAACTTTCCGGTCCAGGCCGATATTGGCCAGCTTGAGTCCGTGAATGAACTTGCTGTAAGACAGGTCGTTCATTCTGGAGGCGGCGTTGATGCGTGCAATCCAGAGGGTTCGAAAATCCCGTTTGCGCTGACGACGGTCACGGTAGGCATAGGTCAGCGCCCTGTCCACCGTGTCCATGGCGGTACGGATGAGTTTACTGTGCCCGCCGCGATACCCTTTGGCCAGCTTGAGCACCTTGTTTCTTCTTCTTCTGGCCTTAAAGCCTCTTTTAACTCTCATGGTGTTTCTCCTTCAAAAATTATCCGTTTGGCAAAAGAAGCCGGAGTTCTCTCATGTTGGTTTTGTCCGCCACCTGCGGTTTGCGCAGAGAGCGTTTTCGTTTGGTGGTCTTCTTGGTTAAAATGTGGCTTCCATGGGATTTTGAAAACTTGTATTTCCCGGAGCCCGTCTTTTTGAACCTTTTTGCGGCAGCCCGATTTGTTTTAATCTTTGGCATCCCTTTTTCTCCTCTAAATAAAATAGATGGCGTGAACCGTCGGTATGAAGACGTTCACGCCTCAAGCGGGGGCGCCCCTGCGCCTCCCGATATTCATACTTACATACTGAGTCTTTGCTGAAAAAAAACAGCGTTCAGCCGATTCTCACTTCGGGGCAAGAATCATGACCATGGTTCTGCCCTCAAATTTTGGAGGCTGCTCTATTGCAGCGATATCTTCGGTTTCTGCCACGATGATCCGAAGCTGGTCCTTTGCCATCTCGGAGAGGCTGATTTCCCTTCCACGAAAAACAACGGTGACTTTTACCTTGTCCTGTTTCTCAATAAACTTCCTGATATGGCCGATTTTGACCTGAAGATCATGGTCTCCGGTTTTCGGTCGGACCTTGATTTCCTTTACCTGAAACGACGACTGTTTCTTTTTGGCTTCCTGCTGTTTTTTCGTCTGTTCGTATTTATAGCGGCCGTAATCCATAATTTTGCAGACCGGTGGGTCTGCATTGGGCGATACCTCAACCAAATCAAGGCCAAACTCTGCCGCCTTTTCCAAGGCCTGACGGAGTGGAATGACACCGACCTGGCCTCCGTCGGGATCAATGACCCTGACCTCTTTGGCGCGAATGAGCTGGTTGATATTAACGCGGTTGGATTTTCCCTGCCGTTGATTTCCTTTTGATATAGCTATGCTCTTACCTCCTGGATTCATAGATTAATATTTTGCCTTCCGCTGCGTCGGCACCGGGAATCACCACCGATTTCCCCTGCCTAATTTCGTGACGGATAGAAGGCGACCCTTTCGACCAAATAGATGATTGCATTATACAATAACATCGGTAATTGCAAGAAAAAAAAACAATAAAATTTTAGAATGTTCGCACCATCGCAGGACTTTTTCACCGGTTTCTACTCAGCCGCCGAGGGCCGGTCGAGGGGGTTTTCCGATGGTTTGCTTCAACGTGTATTCAGCGAGCCCGCTTCTTTTTAAATAGGTGGTATCCGGGTTATTGAAAAAAGCCTGAAAGAGGGCAAGGCTTTCATCCCGCATCACAGGACCAACCACTTCGGGTCGCCGATTATGGTACAGCGGCGTGAGGAGGTGCAACCGGCACCCGGTGCCGCCCCCCATGGCATCCTCATAGGCGTATACGATTTTTCCGACCCCGGCGATCACCAGTGCGCCGAAACACATCAGGCACGGCTCCAGCGTACAGTATACGGATGTTTTCCCGGGATCGCATTCAGCCGGCAGCCGGTAAAACTCCCGAAGGGCCTGGATTTCGGCGTGATCGATTTCATTGATGTCTGTGCCGGCACTTCCAATTCGAGATCCCCGGGCCACCACCTTATTTTCATAAACAAATACGCAACCCACCGGAAACTCACCGGCCGAAAGGGCGCCTTCGGCAAGAGACAAGGCCTCTCGCATGAAGCGTTCATCTAAAGCTTGCAAATCGTATCGTCGCATGGGCAGGCATCGTCTATTTCGTAGGCATAAAGGATTCTGGATTCCATCTCAATCTGCTTTTCGGTCAACGGCTTCCATGTTGCAACGGAAATCAGGTGCGTCAGCTCGCTCCGGGAAGGAATGGCGTCAAGCCCCTCTCCCAGACACCGGCCGGAATCTCCGGAGAGCACCTCCGCATTCCGGCCGTTGGTGACCACCACCACCGGCACTTGATAGGGGGCGGACAGCCTGGAGAGTGCCAGGGCGGATCGGCGGCGGGTCAGAATCGAACCGGGGCCGTACTTGACGATCATCGCCGTTCTGTGGTGAATCAGAATTCGGAAATCAAGGGGCACCTGCGCCCGATTCTCACCGCATGAGACGATAATTTTTTCTCCAGGTAGAATACTCTCCTTGGCGTAACCTTTTTGAAGTACCAGTCTCCTGGCCACCTCCTGGCGAAGGCGTTCATCGTGGGTGTCTTCAATGGTTTTTCCGGTGAGAAAATCGATCAGTTCACCGAAAACGAAATGATGACCGGCCATGATCTCTGTCCGCCCTCTTTACAAGTGGTTGTTTCTGTGAAAACATTAATAGGCTTTCAGAGAAAAGTCAAAAGCCGGGAGTGGTAAACGATCAGGTCATGACCTCTATTCGGGAAAAATTTCAAGTCAGGGAAAAAAGTTTTCTCTCACCTCAAGGCTGCTTAAGCGCAGCCTCTTCCGGACGCCCGCGGAAGGAGCCGGAATGCCCTATTCGAACGCCGTTCCAAAGAGATCGGGATCGCATTGTCTATTCAAACGCCTTTCGCCGCCTGAAACATAAGACCCAGGTGTTTTTAACCCCCCTTGGCCTGTCCGACCACTACCGGACCCGACTGACCCATACCCTGGAGGTTGCGGAAATCTCCCGGGCCATCTCCCGGGCCCTGCGCCTGAATGAAGATCTTGCCGAAGCCATCGCCCTTGGACACGATTTGGGCCACACCCCCTTCGGACACAGCGGCGAGACGGTTTTAAAGGAAATTTTTTCACGCAATTTCACCCATCAGGCCCAGAGCCTTCGGGTGGTGGACCTGCTTGAAAACAACGGCCGGGGGCTTAACCTCTCGAATGAGGTGCGGGACGGAATTTTAAAGCATTCCAAGGGGTATGGCAAAATCATGCCGGAGGACCCCGAGAAGCTGCCCCATACCATGGAGGGACGGGTGGTTCGATTTGCCGATATCATGGCATACCTGAACCACGATCTGGACGATGCCGTTCGAAGCCGGATCATCACCCTGGACGATGTACCGGAAGAATGTTTAAATATCATCGGAGAAACTCATTCGGAACGGGCCACCCGGATGATCAGCGACCTTATATATACCAGTGATGAGCGGGACGGGATGCTTGAGTTTCGAATGAGCGATCCCATGTATGACGCCATGATCACACTTCGCAAATTCTTATACATGAAAGTCTATCGTGCATCCCGGGTACACACCGCCTTTGTAAAGGCCAAGAAGATCCTGTCGGAGCTATACTATTATTTCCTGACACACGCGGACCTGCTTCAAACGGAGCTCTCGGAGATGGAAATGGACCAGTGCCACATGGATGGAAGCCCCCGGGAGCAGGTCGTGTGTGATTGTATTGCCAGCATGACCGACCAGCGTGCTCTGAACCTGTATGAGCGGATTTTTTTTCCCGCTCCGCTGGAAAAGGAGCTGCTTCAATGGAATTGAAAGACGAAGAGCGCCTGACGCCCTTTATAAACAGACTGAAAGATCTCTATGCGCGCATGGATCGCAGCTATCAGGAGGTCGCGGATCGATACGGGTTTCATTGCCAGGGGTGTGAGGAGAGTTGCTGTCGAACGACCTTTTATCACCACACATGGGTGGAATACCTTTATTTAAAGGCCGGGGTTCAGGAGCTTTCCCGGGAAGTGCGAGAGGACCTTCTTCTTTCGGCACAAAAGGTGTCGGCACAGACGGGTACAGGGCTTTTCTGCCCTCTGAACCAAGACGGGAAATGCATGCTGTATGCCTATCGGCCCATGATCTGCCGGCTTCACGGCATTGCCCACGAACTTCGCCGCCCGGACGGATCCGTCCACTATGGACCCGGATGTGCGGCCTTTGAGGCAGCGGCCGGGGAAACAGCTTACATTCCCTTTGATCGGAGCGGGTTTTACTGGGAATTGTCAAGGCTGGAGCGAGAAGTCAGAGCGGCCCTGGGCAATTACGATCGGATAAAAATGACGGTTTCACAGATGGTGGAAACAATGCTGAATAAAGAACCATCTACAGGAAGCTTCCACCGATGAAAAGTATTGATACTGAAAAGATAGACAGGTTGCGAGGCCGGCGGGTCGGCGAGACGGATACTTTTCATTTCAAATGCCATTCGGGGTTGTCCTGTTTCAACCGGTGCTGTCGCAATTTAAACCTGTTTTTATATCCCTACGACGTGCTCCGGCTGAAAAACCGGTTGAACCTCAGTTCCGATGTCTTTCTCGAACAGCACGTGGACGTGGTGCTTCGGGAGGGAAATTTTTTTCCCGAGGTGCTGCTTCGCATGGCGGACACCGCTGAAAAGACCTGCCCGTTTCTGTCCGATGCGGGGTGCCGGGTGTACCCGGACCGTCCGGATACCTGCCGAAGTTTTCCGGTGGAGCACGGGGTATTGTTTGATTCATCCGGAAAGGTGGCGGAGCGGGTTTCTTTTTTCAGGCCCCCCGAATTCTGCCAGGGGCAATTTGAAACCGTCCCCTGGACCTTGTCATCCTGGAGCGATGACCAGCAGGCGGCTGTACACCATGAGATGACCATCCGGTGGGCGGAGCTGAAACAGCGTTTTACCGTCGATCCCTGGAGGGGCGAAGGTCCTGCGGGGCCCCGGGCGAAAATGGTCTTCATGGCAACTTACAACCTGGACCGGTTCAGGGAGTTTGTCTTCGGAAGCAGTTTTCTCAAGCGCTACCATGTCAAACCGGTCACCGTCAAAAAGGTGCAATCGGACGATACGGCGTTGATGAAGCTCGGTTTTGCCTGGGTCGGGCTCTTTCTATGGGGAATCCAGACACCCATCATCAAGCTGAAAGGACGGTAATCGCACCTTGCCCATCAACGGGACAGAAAATGATACTGAGCATCGGTGAAATTCTCTACGACATGTTCCCAGACGGGAGGCGTCTGGGCGGCGCCCCCTTCAATTTTGCCTATCATCTGAAAAAAATAGGGTTTCCCATTCGATTTCTATCGAAGGTCGGCCGGGATGAAGCCGGGGATGCGATCTGCAAGCGCATCGTGGACGCAGGCTTTCTCCCTGAAGATATCGGGATCGATTCGCAGCATGACACCGGACGGGTCCAGGTGACCCTGGATGAGACCGGTAGCCCGAGCTTTCACATAGTTTCCAACGTCGCTTACGATTTCATAGCCCCGGAGGAACATGTGACGGCCCTGGTTGAAAGTGCTCCGGACCTGATTTACTTCGGCTCGCTGATTCAGCGTACCGAGACCGGTTTTCGAAATCTGCATTCGATTCTGAACCGGCGGAAAAAACCAACCCGGCTTTTTTATGACATGAATCTTCGGGAGGGCTGCCGGAAACGGGAGATTATTGAAACCTCCCTTGCGCGGGCGGACGTTCTGAAGCTCAGCGACGAAGAACTGACGGCATCGGCAAATCTTCTGGAGGTTCCGGGGGAGGGGGATCCGTTGGTGGAGACGTTGATGAAAAAATTCGATATTTCCATTGTGGCCTTGACTCGGGGAGCGGCAGGAAGCTGTCTTTACATGAACCATCGTCGCTATCCAAGTGCACCGGCAACCGGTATTCGGGTGGAGGACACCGTCGGCGCCGGGGACGGCTATGCAGCCATGCTGGCGGCCGGTATTCTTGACGGGCTACCGCCGGAAGCCATGGCTGCCGAAGCGACCCGGTTTTCCGCTCGGATATGTACAATCAGCGGGGCCATTCCCGAAAACGACAAATTTTATGAGGAATTCAGGAGAAAACACGGATGAACAGCGGCAGGTACATACAGATGTTCAGTATTCACGGGCTGCTTCGTTCCGAGAATCTGGAGCTGGGCCGGGATGCCGATACCGGAGGGCAGATTAACTACGTACTGGACCTCGGAAAGGCGCTTTCGTCGATGGATGTGGTCAGGCGAGTGGATCTGTTTACCCGGCTGGTATCGGACCGAGCTGTTTCCGGCGATTACGGGAAGCACATCGAAACAGTGAACGACAAATTCCGTATTGTCCGTATCCGCTGCGGAGGAAGCAGATATCTTCGAAAGGAACTTTTGTGGAACAGCCTGGACGAATTTATCGACGGCACCATTAAATTCATCAAGCGCGAAAACGCGATTCCCGATGTGGTTCACGGCCACTATGCGGATGGCGGATACGTGGCAAGGGAACTATCCGGGATTTTCGGTATCCCCTTTGTCTTTACGGGGCATTCCCTCGGTCGGGTCAAAAAACAGAAAATGCTTGCGGACGGCATGGGGGAAGAGGAAATCGAAAAAAAACTGAATATGAATCGCCGGATCCATGCCGAGGAAGATGTTCTCAAAGCCGCCGACATCGTGATCACGAGCACCCGTCAGGAAAAGGAAGAACAGTACGGATTGTACAGAAACCATTCCGTGCCCCTGTACCGGGTGATTCCTCCGGGACTTGATATGGAGAAGTTTTATCCGTTTTATCATGATATATTATCGGAAAACGAACGGGCCGAAGATGCGCGGTATGCCCAGGCCAAGGTGCTTCAGGAATTGGATCGGTTTTTCATACATCCGGATAAACCGCTGATTCTCGCCCTGTGCCGGCCGGACAAGCGAAAAAACATCAGCGGACTGGTGCGGGCTTTCGGCGAGGACCTTCAGCTTCAGGCCATGGCCAATCTGGCGATTTTCGCGGGAATTCGAAAAGACATCCGCCAGATGGGAGAAAATGAACGGGAAGTTCTGACCGAGATGCTGCTGATGATGGACACCTACGACCTTTACGGAAAAATGGCCATCCCCAAGCGACATGATTTTGAACTTGAGGTCCCGGAACTGTATCGCATCACGGCCCGCAAAAAGGGTGTTTTTGTGAATCCCGCACATACGGAGCCTTTCGGACTGACCCTGCTGGAGGCTTCGGCCACAGGTGTTCCGGTCGTGGCCACCAATGACGGCGGGCCCCGGGACATTCTGGCCAACTGCAAGAACGGCGAGCTGGTGGATCCAGCGGATACAAAGGGCATCGCCTCGGTGGTGAAGGAAATCATTTCAAACGGCAGCACATGGGAGCGTTATTCCAAAAACGGAATCCGGAATGTGCGACAGCATTATACATGGATTCGTCACGCCCAGCGATATGCGGAAGCGCTGGAGACGATTCTGTCCCAGGGAGTGTCCACAGACGATATGGCGGCGGCAGCCCCATTAGATGCCATTGGTCGCAGACTCGCAAAGCTGAACTATTTTATTATTTCGGATATCGACAACACGCTTATCGGGGAGAACAACGAACATCTGCCGGAGCTTGTGCGGCTGCTTTCCCGCCATCGGCAGCACATCGGTTTCGGTGTGGCCAGCGGCAGAACGATCGCCTCCATCGAGCAGGCGCTGAAAGCGCATGACATTCCGCAGCCGGATATCATTATCTCCTCGGTGGGGGTGGAGATTTACTACGGCCGGGAGCGCTATCCCGGAAAGGGATGGAGCACTCATATCGCCAGCAAGTGGGACCGGGAAAAAATATTTCGGCTTCTCAGCCGGTTTGATTTCCTCGAATACCAGGAGGAGACCACTCAGCGGCCGTTCAAAATCAGTTACCATATGGCACCCGGAAAGGACCGGCTGGCAATGATTCACAATCTGCTTCTGGAAAACAAATGCCGCTACCAGTTGATTTATTCCCATGAAGAATACCTGGACATTCTTCCTTACCGGGCATCCAAGGGAAAGGCGATCCGATACCTGAGCTACAAATGGGACATCCCCTTGGGAAATTTTCTGGTTTGCGGCGACTCCGGTAACGACGAAGAAATGCTTCGGGGTGAGCCCCTGGCGGCCGTGGTCGGTAACTACAGCCCGGAACTTGAGAGGCTGAAAGGAAATAAAAACGTTTTCTTTTCAAGCCGGTTCTGCGCCGGCGGTATTCTTGAGGCCATTGAAAAATACCGGTTTATTGAAAAAGCAACACGAGGAGAGCCATGAGTCTTCGAAACCAGGTACAGCTTATCACCTATCCGGACAGTCTGGGGCAAAATCTGCTGGAATTGCACTATGTGCTGCGAAGGTATTTTCGGGGAATGGTCGGCGGTGTCCACCTGCTGCCGTTTTATCCCTCTTCGGCGGATCGAGGGTTTTCACCCATTACCTATGATGAGGTGGATCCGGTGTTCGGCACATGGCAAGATGTGGCGGCCATCAGCCGGGATTTTGATCTTATCATCGATTTCATGGTCAATCATATTTCCAGACAATCCGTTTTTTTTCAGGATTATCTCGATAAGGGGACGGAGAGTGAATATGCCGACATGTTCCTTACCTTTCACAAGCTGAGTCCCGACGGCAACATTTCAGATGAAGATCTTGCAAAGGTCTACAGCCGGAAGCCGAGGCATCCATACACGGTCATCGAACGGCCCGATGGATCCAAGGAAAAAATCTGGTGCACCTTCGAATATGAGCAGATCGATCTGGACTGGAACTCCCCCAAAACCCGCCAGATCATGCGCAACTACCTGATTAAGCTGGCGAGAAACAACGTCAAGATGATCCGGATGGACGCCTTTGCCTACACCACCGTTAAGATCGGTACCAACTGCTTTTTCCTGGAGCCGGAAGTCTGGGAACTTCTGGAATGGCTCAAGAACTTTGTGGCGCCTTTTGACACGGAAATTCTGCCGGAGGTTCATGAGCACCACAGCTATCAGTTGCGCCTGGCGGAAAAGGGCTACTGGGTCTATGACTTTGCGCTTCCCATGCTGGTGATGCACACACTTTATCACCATACGAGCCGCAGACTGGTGGCGTGGCTGAAAAAATGTCCCCGACGGCAGATCACGACACTGGATACCCACGACGGCATCGGTGTCGTGGATGTGGCAGGCCTGATGAGTCAGGCAGAAATCGATAAAACCCTCAATGGTCTTTATGAGAAAGGCTCCAACATCAAACGGATATACTCCGGTCCGGAATACCAGAACCTGGATGTCTACCAGGTAAACTGCACCTATTATTCCGCCCTGGAAGAAAACGACAAATCCTATCTGGCGGCCCGGGCGATACAGTTTTTTACCCCTGGAATTCCCCAGGTTTACTATGTGGGGCTTCTCGCGGGACAAAACGATATCGATCTGGTGGAGCTGACCAAAAACGGTCGTAACATCAACCGCCACAATTACAGCCTGGAAGAAATTGAAGCGGCGGTCCAGAAGCCGGTGGTCCGGCGCCTTATGCGCCTGATGGAGTTTAGAAACCGCTATCCGGTGTTCGACGGTGAATTTTTTGTTGAAGAAGCCGAGTCCGAGCACCGGTTGGCCATGATGTGGCAGAAAGATTCGCTCCAGGCCACGCTCCATGTGGATCTCAAGAGCTATGACACCCGGATCACCTATTTCGATCCGGAGAAGAAGGAGAATGTGTTGTATGTTGTATAGGCTGGGATGCTGGGAGGCCAGAAGGCTTGGAAGCTAAAACAAAAACCAACTTCGTAAAATTACAGCATCCCAGCCTCCCAGCTTTATACCACGCCCTTCGGCATGGGACCGGTTTCTTCGCCCCCCAGAACGTAGCCGCCGTCCAGCCGGAGCACGCTGCCGGTCATAAAGGGCGCGTCCGAGATAAGAAACCGAATCGCCCTTACAACATCCTCTGTCCGGCCGGTGCGCTGCAGAAGTGTGTGATCCATTAGCGCCTTTTTCTGATCTTCCGTGAGAAGCCCCCATCCCCGGGTTTTTTCCCCGTGACGTGTTTCAAAAAACCCCAGCATGAGTTCGTTGACCCGAACCTCCGGCGCCCCCAGGCGCGCCCAGGTTTCCGTCAGAAGAGAAATCCCGCGGTTGGCCGCCGCATAGCCGTCATTGAACACAAACCGCGCAGGACCTGTTCGGCCCACCAGAGCGGAAATGGAAGAAATGTTGATGACAGCCCCATTTCCCGTTTTCTTCAAATGCGGCAATGCGGCATCGAACACCCACCGTTTTGCCCGAAGCGTGGTTGCCAGTTCCAGATCCCATTGATCCTTTATATATGGCCCATGAACCACCGGCCATCCACCCCGCTCAATGTTATTGATCAGGATGTCCAGCCTCCCGAAGCGCGTCATCACCGCATCCACAAGGCCATTTATTTCCCCCGTTTCCAGAAGATTAATCCGATGGATCAAATGCGGCGTCCCGGTGTCGCTCATATCCGATCGGAGAGATTTCAATGACTCTTCCCAATCGTAATACGTCAGGGCCGTAGAAACGCCCTGTTTGGCCAAATCGAGGGCGATGGCCTTTCCAATGCCTTTGACGGCGCCGAGTACCAGGGCGACCTTTCCATTGAGATTCATAAGGGTGCATCCTTGAAAATAGAGTTGAGAACACCTGTTGGCGACAGACCGCAACTTTTTCAGGTAGCATGTTCCGGGGGGAAGTCAACCATAATCCGGCACGGACAGAAGGGCCCAAAAATAACTGAATAAGATTCATTAATTTAATACCTCCCGCCGATTTGGAGGTGCAGGTGATAAACATGGAACGAGAGATGATATAACCTTCTGAATAAGCGAGGCTTTTGTGTTTTTTTAGATAGTCTTTCCATATGTCGCCGCCTAGAGGGTCTCTTCTGAAGTTCCCCGTTTTCATCAATCGTGAAATTACTACATATGGTATGAATACATATACCGACACCTATATATTGTTTTTGTATTTTCCTGCTTTGGTTTTCAACGCTTTTTACAGGGACTCGATCAACAAAAAATGTTGACAAGATTCAGACTGGGTGATATCTGGTATCCTTTGGTGGAAAATTTTCTATCGTCCTGCTTTTTAAGGATTTTTTTCATCTTCAGACGCTTTCGGGCCAACACCGAAACAGGTACTTGAACAGCCGTTTGGCTGGCTGAAAAACAGGAGATCTACAGTTAAGGATGGATTCAAACATTATATAAAAGACAGAGAAGGGAGGTGTCGCTTACATACGCTTTTAAACCATGTTTATAGACAAGTGTTTTTATAGAACCGATTACGAACAACCATGAGGAGGTATCGTAAATGCCAAGTTTTGTCATCAATGAGAAATGTGACGGTTGTAAAGGTGGCGATAAGACTGCCTGTATGTACATTTGCCCGAACGACCTGATGGTATTGGACCCCAACGCAATGAAGGCTTACAACCAGGAGCCGGATCAGTGCTGGGAATGTTTTTCCTGCGTAAAAATCTGCCCCACCCAGGCCATCGAAGTAAGAGGATATTCCGACTTTGTGCCACTGGGAAGCAGCATCATGCCGATGCTGGGTACCGAAGATGTTATGTGGACCTGCAAATTCAGAAATGGCCTAATTAAACGCTTTAAGTTCCCCATCCGTACCACCCCCGAGGGTGCGGCGAATTCCTATGACGACTTGAAAGGCAAAGACCTTGAGAGCCCCTATCTGTCCACGGAAGAGGCCGATGGGTTCCAATTGCCGAAACCCCAGGCCCTTGTTTAATCATGCCTGGTGCGTTCAAGATCAACCACAGAAGAAACTTTAATAAGCGTGCTTACTTATTTCAGGTAAGGAGGAAATGATATGGCATTACCAAATAAACCGTTGGGAGAACTCAAAGCTGTTCGCGATCCTGAAGTCGAGGAGCGAGAAGTTGATATTTTGATTGTAGGCGGTGGTATGGCAGCCTGCGGTGCGGCATTTGAAATCAAGAAATGGCTCGGTGACGATCAGAGCGTGCTTCTGGTGGACAAGGCTGCCATGGAGCGAAGTGGTGCGGTTGCACAGGGTCTCTCCGCCATTAACACTTACATCGGCGATAACTCGCCGGATGACTATGTCCGCATGGTTCGAAACGACCTGATGGGTCTCGTCCGAGAAGACCTTATCTTCGATCTGGGTTGCCACGTTGACGATTCCGTTTATCTTTTCGAAGAATGGGGCCTGCCGGTCTGGAAAAAGGCCGAAGATGGAAAAAACATGGACGGAAAAAAGGGTCAGGCGATGGGAACCCTGAAATCCGGCGCCAAACCGGTTCGTACCGGTAAATGGCAGATCATGATCAACGGCGAATCCTACAAACGGATCGTCGCCGAAGCCGCCAAAAAAGCCATCGGCGAAGAAAACGTTCTCGAGAGAGTCTTCATCGTCGAGCTGCTGCTGGACGCCAACAAAGAGAACCAGATCGCCGGCGCCGTCGGTTTCTCGGTTCGTGAAAACAAAGTCTACATCATCAAATGCAAAACCATGATGGTTGCCTGCGGCGGCGCGGTGAATATTTATCAGCCGCGTTCGGTGGGTGAAGGTAAAGGCCGCGCCTGGTATCCGGTATGGAACGCCGGTTCCACCTATACCATGTGCATGAAGGTCGGTGCCGAACTCTCCATGATGGAAAACCGTTTCACCCCATCCCGCTTCAAGGACGGTTACGGCCCCGTGGGCGCATGGTTCCTGCTGTTCAAGGCCAAAACCCTTAACGGTCTGGGCGAAAACTACGCCGCTTCCGATGCGGCCAAGAAAGAGCTCGAAAAATACGCTCCGTACGGAACGGCTGCCATTACGCCGACCTGTCTGCGTAACCACCTGATGCTCTTCGAGATGAAAGAAGGCCGCGGTCCCATCATCATGGATACCGTGAGCGCCCTGGCCGCGCTCGGCGAGACCATGGACAAGAAAGAGCTCAAACATCTGGAGTCCGAAGCCTGGGAAGATTTCCTGGACATGACTTGCGGCCAGGCCAACCTGTGGTGCGCCCAGGACTGCGAGCCGGAAAAGAAGAATTCCGAAGTTATGCCCACCGAGCCGTATCTGCTGGGCTCCCACTCCGGTTGCTGCGGCCTGTGGACCAGCGGTCCGGACTTTGACTGGGTACCGGATTCATACAAGATTAAAGCAGACAACGGAAAGATCTACAACCGGATGACCACGGTCAACGGTCTGTTCACTGCCGGCGACGGCGTAGGCTGCTCCGGCCACAAGTTCTCCTCCGGCTCCCATGCCGAAGGCCGACTCGCCGCCAAGCAGATGGTCCGCTATGCAAAGGATCACGCGGACTTTGCCCCGGCCCTGAGCCAGAGCAAGGAAGCGTTGGTGGACTTGGTATACAAACCGGTTCGCGTTTTCCTGGATCACGCCAACTACACCACCGCCATCGACATCAACCCCAACTACATCAAACCCAACGGGATGATGTATCGGCTCATGAAAGCCACCCATGAGTACGGTGCCGGTACCGCCACCTATTACCAGACCAGCAGCAAGTCTCTGGAGATGGTGATGGATCTCCTGCAGGTCATGCGCGAGGACTGTGAAAAGATGGCCGCCGGCGATCTGCACGAACTCATGAGGGCTTGGGAAATCTATCATCGTATCTGGACTGTTGAAGCGCATCTGCGTCACATCCAGTTCCGGAAAGAGACCCGCTATCCCGGATTCTACTATCAGGCGGATTATCCCGGACAGGACGATGAGAACTGGTTCTGCTTCGTGAACTCCAAGTACGATCCGAAAGAGAAGAAATGGGATACCTTTAAGAAAGACTACATCAAGATTATCCCTGATTAATGAGCATCCGGGGGCGCCTTTTTGGCGCCCCTTCCTGTTTCAGAAGATGCCTCCCGGCGTTATTTAGCGCCCGGGGGGCATCCTTTTACATGTGGGTGGTCTCAAAAAAGTACTGCCGGGCAACATCCTCATGCTTCAACAAAGGGCTGAAAGGGCATGGGAGGTTACATCTTTCGTATTCGGCTTTTAAATCAAAATGCCGGCTGGGCCGACAACAAAAAGCTGAATTCGAAAACTGTAAACGAAAAAGGATATTGCCTGAAGGGCTGGACAGCCCAACGGGTGGAGGCGATTATCAACAGGCCTTTTCAATCATACCGGAGGTACGGCGCAACGGCGCCGCCCTGAAAGCGTGATTGAAGACAAACGGCGATTCA
Organism: Desulfobacterales bacterium; assembly: GCA_040235505.1. GTDB lineage: Bacteria > Desulfobacterota > Desulfobacteria > Desulfobacterales > JAFDDL01 > JBECKW01. The sequence continues at coordinate 108,168 of JBECKW010000017.1, forward strand.
TAACGAGTCTGTGGCTTAAGGCCATGGATCTTGGCATGGAGGATTGGCATGACAGAAAACAATGGAGCCCCCGTAAGCGGAAGTATACTGGTTGTCGGCGGCGGGATCAGCGGACTCACGGCAGCCCTGGAAGCGGCCGAAGTGGGGTACGACGTGTTTTTGGTGGAGAAAAACCCGTACCTGGGCGGGCGCGTGGCGCAATTGAAGCAGTACTTCCCGAAACTCTGCCCCCCGACCTGCGGACTGGAGATCAATTTCAGAAGAATCAAGGACAACCCGCGGATCAAGGTACTGACAATGGCTCAGGTGGAAAAAGTGGACGGGACCCCCGGAAACTACACGGCCATGGTGAAGTTGAGCCCGCGGTACGTGAATGAAAACTGCACGTGCTGCGGTGATTGTGCGGAGGCCTGTGAAACCGAAATCGACTCCGTTTTTGACTTCGGCATGAAGAAGATCAACGCGGCCTATCTGCCGTTTGAAATGGCGTTTCCGTCACGGTTCGTGATCTCCCCCGAAATCATCGGAACGCCGGATGCGGTCAAATGCGCGGAGGCTTGTAAATACGGCGCCGTGGATCTCAACATGGCCGAGAAATCTCTGACCCTCAATGTCGGCGCCGTTATCTGGGCCACCGGCTGGCAGCCCTACGATGCCAAAAAGCTGGACAACCTGGGCTTCGGCGTCTATCCCAACATTATCACCAACATGATGATGGAACGTCTGGCCGCTCCCAACGGACCCACCAGCGGCAGTATTCTCAGACCGTCTGACGGAAAGGCCCCGGAGAGCGTCGCTTTTGTCCAATGTGCCGGATCAAGAGACGAAAATCATCTTCCCTACTGCTCCTACATCTGCTGCATGGCCTCCCTGAAGCAGGCCACTTACGTGAGAGAGCAGTACCCGGACGCCAAAATTTATATTTTCTACATTGATCTGAGGGCTCCGGGTCAGCGCTATGAAAAATTTTATCAGCAGATCAAAGCGGATGAAAACATCTTTTTCATCAAGGGCAAAGTGGCAGACGTTTCGGCGGATGCCACCGGCGCCATCACCGTGACGGCGGAAAATGCGGTGACCGGAGAGAAGATAAACCAGGCCGTGGACCTGGCGGTGCTGGCCACGGGCATGCAGCCCACGGCCGCCATCGGCAAACTCCCGGCGGATCTTGCTTTCAGCGAGGACGGGTTTATCATCAACGACTTTGAAAAGGGCGGGATGTTTGCCGCCGGTTGCGCCAACAAACCGGCCGACGTGGTTTCATCAAACCAGAATGCCACCGGCATGGCGCTCAAGGCCATTCAAACCCTGGTGAGGAGGTAGGAGGTTATCCATGGATAAAAAATATGGTGTCTATATTTGTACGGGATGCGGTATCGGAGATGCCCTGGATATCGAGGCGCTGGCGGCAACAGCCGGCGAGGAGGGTATCGGCATCGTCAAAAACCATCCCATACTCTGCGGAAAAGAGGGATGCGATCTTCTGAAAAAGGATATCGCCGATGAGGGCGTCAATACGCTGGTGCTTGCCGCCTGCTCCCGCCGGGTGAATTTCGACGTGTTCCGGTTCGACGGCTGCATCGTGGACCGGGTGGATCTGAGGGAACAGGTCGTCTGGTCCCATCCCCGCTCGGAATATCCGACCCTCACGGAAGAACAAAAGGACAGCTCGGAGCATTTCGACCGGCTGCAGATGCTGGCCGACGATTATCTTAAAATGGGGATGGCCCGGGTAAAGAAAGTCAAACTCCCCGAGCCCTACCAGGTGGAAACCCTGTCCCGGAAGATTCTGGTGATCGGCGGGGGCGTTACCGGCATGACCGCGGCCCTGGATGCGGCCCTGGCGGGGTATGACGTGACCCTGGTGGAAAAGGAAGCGGCTTTGGGCGGAAAGGCGAAAAACTGGCGCAAACAGCTTCCCAATAAAGCGCCCTATGAGAACCTGATTTCGCCGGATGTGGAGGCCCGAATCCAGGCGGTGACGGCAAATGAGAAGATCACTGTAAAAACCGAAACCGTGGTGGCACGGATTGCCGGGGAGCCCGGAAATTTCACGGTGACCCTCAAAAAGCCGGGAGAGAAAATCGAGTTTGACGTTCCTTACCCGCTTCCGGCCGAAATGACGGTGGATGCGAGCGGAAAGGAACTGGATGCCGATGCCCTTCACAAGAAGTACATGGAGTACAACAAGGGAAAGGTGGACATCCTGAAATTCGACCCCAGCGGCGAAAAATTCGGCGCCGTGGTGCTGGCGGCCGGCTGGCGGCCGGCGGAACTGGACAAGGACGCTGTTTCTCATCTCGGGTACGGTGAGATCACGGATGTCGTCACCAACCAGCAGTTCGAGGAGATGGCGGCCAAGGGCGCGGTAATCCGGCCTTCGGACGGCAAGGCGGCCAAATCGGTGGTCTTCGTCCAGAGTCCGGGTCAGGGCAGCGATACCGATTTCGACTACGCAGGTTCCGTCACCAGCCTGGTCTCCCTGAAACAGGCCAAATATGTCCGCGACGACTATACCGACGGAAAGGCGTTTATCTTCTACCAGCACATGCGTACACCGGGACTCACCGAAAACTTCTACAAGAGCCTTCAGCAGGACGCCGGTATTTTCATGACCAAGGGAGAAATCGTCAAGGTTTCCAAAAATGGCGACGGCCTGGTGGTGGAAGCGGAAAATACGCTTCTGGGCGAAAAAATGCAGATCAAGGCGGACCTGGTGGTGCTGGCCGCCGGCATGGTGCCGGCGACTGTGGACGAACCCGTCGTGAACCTCGCCTACCGGCAGGGACCGGCTTTCCGGGATATCGGCCTCTTTAACGGCTATGTGGACTCCAACTACATCTGCTTTCCCTATGAGACCCAGCGCACCGGCATTTACGCCGCCGGCGCCATTCGCCGGAGCATGACCGTGGAAGAATCCGTGGAAGATGCGACCGGTGCCGCCCTTAAGGCTGTCCAGTGCATTGAAAGCGTCAATCGGGGGGTTGCCGTTCACCCGCGTTCCGGGGACATGACCTTCCCGGACTTTTTCTTCCAACGCTGCACCCAGTGCAAACGCTGCACGGAAGAGTGTCCCTTCGGCGCCCTGGACGACGACGAAAAAGGAACGCCCAAACCGAACCCGGCCCGCTGCCGGCGTTGCGGTACCTGTATGGGTGCCTGTCCCGAACGGATCATTGGGTTTGCGGACTACAATATCGACAGCATCGGCTCCATGGTGAAGGCCATCAGCGTGCCGTCGACAGACGACTATGACGAGCCGCCCCTGCGGATCCTCGGCCTCGTCTGTGAAAACGACGCCCTGCCGGCCCTGGATATCGCGGGCTTGAACCGGCTGACCTACTCCGCCGACGTTCGCTTCATTCCCATTCGCTGCCTCGGATCCATGAACGTGATCTGGATCAAGGACGCCCTCTCCCAGGGCATGGACGGCGTGTTTCTCCTGGGCTGTAAGCACGGCGACGATTACCAGTGCCATTTTGTCAAGGGAAGCGAACTGGCCGACATCCGCATCAAGAAGATCGGGGATGCGCTGGCCAGCCTGGCCCTTGAGAATGAGCGGGTGGCCCAGTTCACCGTCGGCATCGACGAGTACGACAAGCTGCCGAAAATGATCAACGACTTTGTGGACGTTATCGAAGACCTGGGGCCCAACCCCTTCAAAGGCTTCTAATTAGGTTACGTGAGGAGGTAGACCATGCCAACATATATTGCCGATCCTGATGTCAGTTTCATTGAGTCGGTGAAGGCCCTGGGCGGACAGGATGTGAAAAAGTGCTTTCAGTGCGCCACCTGCTCCGTGGCCTGTCCGATTTCACCGGAAAACAAACCCTTTCCCCGGAAGGAGATGATTGCCACCTCCTGGGGGCTCAAGGACAAACTGGTGGGAAACGCCGACATCTGGCTGTGCCACAACTGCGGCGACTGCAACACCCGATGCCCCCGGGGCGCAAAGCCCGGAGACGTGCTGGGTGCCGTTCGGGCCTACACGATTTCGGAATACGCCACTCCGAAGGCGCTGGCCCGGGCCGTTCAAGATCCCAAGAAACTGCCGCTTCTCCTGCTCCTGCCCGCGGCCATCATTCTCATCCTGGGTCTTATTTTCAACATGTTCGGCTTGGGGTGGATGAACTTCGCCCCCGAGGCGGATCATATTTGGCAGTCGAGTTATTTCAACAACTACATGGTGGATATCATGATGATACCCACGTTTACGTTTGCTATTATCGTGTTTGCCCTGGGGCTCAAACGGTTTCTGGCCGACATTCACGCCAATGCCCTGGCCGAGGGAAAAACCGATAAGGCCACCATTGATCCCGGCGGATTCATTCAGGCCCTGATCCGGGTGGTGCCCACGATCTTCAAGCACCAGAAGTTCACCGAGTGCACTGAGAACAAGGAGCGCTCCACCGCCCACATGATGGTTCTCTTCGGTTTCATCGGCCTTTTCATCGTCACCGCCTGCTTTTTTATCGCCGAATGGGTGCTTCATATCGAAGGGCCCTACCCCCAGATCAGCCCGGTCAAATGGATTGCCAACGTGAGCGGAGTCGCCCTGCTGGTGGGCGGTTTTCTGTTGATGAAAAACCGGCTCGATAAAACCGACAGCATCAACAGCTACTGGGACTGGTCCCTGCTGGGGCTCGTGCTGCTTTTGGGCCTCACCGGCCTGCTGACGGAATCCACGCGGCTTTTCGGTCTTTACGGACTTTCCGCCATTATTTACTTTCTGCACCTGATGTTTGTTTGGTCGCTGTTTGCCTACGCGCCGTTTTCGAAACTGGCCCACTTGATTTACAGGACCGTGGCCATGACCTATGCGGAGTACGCAGGACGGAAATAGGCAAGAAGATTTAAAGAAACAAAAAGGCGGCGCTTGATATCGGGTGCCGCCTTTTTTACTCTTGCTGCAGTTCTCCTCAACCTACCGGATATGTTGCACCATCCATCATGACGGCCGCACATGTCCGGGAGGCACATTCGGCCAATAGGGGAACCGAATCATGAACGATTTCTTGCTGTCCGGTCTGTTAGGCATTGTGGAGGGGCTGACGGAATTTCTTCCGGTCAGCTCAACCGCGCATCTTCGTATCGTTGAAGCTTTCGCGCATATCGATCTGACCATGGGGTATTGGAAGATGTACTCCATTGTCATCCAGCTGGGCGCCATCCTATGTCTCCCGGTGTACTTCAGAGCCGAGATAAAGGCGTTTCTGGGAACCTTCCCCCGGGGCGAGAGAGGTGACCGCACATGGTTGACGCACCCCCTCGGCCTCACGGTGGTGGCCTTCATCGTCACCGCCATTCCGGCTTTTCTGATGACCAAAATCATCGGCAAGCACCTCGAAAATCTCTCCATCATGGGAGGTTCGCTGATTGCCGGCGGCATAGTGATGTGGATCGTCGATGCCCGGAATGCGGCAGCCGAGGCTTCCGGACCGGAGGCCGGTGGGAAGGGGCGCATCCGCACCTGGCGGATGGAGGCCATGGGCCTCGGACAGGCCATATGGATCGGCGCCTGCCAGGTCCTGTCGGCGGTATTTCCGGGCACATCGCGTTCCATGTGCACCATCGCGGCCGGCCAACTGGCCGGGATGTCTCGGGCCTCCGCGCTGGAATTCTCTTTCTTTCTCTCGATACCGACCATGGTTGCCGCCACGGGCTATGACCTGCTAAAGTCCCTGCTGCCGGGTCATGACAATCCCATCGGAACCACGCACATCGACGCCCATGGGTGGATCGTCCTGGCCATCGGATTTGTCATGTCCTTTATTGTCGCGTACGCGGCCGTGGCCTGGTTCATGGCTTGGGTGCGGCGCCGGGGATTCACACCCTTTGCAATTTACCGAATCATTTTTGGAACAGTCGTCCTGTTCTGGGCCGGATAGAAACTTTTAAAGCGCCGCTTCAAAACGCGGCTGAAGAGAATTGCTTCTTTGAAAAAAAGAGCGGTGGCTGACTATCAGCCACCGCTTTTGATTTTACTTTGACGGATGTCCCTGTCACGGGGAAACCGCCGACAACATTCTCTTACCGGTAGATGTAATCACCGTCGGCATATTTCGGCGGGATGACCGGAATCTGCAGATAGGAATCATACTTTCCGCCGGTGTGGATCGTATGATCCCCTTTGTTGTCGAGGTCCCAGAAAAACGGTTCGAACCACCCTTCCCGAACGTAGTGTCCGGCCAGTTGGATACGGAGGTACTGCCCCTTTTGCCAGATCCGGCTGGTGGGGTAGATTTCGATATCCACCGGTACGATTTCACCCGGCTGCAACTTTTCATCCTTGATGTGGGCCTGCACCGGCTGGAAATGGGTGGAAAGCTTCTCGTCGAGAGCACGGCGGGACACCCGCATTTTCCCCCAGGCGCCGGGATGCGGTTCCCCGAGAACGCTTGTGGGAAGCCATTCTCCGGAGGTGCTGAGCTTCTGGATATTGACGAAAATATCCATATCGTCATGTTCTTTACAGGAAACCCAAAGCCGGAGCTTCATGTACCCGGTGATCTCGGTCTGCTCATTGAACTGGAAGTCGAAGTTGAGAATCCCCTTTTCGGACTCGTAGCTTACCTTGGCTTCCTTTTCCAGGGGGTTGTAGTTCATGCCCTTGGTCTTGGCGTCGAGGAAGAGTTTCCGGTACAGGGTTCTCTTGAGCGGAAATTCCTTTTCGGGACGGTTGATCTGGTAGTCACAATCGAAGGCGTCCATAATTTCAAGACGTACCCGGGGGGTCAGCTCCCACCCGTTGTAGATCTCTTTCAGATACCGGTCATAGAATCGTTTCAGGTCTTCGAGGTATGTCGAACAGTATGCATCCGGCCACTCGAATTCACGGTGGGCCCGGAGCCATTTCTTCGTGGAGCGGATTTTGCGGAAACATTCCATGGATCCGCGCAGGTGCATGTGCTGCCAGCAGGCCGTCATGTAGACAGGAAGCCTGATGTTTTTCCAGTTGGGGATTCTGTCCTCCCAGAACTCGCACATGAATGGGTGTTTTCGGGCCATGGCGACGTTGTCGCCGACATATCCTTTTCCCACGAGGGAGCCTTCGATAAAATCCTCGAAACTCAGGGACGGAATACCGCCGGCAAACAGTGACTCGCGGTACAGATCGCCGGTCCCCTCCCAGGGAGCAATGCAGACAAGATGGGGGGGCTGTTCCGCAGCGATCCGGTACTGGGTCATGGCGACACCGGAGTTGCCGTTCATTCCGACTTTTCCGTTACACCATTCCTGCTGGGCAACCCATTCGATAAAATCATATCCATCCCTGGCATCCTGGGTTCCGAACATGATGAGATCACCTTCGGAGTGCCCGCACCCCCGCGGATCGACGTTGGCAATGGCATATCCGTGTCGGCACCAGTAGGCGGGATCACAGGATTCGAACTTGGCCAGGTTGGAAACGGTTCCCGGCGGCACGCCGATGAGCTGCCATTCATCCATCCCCTCGCCAGGACGCTTGCCGAAATAGCTCCAGGAAACGATCACCGGAATTTTTTCGGTTGTGTTGGCGGGTTTGTAAATATCGCAGTAAATTTTGGTGCCGTCGCGCAGGGCCACCTCAATGTCCTGTTCGACCATGATGTGCTCATTGATCTGTTTCGTACAGGGATTAAAGTCGGGGCAAAACCCCATGGCCGCACCGAGCAGTTTGAAGTCATTCTCCTTGTCCTCGGTGCCGTCAACCTTGTCTTCTCCGGTTTTGGAATTTGCGATGATATTCCGAAGCGCATCCTTCGGCGCAGGAATTCTGCATTTTCTGTACACGTGGTCATACTCCTTGCCGCCGTGCACTTCCTGGATCGTTTTACGATCCACTTTTACTTCTTCAGTCATGATTGTCCTCCTAATTAATACAGATAGTTCTTTTTACCGGTCATACCGGGATTTCAATGTCAGAATCAGTGACGCATCCTGACATTCACCCCGCCATCGCTCAGGTTGGAGGGTGCCTGTAATTACTTGCTCACCCACAGCTCGTTCCGAACATGCAACCGGTCCCGGCGGGGTTTCGGACGCCTTCAACGGGGAAGGCCCGACCGGTTTTTTTATTCAGGGCACCAAGCAAAATAGATGATTGGCCCTTAGGTAATCTTTATCATAAAATCACAGTCTTTTCTGTTTTTCAAGGCCCTAAATTATATTTTTTTAAGTAAAATAAGAGGTTCGCAGTTTATTTTGAAGCATCAAGCGCCTTTCGTATAATTTCTGCAATCTCCCGCCTTGTCAGAGTTTTTAAAAATAAAACCGCTGCACGCGCTGACATGATATCCGATGATTCATGGATTTCCGGTTGATGTCTGAGAGGCTATCCAATATAAGAAAAAGGTCTTTAAAACGAGGGATCCGGGACATGAGAAGAAAGGATGACACCCATGGAGCTTTTGGCCCAAACCGCCTGTAACCTTCTCAAAAAGGGAGAGCCCTTTGTCATGGCTACGATTTTCAGCCACAGCGGCTCGACACCGAGAAGTTCGGGAAGCAAAATGATCGTCACCGCCAACGGCCGGGGAATCGGCACCATCGGCGGCGGTCTTTTAGAGGCCAGGTCCATGTCCCGGGCCGTGGAACTCATCGGTCTCGGGCAATCGGAGGTCTTTCCCTTCGACCTGAGTCATGAAGTTGTCACCACCATGGACATGATCTGCGGTGGACAGGCGGAGGTGCTGCTGGACTGCGTGATGCCCACGGATGACAACCGGGCGGTTTTCAGGCGCTGGCGAGGGCTTCTGGCGGAGAAAGGTTCGGGCGCTTTGCTCACCCTGGTCATAACGGCCGGGGAGCAGATTCAGAGGGTGACACACGGCATCCTTACGACCGAAGGAGAGATTGAAGGCGAGTTTCCTCTTTCGGACATGGATCGGGACCGATTGACGGCGATGGTGACACCCCGGAAAGTATGCACCGTTACCGTCGGCTGCGGTTTCGTGGTGGTTGAGCCTTTGGAGCAGATGTGCACGGCGCATCTTTTCGGCGCCGGGCATGTGGCCCAGGCCACGGCCCGGGTGGCTGCAATGGTGGGCTTCAGAATATCGGTGGCCGATGACCGGGCGGAGTATGCCAACCGGGAGAGGTTTCCCGATGCCGAAGCGATTCGTGTGCTTCAAACTTTTAAGAACAGCTTTTCGAACATGACCATAGACCGGGATGACTACGTGGTGATCCTCACCCGGGGCCATCTTCATGACCGAACAGTTCTTGCCGAGGCATTGAAAACCCGTGCCGGATATATCGGTATGATCGGCAGCCGCAGAAAGCGGGATGCCATTTACGGTGTCCTCTTACAAGAAGGCTTCTCCCGGACGGATCTCGACCGGGTCCATTCCCCCATCGGCCTTTCCATCGGCGCCGAAACCCCCGAGGAGATCGCCGTGAGCATTGTGGCCGAAATGATCCGCCACCGTGCCGAAAGCCTCATGCATAAGCCTTAATTTTTGGCTGAGATTCCCTCGCTGGCGGAAATAAATAGTTTTACAAATTCATGGTTACGAATCATGGAAGGCAGATTTTCGGGGGACACAGGATCTTCGTCGATGGTTGCGGTTTTGATGTTAGGGAGCAGTTCGGGGCGTTTTATCAAGAAATCAGACAGCGAAGAAGACGCGATAACCGCTCCCAGGGAGAGCAGAACTTCTCCTTTTTCGCGTGCAATGCGATTGAAAAGTTTCAGGGTAACCGTCAGCGAACCTTGAGTTTTATAATTCGAAGCAGAGGCAGCGGTGGAGGAGCGTAGAGCTGAATGGAGGCTGTTCTTTCTGAAAATTGCTCCGGCAAGTCCAGGCATGGCGGCGGACAGGGCGACGACCGGATGCCGACCGGAGAGGGGTGTTTGCAGGTCATCAATCGCGGTTCCGTCAAGGAAAATCGTTTGAACGCTTTCTGAGAGAAATTCTTCGGAAAAACCGGGGCAATCGCATAAAAATTTTCCAAGGGGAATATTGGCCAGAGTTTCAAACTCAATTCCGAATTGCAATATCGTTGTGAAAAACGATAAACTTTCTGCCGTTACCTTCAGCCTGAGTTCCGGATACGGGCCGCTCGAACGGGCGTTTTGGGCTATTCGTTGTCGATTTTCCATTACTGAAGTCTAAAACCAGTTTGGCCCCGGTGTAAACAAAAAACATTACCGATTCTCACGACAATTGACATTGTCGCACCAACTACGATATTCTTTTAAAATCCAGTTGAACAGCTGTTCTTAAAGCTCTTTCCCCTCTCCTCTTCGCAACTTATCGATACGGGTTTCCGCTGAAACTCGGTGGCTCTATAAAACACAAAGGAGAATTAAGATGACTGACAAAATCTTTCGTGTAAACATGTCCGACATGAGCACCAAGGTCGAAGCTGTACCTGAGGCATGGCTGGGTCTTGGCGGTCGCGGTCTGACTTCCACCATCGTCGCTGCAGAGGTCAAACCCACCTGCCATCCCCTGGGAAGCTACAACAAACTCGTGATAGCCCCTGGTCTGCTGTCCGGAACAGCTGCCGCCAACTCCGGGCGCCTTTCCTGCGGGGCAAAAAGCCCCCTGACCGGAACCATCAAGGAGGCCAACTCCGGAGGAACCTCTGCCATGATGCTGGCCAAGCTTGGCGTGAAAGCCCTGATTATCGAAGGGAAACCAGCTGATGACAGCAAATGGTACTCTCTGCATATCGATGAAGACGGCGCCACCATCAAGGAAGAAACCGAAGCCGTCGGCATGGGAAATTTTGCCACAGTCCAGACCGTCAATCAGCGCCATGGCGACAAGGTCGGTGTTATCAGCATCGGTCCCGGCGGTGAAATGCGGATGTGCGCTGCCAACATCTCTGTCAAGGATCCGGACAGCCACATACGTTCCGTCGGCCGCGGCGGATTGGGAGCGGTGATGGGCTCGAAGGGAGTCAAATTCATCTCCATCGCGCCCACTGACAAAAAGGTTGAGATTGCCGATCCCGACGCCTTCAAGGCCGCCAGTCGCGCCTTTGCAAAAGCACTCGTGGATAACCCCATCTCCAAAGCCCTGGCTCAGTATGGAACCAATGTTCTGACCAATATCATCAACGAGTCAGGCGGCCTGCCGACCCGGAACTTTACCAGGGGACAATTCGAAGGGCATGAAGCCGTCTCCGGCGAAACCATGCACGACACCATTGTTGCCCGCGGCGGCAAACCGAAACACAACTGCCATCCAGGGTGTGTTATCCAATGTTCCCAGATCTATAACGACCTCAATGGCGGGTACAAAACTTCGGGATTTGAGTATGAGACCATCTGGGCGCTGGGTGCGGACTGCTGTATTGACAACCTGGATCATCTCGCCGAAGCCGACAGTCTGATGGACGATATCGGTCTTGATTCCATAGAGACCCCGGTGGCCTTTGGGGTGGCCATGGAAGCCGGTGTGCTCCAATTCGGCGACGGCATCGAACTTTGCCGCATCCTCAGGGAAGAGGTCGCCAAAGGCACGCCGTTGGGACGGATCATCGGAAACGGTGCCGCCTCTGTCGGCAAGGCCTACGGTATTACCCGGGTCCCGGTGGTCAAAGGCCAGGCCATCCCGGCGTACGATCCGCGTGCCATCAAGGGCATCGGCATTACCTATGCCACCTCCACCCAGGGGGCGGACCACACCATGGGATATACCATTGCCACCAACATCCTCGGGGTGGGCGGCAAGTTGGACCCCTTGAGCAAGGAAGGCCAGGTGGAGCTATCCCGCAATCTTCAGATTGCCACTGCAGCCATTGATTCCACAGGCATGTGCCTTTTTATCGCCTTCGCGGCCCTTGACGATGCCACCTGCCTGCCGGCCCTGATAGACATGATCAACGCCCGTTTCGGCCTTGCCCTGACGGCTGATGATGTAACCAGCCTTGGCAAGACTATTCTGAAAACCGAACATGGATTCAACGTGGCGGCCGGGTTCACCAATAAGGACGATCGGCTGCCGGAGTTCTTCGAAGAGGAACCGGTGGCGCCTCACAACGTTGTCTGGGATATCAGCGGCGAGGCCATTGATTCATTCTGGGATTTCTAATACAAGAAAATCCCATGCAGCTCACGGTCAAACTTTTCGCTTACTTCCGGGACAACCGGTTCAAACGTCAGGTCTTGGAGTTTTCTGATGGCGCCACGGTGGAAGATATCATCCGTTCCCTTGATATCGATATTAAAGAGGTCGGCGTGATCATGATCAACTCACGTCACTGCACTCTGGGGCAGATTCCCGAAGAAGGCGATCAACTGGCTATCTTTCCGGCCATCGGCGGGGGATAATGACCCCGCCGATGGGTCCCGGATTTATCCAACCGATTTAAATATCCTATGTGCGCCCGGGACATCTTTGGTCGTTTTGGGTCGGAATCGGCCATACTGCATATCGTTTTTTCTTTGCTTCTGTGTGCCCTCCGGTACAGACGGCTTAGGAATTGATGGTAAATTCAGAATGTTTCAGGTCGATATGCAGCCAGGAATTGTCAAGATCCGAGGAAATCCCGAGGAGCCGCTTCAGGGCTTCCCCGACCTGCAGACTGGCCACCAGGGCCACCGTACAGGCAAGTACGGGAGGGGCGGCTTTCGGCTCGGGTGCAGTATGTTGTGGATAGAGACGGCTAATGAGATCCCCTTCCGGGGGCTGCACCCCGACCTGGCCGCACCAGCCGCTTACGGCACCATGCACAAGGGGAAGGCCGTCCTGCTTGCAGCGTCTGGAAAGATCTCGACGGGCCTGGATATTGTCCAGACAATCGAGCACCACATCGACGGCAAAAGCGTCCCCTTGCAGGGGGGATCGGAAATCAACGGGAAGTGGAACCACCCGGGTATAGGGATGGATGACGGCAGACCGCCGGGCCGCCACCTCGGCCTTGTTGCGGCCCAGGGTTTTGCTGCTGGCATTGAGCTGGCGGTTACAGTTGCTTAATGAGAAAACATCCGGGTCAAAACAATGGATACATCCGACACCCAGACGGACCAGCTGTTCAATGACATGGCCGCCCAGGCCGCCACAACCGATCACGGCCACTTTTTTTTCCTGCAGCGACCGCTGCTGTTCAAGGGAGATGGCCCCGAGATTGCGGGAGAAGAGTTCTTTAAATTCCGGCATCGGCGATCTCCGGCTTTGATGCGAGGTTACAATGGATTCTTTTAAGCAGGATACCGTCGGCCATAGCCGCTGTCAATCCGAAAGCACGGAGAAAACAGGAGGCCGGGGGGGTCGAACCGGCAGCTCTGCCAGTGACGCAGGCGTTATAAAAAAGCAGAAAATAAACCGACAGCTTCGTCCCATATCAAACGGCATGCAATGGCTGAACATCTGTACCCGAACACTCCACATTGCCGTGGCCGGCACCGTGTTTGGCGGCGTCATGTTGCAGGCCCATCATGATCGCCTGGCTGCATGGCACTACCTGACCATTGCCAGCGGCGGGATCCTGTTGTTTCTTGAATGGTGGCATGATCCCAACTGGCCTCACCGTGGTAAGGGCCTTCTGGTTCATCTGCATATCCTGATGGGTCTACTCGTCCATATTGCCCCGGGCCTGGCGATTTTCTTGCTTTGGGGGGTTGTGATCAGCGGCGGCATCGGCAGCCACATGCCCCGCCGATACCGGCACTGGTCCATCCTGCACGGTGCAGAACAAAGGGATAAGAATTAATGTTTCAGGAGAGCCCGTATTAAAACCATATTCAATACGAATAGGCCTATTCGTAAACGATTTTCCCCCTGGAGGCTTTCAACCGTCCCCGTCTTACCTTGCTTTCAATCCGTTTTTTCTGGGACGCTTGGGTGGGTCTCGTAGCCTTTCGTTTTCTGGGAACGCGGCAGGTTTTTGCAATAAGCGCCTGCAATCGATCGAGGGCATCTTCCCGGTTTTTTTCCTGGCTGCGGTACCTTTGGGCCTTGATAACGATGAGGCCGTCCTTTGAGATCCGGTAATCGCTAAGCGCCAGAAGCCGCTGCTTGGTGGTGTCCGGAAGGGACGATGCCTTGATGTCGAAGCGCAGGTGGACGGCGGTGGCAACCTTGTTGACATTCTGACCCCCCGCTCCCTGGGCACGAATGGCGTGGATCTCAATCTCAGAAAGGGGGATGGAGATGTTTTTGGATATTGAAAGCATTATTCTACCGGTCGGGGCTTTCGGTATAAATCAACGCTGAATGAGGTCTATTTCGAGCCGGGGTCGAGGGGTTTCCAGTTTACTTCCACAACAAAGGACTGAACAACGTCGAACAAGTCGTTAATATCAAACGGCTTTGCAATGAATGCATCCGCTCCGCACTCCCGAGCGGCGTTTTCATGGGCAGGCTTGCTGCCCATGAGGATGCATATTTTTTTCGGATATTCACTTTTAACCCGCTTTAAAAGCTCCAACCCGTCCATTTGCGGCATGTCCACATCGGAAACGATGATATCCGCGCTTTCCGGATCCTTGATGTAGGACCAGGCATCGATACCGTTTCCAAACGACTTGACTTCCCTGTTGACACTATAGGCAAGAACGTCCACCGCAAAATCCCGTGTCAATTGATCGTCATCGACCACCGCAATTTTAACATGGGGTATAATAGGTCACCTCACGCGACTTTCAAAAAACTTTTTTCCCAAAGCTGCCGGTTGAACCGAATGGCATCGCAAATGCAATTCAGATTGTCTTCCATGGCCTTCAGACGATGGAACCCCATGGGGTGATCTTCCGCCACGGCTTTTGCCATCACGGCCAGAAGCTTCACCCGCTGGAAAAAAATATGATTATAGGTCGAGTCGTCCTTCATCTCGTGGTTGCTTCGGAAATTCGGGCTCCTGCCATGCCCGTCGACGATTTCCCTTGCGATCCGGTTGGTGTTTTGAACAATCGCTTTTTTTCGGACATCCCCCAGGGGGTATTGTTTTAAATAGGCCAGGGACATGATGATGAGAAGTTTCAACCGGGATATGAACACGTCTTCACTTCTCAATTCGCGCATATCCGCTGCAGGGGCACCCAGTCGAAGCATAATCATCCCGGTTTGTGAATAAAATGGGTTTTCAGGAACAGGAACGCATGATGATGCTATTTTTAGACCATATTGCCGGTGAGGTCAAGGCATTCCTTCGATCTAACAGGGAGATCGCATGTAACCCGTCATGCTGTTTTTCGGGGTCGCTATCGGTATCGGTATCGCTGTCGAGCCTTTTTCGATCCCGATCCCGATAGCGATAGCGACCCCGATTACATCGTCGCATCATAAGTGCGATTGCCCGGGGCCATTTCGCCCAAAGGCTTGCTTGCCGGAACCCGGACGTTTATGCTATCCGTCCATAGAGGCCCATCTCAGGGCATTTATTTATCTGAAAAGGCAAAAAAGGACACCTCAAAATGGAGCTCGAAAATATTGTGGAGCGCACCGGTAAACCTTTTTTTATAAGGAAACCCCGCCACTTTGCGTTTTTTGTGGCGATAGCAGCAGTTATAATCCTCATCTCCGCTTCCGGTTGCCGATCGATACCGAACGCTTCCAACAGGAGTCCGATTTCGGAAGCCCGGGAGGACACATCGCGTATTGTCGCCCGGATCAACGGTGAGCCGCTGACGTATGACGCCCTGAAGAGACAATATGACCTGTATGTTACGATGATGGGGCAGTCCGCAGAAGATTATGAGGGAGGTTCCCTTGAGGCGTACTTAGACCGGTATATTCTTGAGATGCTCCTGCTCCAGGAGGCGCGCCGTGAGAATATCCGCTTAACCCCCAATGAGATGGCGGCTGAAAAGGAAAGCTATCTGAAGCAGATGAATCTTACACAAGAGGCGCTTTCAGACAAACTGAGCCGGGCTCATCTCACCATGGCCGATGCAGAGCGCTTCCTTGAAAACAATTGGATAATCGATCAATGGAGCCGGAAAAAATTTAAGGACATCTCGGTTTCCGATGAGGAAGTCCGGGCGTTTTATGACAGCAACCCGAAGTATTTCCAACTACCGGAAAGTATTTCGTTGAGCAGGATTCTCATATGTCATGAGGAAACTCCGTCGTGCAAAAGCGGCCTCACAAAACAGGCGGCAAAAGCGCTTGCCGAACGTGTCCGGAAGATGGCCACACCGGAAAACTTTGCGGCGCTGGCCAGGCAGTATTCAACAGACGAGACCGCTTCCAAGGGCGGCAGACTCGGCACCTTTTTTAAGGGAGTCTATGGTTCCAATTTTGAAGAGGGCGTGTTTTCCATGGACATAGGGGAGATTTCGGAAGTGGAAGACACGCCCTCCGGGTTTCGTATCCTTCTGGTCACGGACAAACAGAAGGCCGGTGTCACGCCTTTTGAAACCGTCCAGGACGCTATCCGGGAAAATTTAAAAACATCGCACCTTCAGTCGGCGATCCTAAACTACTCGCTTAAATTAAAAGATGCGGCAAAGATCCAGACGTTCGCCTTCAACGAAAAGGCGGTGGCATCCGGAAGCCCGTTTCAAACGTTCAGCAAGACCGATTATGGCCGATGCACGGATGATAAGGGCCTCCCCGTGATTATCATGTACTCGGTTTCCTCTTGCCCTCATTGCCAGTGGGTGGGCGGGGTGTTTGATGCCGTTGTTCAGGAATACGTGGACAAGGGGCTTATCGAGGCGCACCATTACGATATGGAAACCGAGGACGATCTTTTAACCCAAACGGTCGAAACGAAAATTCCGGAGAAATACATGGCAATCGGCAAACGGGGTGACCCTAAAGGAAGCCTGCCCTATTTCAATTTCGGTTGCCAATACGAGCGGATCGGCACGGGGTATGAAGCGCAGGATGACCTTAATGCCGAAGCCGATGAAATGCGCCGGGTGATCGAGGCGCTGGTGCATCCAAAAAAAACGGAAGAGGTCAAATGAACATTCAACCCATTGGTAAGATATACACGCCCTTTTCAGAAAAAAAAGACTGTCCGATTCAGCCCCCTTATGCGTCCGACGCCGAAGGCCGGGTGGAACTTTTCCCGGAGTATGAACCAGGGCTGAAGGATATCACCGGATTTTCCCATATTCACCTGATTTATTTGTTCGATCGCGCCGGCGAGATTCAAATGGTCCGACCCCCATTTCTCGATGACACGCCCCATGGCATCTATGCCTCCCGTCATCCCTGCCGGCCCAACGGAATCGGGCTTTCAATCGTGAAACTTCTCGCGTGTGAGGGTAGATTTCTCACCGTATCCGGGGTGGATATGCTCGACGGCACCCCGCTGGTGGATATCAAACCCTATATTCCGAAATTCGATGCCTTTCCCTCAGCTTCCGAAGGCTGGACCGCCGGCAGGCAGTTCATGGAAAAGCCCGCCGGAAGGGAATAATTCCTTGTCCCATATTCCAAGACCTTGATACCACACGGTTTTGGGGGGAAATCGCTTGACACTGATGCCTTGATTTGCGATATTCATCACTTTAAATGACCCCGAATAGAGATCGGGTTTTTAATAAGGAGAAAGTATGAATACAAATATAATAGAACAATTCAAGCTGAAGGCCAAAAGCAACCCGAAAAAGGTGGTTTTACCCGAAGCCAATGAGGAAAAGATACTGCGCGCAGCGCGTCAGGTGAAGGATGCAGGTATTGCCGAGCCGATTCTTGTGGGAGAACCGGAGACGATCCAGACCGTGGCGGCCGAGATCGGCGTTTCTCTGGACGGGCTGCCCATTGTGGACCATACCAATGAGGAGAAGGTCGATTATTATGCAAACGAGTTTGCTAAAATTGACACCATGTTTTCGGTGAAGTCCCTGAAACGGAAGATGAAAAGCCCTCTGAATTATGCAGCCATGATGGTGCGTTTCTCAGATGCCGATTGCATTCTGGCCGGTCTCAGCCACACGACGGGGGATGTGATCATGAGCTGTCAGATGATCATCGGTCTTGCCGAGGGCATTTCAACGGTGTCCAGCATGGGCATCATGTCCATTCCCGGATACGAAGGCTCCGAAGGCAACCTGCTGGCCATCGCCGACTGCGCGGTGGTGCCCCAGCCGGATGCCAAGGAGTTGGCGGACATCGCCATTTCTACTGCCGGAACCGTAAAGGCGCTGCTGGATTGGGAGCCCCGGGTCGCCCTGCTCTCGTTCTCCACCAAGGGCAGCACCACCCACGAGAGTGTGGATACGGTCCTGGAAGCCCTTTCCATGGTGCGGGAGCGCTGTCCGGACCTTCTCATTGACGGTGAGCTTCAACTCGATTCCGCCATTGTTCCCGAGGTGGCGGCCAAAAAGCTCAAGGGAGAGGAAAGCCCCGTGGCCGGCAAGGCCAACGTTCTCATCTTCCCGAACCTGGGGGCCGGCAATATCGGTGTCAAACTGGTTCAGCAGTTCGGCAAGGCGGTGGCCTTTGGTCCGCTTCTGCAAGGATTTGCAAAACCGGTTTGCGATCTTTCCCGGGGAGCCCCCGTGGAGGAGATCGCCGGTGCCATGGCCATGGTGGCCGTTTGTGCACAGTAGCGAATACACAAGCGGATAAGCTTAAGGCAAAGAGGAAACAACAATGGAAAAAAAATATAGGCTGTTTACGATCAATCCGGGTTCGACTTCCACGAAGATCGCCCTGTTTGAAAACGATAAGAAGATCTACTCAGTAAATGTCACCCATGATGCAGAAAAGCTGACGGAATTTAAAGAAATCAGAGACCAGTATCCCTACCGCAAGGAAACCATCCTCGATCTTTTGCAAAAAGAAAACATTTCTCTCGAAGGAACCGACGCTTTCGTGGCCCGCGGAGGCGGTCTGGTGGGCCTTGTGGGGGGCACCTATACATGTAACGAAAAACTACTGGAGCACGCCCGGGTGGGATTTACCGTCAAGCATCCCAACACCCTGGCAAGCCAGTTGGCGGATGATTTTTCCAGGACCTATGGGGGCAAAGCCTATGTGGTCAATCCGCCGGATGTGGACGAGCTGCAGGACCTGGCCCGGGTGACCGGAATGAAGGACGTGTTCCGGGAGAGCAAGGGTCATCCCTTGAACCAGAAAGAAGTGGCCATTCGCCATGCCGCCTCCCTGGGGAAAAAATATGAGGACATGAACTTCGTCATCTCCCACATCGGAGGTGGCGTGTCGGTCAATGCCCACAAGAAGGGGCGCATGATCGACGGTACCGACGTCATCAACGGTGACGGCCCCATGGCCCCGACCCGGGCAGGCGCCATGCCGGCCACGGCCATTGCCCGGATGTGCTTTTCCGGCAAGTATACCCAGGATGATATTTACAAGCGTCTTACCAAGAGCGGCGGTCTTGTGGACCACCTGGGAACCTCCGAGGCCAAAGAGGTCGTGGAACGCATCGAAAAGGGCGATAAATATGCCAAGCTCATCTATGATGCCCTGGCTTACCAGATTGGCAAATACATCGGAATGTATGCCGCGGTGCTTCATGGAGATGTGGACGGGATCCTGCTGACCGGCGGTATCGCCCACGATCCGTACCTCACCGGGAAGGTTTCGGAGATGGTTAAATCCATCGCACCGGTAACGATTTATGCCGGGGAGTTCGAGATGGAAGCACTGGCCGCCGGCGCACTCAGGGTGCTCAGCGGTCAGGAACAAGCCCTGGAGTATACCGGGATACCGGTGTTTGGCGGGTTTAATTTTTAATAGCGTAATAGCGGCGATGTCAAAATTTGTTTGTTTGCATTCTGCCGGCGAAGGCGTTAGACTTTTAGCAAAAGGCGCCGCTTAATGGTCATCGGGATCGGAACCGACATCCTGAAGATAGAGCGAATCCGTAATGGCCTCGGTGGCGAGTCCTTTATAAATAAATGTTTTACCGAAAAAGAGCGGGAGCAGGCCTTGACACGTTCTGATCCCGCCGAATTTTTTGCCACCCGGTTTGCCGGAAAGGAAGCCGTTTTCAAATGTTTTGGAGTGGAGGGCGGCGGCATTCGGCTCAATGAAATTGAAATACTGGGGACAGATAACGGCCAGCCGCAGGTGTCGTTGTCGGGCAAGGTGCTGGAGGCCGCCACGCAGAAGGGAATCCGGGAGATTCGAATCTCCCTCTCCTATGACGGCGAGTATGCCGTTGCGTTTGCGGTGGCCGAAGGCTAACGTTCAGGAAATCAAATTAAAAGTCAAATATAGTAAAGAAAAGGAGCAAATAAGATGGCATTGAGAGACGAAATTCTTGAGAAAATGATAGAAAGAGCTTCCGAAATTTTTCAGAAGGATCCCGGCGATCTTGATGAGGACACGCAGTTTGTGGAGGATCTTCAGGCTAAATCGGTGAACTATGTACAGATTATCTCTGTGCTGGAAGATGAGTTCGACGTGGAGATCAACTTCATGGCATTTCGCAGGAACAAGACCTTTGGTGATGCTGCTGATTTTGTAGTTGAACTCGTTGGAGAATAATTTCAAATCAAGCGACACTGAAAAACAAGAATCCCCGAAGGTTGAAGAATAGTAATTCTTCTATCCGCCGGGGATTTTTATTGTCTTCACGAAACCGGGCCCTCTGGAACCGGTTTTTTACTTTAAAGTCAGAAGGGTAATTTCCGGATCGCAGTTAAACCGAATGGGGATTTTCGCCGTACCGCAGCCGGGACTGGTATGACCGATCATATCCCGGTACTTCCAAACACCGCTATAAAACCTTTTTCCGGTGTTCAGATACGTCATCAGGGGAACCCCCCCGGGAAGGCAGATCTGGCCGCCGTGGGAATGTCCGCACAGATAGAGATGAATATTGTTTGTCGCCGCCAGGTGATACAGCTCCGGCGTGTGGGCCAGCAGAAGATTGAATCCGTTCCGGCGGGTTTTGACGCATACCGCCGTTTCTTTCGAATAATAGTCATGGGGATCGTCCACCCCGATAAGATTCAGCTGTGCCATGCCGCGCGCAATGGTAACACTTTGATTGGTCAGCAGGCGAATGCCGAGGTCTTCGATATCTTCGCTCATGGCCTGGGTATCGTGATTCCCAAGGACGGCGTAGATCCCGTCGGAGGCGGACGCCGCATCAGCGATTCGTCGAAGCGGTGGGAGAACTTGCTTGAAGGCACCATGCCGGGCGTACCGGAAATCCCCTGAAATCACGCAAAGGTCATAGGAAAGCGACGCGACTATCTTCGCAATGCGGCTGCCAAGGCCTTCGATACTGTCCAGATGAAGGTCGCTCAGATGAAGAATCCGATAGCCCTTAAAAGCGTCCGGCAAGGACTTCGGGAAGATTTCCACATACCTTGTCCCGATCCTCTGTGCATTCCGATATCCGTATTTAAACAGCCCGACGGCTTTAAGAAGCGATCCGAGCAGGAGAATGGCTTTGTGTTTGAATTTATAGATCCAATAGCCGTCCGTTCCTCGGCGCCAGGAGACATAATCCTGCCATTCCAAAGCCGCCCGGCGCTTTTTCCATCGCTCCCGCTCAATTTTTTCCTGCTGGGTGAGTTTTCTGTCGAGTGTCATGGGGTTTTGCTTTTCTTCCGCGCCTTCGGCTGATCCGGTTCGAGAATTCGTCCCCCGCTCAGCCCATACACCGGAAGGGCCGGATCAATTTCCAGTAGAAGATCAACCGTTTCCGGGTGGCAGGTAAACACCATCACCTGATGGGTTTCCGACAGGTTCTTGATCGCCCCGGCGGCACTGCGGGCACGTTCGGGATCGAAATTAACCAGAATATCATCCATGATCACCGGCAACGGATCGCTGTTATGGGCCTGGTGTCGGATATAGCTGAAGCGAACGGACAGATAAAGCTGTTCCGCCGTGCCGCGACTGAGGTGTTCGGGAGGAATTCGTCCGCCGTTTCGATCCACCGCCTCGATGGTATTTTCTCCCAGGGGGGAGACCACTCCCCGGTATCGCCCCCCCGTCATGCGGCTGAAGATCTCCCCGGCTTCCTTGATGATGCTGGGCTGATGTTTGCGTTCGAAAATTTCCCTGGCCTGGTGAATCAGATATTCTGCGAGGGCATGCCGGGACCATTCCCGAGTATTTTCGGCGAGATCGGCCAGAAGGACTGCCTCACGGGATCGAAGCCGGGAAATATCATCGCTTGTGGAAAGGGTGTCCAGGGCCTGTTTCAGTTCGGCCCGCCGGGCGTAGAAGCCGGAAAGTTCGCCATCGAGAGTCCGGGTTTCTTCTTCCGCGGTTTCTTTCTCGGAAAGAATGTCGGCCAGGGAAAGGGGTTCAAGGTGTTCCTTCAAGCCGGAGATATCGACTTCTCCTGAAATACGGCGCATATTTCCTTCCGCCAAGCGGGCTGCGGAAAGGAGTTCGGCGCGCTTTTGCTCGATGCGCCCGATTTTTCGAAAATCAGATTCATCCTGGAGCCCCGCCGTCTCGATAAGCCCGCGGGCAGCTTCTTCGGTTTGCAAAAGCAGTTCTTCGGCTTCCGCCTGTTCCTCTAAAAGACCGGCCAGCTGGCGTTCGAGGGTATCCTTTTCCCGTTTGTTTCCCCGGCTTTCTTCCAGCCGGGTCATCAATTCATTCATTGCCGGGGGAAGATCGTTATCTTCCGCAATGGGCCATCCGACGCTCGAAAGAACCTCGCCGGCTTTTTCCCGGTATTTTGCAAGTTCTGCTTCCATCCGGGAACCTTCCGATTTGCATCGATCCCTTTGCTGAAGGAGGCCCACCGTTTCCTCGATCACATCGAGAGCGTCCAGGGCGGTTGCAGGCGAAAGTGAATGAGAAAACCCAAGGGCACGGCATTTTTCAGTCCACTCGGATTTTTCCTGAAGCAGGCTTTTTTTTACTTCTTCCTGATCTGCCGCCACTTTTTCTAAATCCTTTAGCGCGGTGGTCTCATCCGATTTTCTTTCATCGAGTCGACGCCGGGACTGAATCAGCGACTCCCGCTTCTTATCTTCTTCCGAAAGGACGTAGAAAAACCGGTCGACGGCGACTGGAAGCGCTTCCTCCGGGATATCGCCGGTGTCGATGGCTCCCGAGGATTTGGCAAACTGGAAATACTCCTTTTTTATCGACTCCAGGTGTCTGCATCTGGCCAGAAGCTCATCAGCGCGAAGCTGCTCCTGCCGAAGCCTACTTTTGTGGTTCATGTGAAGCTGGTGCTGATGCTTTCGATGGACCCACGTGGCCCATGTCACCATCAGGGTGCCGCCCATGACCATAAAGGCTTCCTCGAAATATCCGAAGAAGGCGACAACGCCGGCGGCGATTGTTCCGATTCCGGCGAGCATCACCACCGGCCATTTCGAGCCCGAGCCCGTTTTCCGAAATTCTTCCTCAAGACGGGAGAGTTCGGACCGGGCCTCGTCGTGCGCTTTCGACAGTCGTTTATATTCCTCGAGTGCATCCAGGAACCGATCGCGGCCCTGCTTCAGCCGCTGGACAGACTCTTGATCGCGCTCTGGCGGCGGATCACCTACGGCGGCAACATCCTTTTCGGCAAGGATGCGGGCTTCGGTCGCCCGATGGCATACGGCTTTTTTATCGGCAAGAAGCGTTTCGACAGCGGCAAGCTTTTTTTCCAGAGAGTCCAGGGAAGATTGATGACCTCGAACGGTGTCCCGTGTAAACAAGGACCGGTTGAAATCGAGGATGGCGGCTTCGGTCCAGTCATTTCCGAGATGAGAAAGACGCTGGATAATTTTTTCCTGAAGCGACTGTTCTTCCCGGGCAAGCATCGGTCTTCTCCGGAAATTTTCCAGATAGGCGTTCCGGTTTTCCACCAGCGAGGCGATATCTTGCGCCCGGGAGAGAATTTTTTCATCAACGGGAAGCTGGGAGAGACGGCTCGAGAGCTGATCGAGGCGTTTTTTCAGTGCATCGAGCGTCTCCCTGAATCGATCCTGCTTCTCCGCCAGAGCCTCAAGGATCGACAGCCCGTCTTCGGGAAACGTTTCCGTTGCAGGCCCCAGTTCGGAAAGGGCCAGCCGGCTTTCCCTGAAGGCAATCCAGTCGGGCCACAGCCGCTCGAGGGATTCGAATCGTTGCTTTCGCCGCCGGCTGTCGGTGAGCTTCTCCCGGTGGGACTGGACGTCTTTTTCCACTGCCGAAAGGGCATCGAAAGCCGAATCGTATCGGTCGGTCTGGAGGGAGGCTTCGTGGATGGCCTTTCGAAGGGAATCCAGTTCACCGGTGAGCCGGTTGATGATCTTGCTCCCGCCCCGGCCTTTGAGCAGGTCGTCCATACGCTTTCGAATCTGTTTCAAAGCCCGGGGCATGGCCATCATGGAGGTACCGAGCCCGGCCCCGTAAATGGCGCTGGCAATATGTTCGCCGGAAAGAGTGTCCATGGTCTGAAGTTCGCTCAGCCCGAACGCCATGATGCTCCGGTAGGCCTCGTAGGAGATGCCGCCGAGAAGCTGATCGAGCATGGTTTTATCATGAACCAGTCCGTCTGCACCGGTCACGGCAATCGTGCCGCCACCCTTTCCGGGTTTTCTTGAAACGGACCAGCGTTGGCCGCTCTGGGTGACCAGGTCGATGTATCCGCCATGCTCTCCGCCGGCAACGGGAAGATATAGGGAGTCCTTTGAGTTGGCCCGGGGAAAACCAAACAGAACCGATCGAATGAATCCCAGAAGAGTCGATTTTCCCGCTTCGTTCTGCCCGGAAAAAAGGAGCAGATTCCTGTCCAGACCGGAAACGGACTGGTCGTGAAAAACACCGAAGCCATCGATATAAACGCCGGAAATTTTCAAGGCTCTGACTCCAGTTGGTCGAAACAGATCAGCGCTGCATCCTGAAGCAGGGCCTTCAGTTCGGATGGAGAGGGCGGGCAGAGATATCTGGCCAGTCGGGGGTTCTGATACACATCCGACAGGGCCGGCATCAGCCGCTCGGACAGGGTATCCGGGGATGCTCGCAGCTCCCCGGCACCTCTGAGAATCTGACCCAGGAGGTCATCCATGGCCCCGCGCTTCTCAAGATCGACTTCCGGCCGACAGTCAATCTCAAGGTCCTGCACCCACACCGGCGGGGAGTGCAGGGAGCCCGTTTCGCGGAATCGTTCCAGCAGTTCCTCTGTGACGGATATCTGCCGGAGCGGTTGGTAGAGGTCTCCACGTCCGGACAGGCGGATTCGAATAATCACCGGGCGTCCCGCCCCTTCGTCGCTTTGGCGGGAAAGGGTGTCGCTGATGGTCCGGTCCAAGTCATCCAGCGTCTCAAGGCCGCCGATATCGATTTCCGCCGTTCGCCATCGAAGCTTGTCCAGGGGCTGAAAAGAGAGCGTGGCCTGGCGGGACGCGGACACGTTTACCAGCCAGCAGCCGTGCTCTCCGCTTTCGCGTATGCTGAGTCCCTGGAGGCAGCCCGGGTAGACGATGTATGGCCGTGTTTCCAGGATTTTTTGCTCGTGGACATGGCCCAGCGCCCAATAATCGAAACCCGATGTTCGGAGGGAGTCGAGGCTGCAGGGCGCGTAAACCCCGTGGTCCGGATTGTTCCCGCAGTTACTGTGGAGGAGGGCGATCTGGTAGAGGTCCGGGTTTTCAGCCTGGAATCCGGCCGATAGATCTTCCGCCTGGCGATGGGTTCGGTAGCTGATGCCGGAAACGGTTGCTACCGGCGAATTGCCGATGGATACCGGAATGGTTTCCACCTGATCAGGCGGAAAAAGATGCGCTTTTTCCGGCCAGTTGATTCGGTTCGACCAGGCTTCCCAGGGATCATGGTTTCCGAGAACCGTGAAGGAGCGGATACCGGCGTCTGAAAGCCGGGCCAGTCCATCCCTGAAAGCCAGCTGTGCCCGGAGGCTGCGGTCCGACAGATCAAACACATCGCCGGCAACCATCAGGAAATCCACCGATTTTTCAATGCACAGGTCGACAAGCGCTAAAAAAGCTTCATAGGTCGCGGCCCCGAGCTCTTCGCCGGCCGCCGGAAGCCTGGACCCCACCCCTTTAAAAGGGCTGCCAAGGTGCAGATCGGCCGCATGGATAAAAGAAAACGGTTTCAAGATAATTGACCTCCGTCGCACTACCTAATCAGACCCCGGGATGATATTCAAGCTAAAAGAGGAGAATTAACAGATGAATGTCCAACATCCAACATCCAACGTTGAACACCCAATTGAAGGATGGATTCTGTTGTTTACATAAGGGGGATTATCGATTTGTATTGACAGAACAGATTCATTTCTTTAGGTTTTCCAAAAACAAAAACCGACAAACCATTCGACGGCAACCGTCATCAAGGGAGATTATAACATGAAGGGATGTTTTACGGCGCTGATTACACCGTTTAACGGCAATGCGCTTGACAATGAAGGGCTTGACAGACTGGTGGCCTATCAGATTCAAAACGGTATCTCCGGTATTCTGGTGGCCGGTACCACCGGTGAGAGCCCGACCCTCACTTGGGAGGAGCACCACCGTCTGATTAAAAGAGTCGCTGAAGACACCCGGGACCGGGTGCTGTGCATTGCCGGTACCGGCAGCAACAACACCCAGGAAGCGCTGGATGCCACCCGTTTGGCCGCCGAGGCCGGCGCCGAAGCGGTACTTCTGGTGGACCCCTACTACAACGGCCCCAGTTCTCTAGAAATCCGCAGAGAATACATTGCTCCCGTGGCGGAGGCAAATCCGGGCGTCCAAATTATTCCCTACATCATTCCCGGCCGAACCGGCGCCCAGTTGATGCCGGAGGACCTGGCGCTTTTGAGCCGCAAATACGGCAACGTGAAGACCGTGAAAGAAGCCACGGGCAGCCTGGAGAACATGCGGCGGACACGCACCTGTTGTGGTGACGGCTTTTCAATCCTTTCCGGCGACGATGCCATGACGCTGGAGATGATGACCGACCCGGCCATCCGGGCGGCGGGTGTCATCTCCGTATATTCCAACATTCTTCCCAAAGCGGTCTGCGATATGGTCAATTACGCATGTGCAGGGGACATAGAAAGCGCCCGTTCACTGGAAGCGGATCTTTCCCCCCTGTTCGAGATGGTGACGGTGAAAACCACCGAACAAACCCCCTTAGGGCCGGTGCTCTGCAAGGCCAAAAACCCGCTGGCCGTTAAAACCCTCATGGCCATCCTGGGCATGCCCGCCGGTCCCTGCCGCCGCCCCCTGGGCCGGCTCACCCGTACCGGTCTGGATGTCCTTCTCGATGCCGCCCGGAAGGTATACACTAAAACACCCCAACTGTTTGAACCCCTCGCGGAGTTCTTTGGGGTGGACGTGGAAGCGCGGCTGAATGATCCGAAGTACCGGGAAGGGTTGTATTACGAGGAATATTAACTGAAAGTGTCTAGAGTGCACTTGAGTGAGATAGAGTGCCTTGAGTTGAGGAGTCGTTTCACTCCGCCTTTTTTAAAACGACAGAATACCATAACTCAAGGCACTCAAGCGCACTCAAGGCACTCTATAAACTCGTAGTTTTGGCTCTTTCTCTTCTACTTTTTCCGTGCGGACGCGGCCCCTTCTTTGTATTTAAACTCCCCGCCCTTGAACAGCACCCATTTGAGCCAGCTCACGGCAAATTTCAACAGTTCGATTTCATCGGCTTTGATTTTTTCAATGGCCTCTTCGGGAATGTCGTAGCGCGCCAGGAAGGAGCTGCTGAACACAAATTCTTTGAATTTATCGATGTTATAGCTGGCCATGAAAAACATCTTTTTGCTCGGCTCGGCCAGTTTGATGGTGGCCGGAAAGGATCGCTTTCTTACCACGAGATCGGTCCAACCGGCGTTGATCTCGTCCCGGATGGTCACCATCTGGTCCCGGCGCCACTCATCCACGCTCCATTCCTTGTTTTCCTCAAACCCGCGGCAGTGGGGTTCTTTGATCAAAAAGAAAAAATCATCCTCGTCCGCGCCCTCCTTATGACTCAGGGAGGCCACGCCAAGGGGGTAGTAGCGGCAGGTAGTGGGCCGATCCTCATAAACAATACACCCATCCTCCCGGACAAAAGGGCAGGATTGCTGCTCGTCGTCCAGCAGCTTCAAGGTCACCATGGGAAGGTCCGTTTTTTCAAGAAGCTGGGGCTCGGTGTAGATGGCAAGAAAGTCCTCGGAAGAAAGATTCAGGCGGTTTTTGAGCCGGATAATGTCATAGGGCGTGAGCGTGATTTTAATCCCCCGGCAGCACTGGGTAAAACAGGCGACGCCCTTGTGGCACGAAAACGAAAACCGACTGTCGGGCCCCAGGCGTTCCGGTGGAATGCAGGCCATGCTATCTGAAGTGGTCATACCAACGAAGTTCCTTTCTAAAAAAAATATATTATCCGCAGATCGCGCAGATTTTCGGAGATTAAAAGGCATTAAAGATTTTAGGTCCATGCCATTTTTTAATCTGCGAAAATCTGCGTAATCTGCGGATCATTTTGTTTCTTGTTATTATGTCGCGTTTCGCCCGTGACTGTCAACGCGAAAACGCCCGGTTGTTAAGAACAAATAAACTGTCCGGACTTGTAGCACATGATTTGTCCGGTTTTATATGCACGCATGGAGGTGCATATGAGACCGACAGAATTGCGACAGGAGATCCGGAAGATGAGATTTGAAGAAGCCTACTATGGTTGGACGGAAAAGCGGTTAGATCAGAGTGAGGCAGCCCGTTTGTTGGGGGTGTGTGACCGTACTTTCAGGCGCTATGTCAACCGCTACGAGGAAAACGGGCTGGAGGGGTTGATTGATAAGCGTCTGGAGCAAGCGTCCCACCGCCGGGCGCCGATAGATGAGGTCGTTTCTTTAACCGAGCGCTATCGCAAGCGCCATTTGGGATGGAACTGCAAACATTTCTACAGCTGGTACCGTCGCGATGGTGGCAAACGCAGCTACACCTGGGTAAAAAACCGATTACAGGAAGCTGGCCTCGTAAAAAAAGCGTCCGGAAGGGGCAAACACCGCAAAAAGAGAGCCCCCTCACCGCTGCCGGGGATGATGGTCCACCAGGACGGCAGCACCCACGAGTGGGTTGCCGGCCGGAAGTGGGATTTAATCGTCACCATGGATGATGCCACCAATGAGCACTATGACATGTTTTTTGTCGAGCAGGAAGGCACTCTATCCAGTTTTCGGGGGATCAAAACCGTTATCGAGGCCCGGGGGCTGTTCTGCTCCTTCTACAGTGATCGTGGCAGCCACTACTGGCATACCCGCGAGGCGGGCGGCAAAGTGGATAAAACCAATCCGACGCAGTTCGGAAGGGCGATGAGGCAACTGGGTATCGAAATGATAGCGGCCTATTCACCTGAAGCCAGAGGCCGAAGTGAAAGGGCTTTCGCTACGCACCAGGGACGGCTTCCCAACGAGTTGAAGCTGCTTGGCATCAACACAATAGAGGCTGCCAACCGTTACCTGAAAGAGTGCTATCTGCCGGCATTCAATCAGGAGTTCATGCAGTCGGCCTATGAAAAGGGTTCAGCGTTTGTCCCATTTCTGGGGGGCAATTTAGATGACATTCTGTGTGAGCAATTTGAACGCAGAGTAGGTAATGACAATTGCGTGGCGTTTGAAAGGATGAAGCTTCAAATACCGCCCGACCAATATCGAATGCATTACGTGAAGGTGAAGGTCCGAGTGCATCGGTATCTCGATGGCCGGCTGGCAGTTTTTCACGGTCCCCGGAAGTTGGCCGAGTATGATGTAAAAGGAAAACTGACTGATTCACAGCAGGAAATTGCGGCGTAAGTCCGTGGCTTGCGACCCGCTGGGAAAATCCCTCCGGCCCTACCGCCTACGGGATCTTCCCAGCTACTGCATAAAGCGGACAGTTTATTTGCTACAAAACCGGACAAAACTATTTGTTGCCAACA
>JBECKW010000023.1:0-14358 GCA_040235505.1 Desulfobacterales bacterium
GTTGTAGAGAACCCAGTGGACCCAGGTCATCTTCGGCGCTTTCGGATCCGGTGCGTCCGGATCGTCGATAATGAGCACCAGGCTCTTTGCGGCTTCCGGGACATTTTTCCAGGCGAGGGGCGGCGAAATATCCTTCCCGTCGCA
The DNA here is from genome assembly GCA_040235505.1 of Desulfobacterales bacterium. GTDB lineage: Bacteria > Desulfobacterota > Desulfobacteria > Desulfobacterales > JAFDDL01 > JBECKW01. The sequence continues at coordinate 145 of JBECKW010000023.1, forward strand.
TGTATATTGTACCGGTATCTTCCCATTATGTTCGAATGCAGGTGATGTAAGAATCATAGTCCCTCCAGATTTGTTAGTTTCGTTTCCGGCGATGGTTACGGTTACGGAAGCAATTAAAACCAGGACGAGTGTTCCGGGCAGGTATTTTCCCAAATTGACCATGGGCGCCTCCTTTAGGCAGACCGAAAAACAGGCGGGGCGGGGTGGTTGCTTCTCCCGCAATCCTCGATTCGTAAAATTTATTTTTTCATAAAATTTGACACCAGGCAAGATTTTCACTGAAGGTTTTTGATATGTCTGGATATATGCGCAAAACAATTTGAAGAGCATCCGGCGTCTTTTAAAAGGCGGCCCGTACACGTTTGAATTCGCCGGCAGCGGAGAAGAGGCCCTGGACAAAGCCCTGGTGTTCAACCCGGATCTGCTGGTCCTCGATATCATGATGCCGGGGATGGACGGATATGAAGTGTGCCGCAGGTTGAAGGATTCCCCGTCTCATCGGGGGTGATGGTGTTGCTGCTTTCCGGCCACGGGTTGCTTCAGGACCGATTGAAAGGTGGGGAGTCTGATTCGAAACCTTCTAAAGAAAAGCCGTGAAGAGGCAACCGATAAAATCAAACAGATCGATCTCAACGATCTCATCACCCGGGAAGTGGAATTCATGGATGGGGATGTGAATTTCAAACACGGTCCCCAAAAAGTATTGAACCAGGCCCCCTCACTTCCGCCGATTTCAGGCGTCTATACCGATTTTTCGCAAGTGGTGCACAACTTGATTCAAAATGCCATGGAAGCCATGCAATTTTCCCCGACCGGCAAGTTAACCATCACCACACAACATGACCGGAGCAGCTACTATATCCGGATTGAAGATACAGGGGGCGGCATCCCGCCGGAAATTGGAGAAAAAATATTCGATCCGTTTTTTACCACCAAATCGGATAAGGAAGACCGCGGTGACAGAAGCTCTGCCGGAACGGGCCTGGGTCTCTATACCTGCAGGGAGATAATAAAATCATATGACGGCACCATTTCAGTAGAAAACCGTTCGGGAAAAGGAGTCGTGTTTACCGTATCCTTGCCGAAACAGCAGCTCCGCCGTTCGTTTGACAAGGGAAGATGATTGGTGAAACCTCTATTTGCCCTTGGCCTGAAGCTGCCCGCAGGCGGCTGAAATGTCCGTTCCCTTGCTCTGGCGGATGTTGGTGGTGAACCGGCTGTTCAGGAGAATGTTCTGAAACTTCAGGACAGTTTCATGCTCCGGACGCTCGAACCCGCAGCCGTTGTGCGGATTGAAGGGGATGAGATTGACCTTTGCCTTTGAGGCCTTGAGAAGCCTGGCAAGCTTCCGCGCATGATCCTCCGAGTCATTAATGCCCTTCATCAGAATGTACTCGAAGGTGATTTTTCTCCGGGGGGGCAGGGGAACCTGCCAGCATGCGGAAAGCAGCGTTTCGATATCGTACTTTCGATTGATGGGCATGAGCCGGGACCGGGTCTCGTCGTCCACGGCATTCAGGGAGACGGCGATCTGGGCGGTGGAATCCCGCCCCAGGTCCAGTATGCGGGGCACCAGACCCGATGTGGATACCGTAATTTTTCGGGCTGAAAATCCGAGACCCGCCTGGTCGTCCGACAGGGTTTCGACGGCGGTCAGGACGTTGTCGTAATTGGCCAGTGGTTCCCCCATCCCCATGAAAACAATATTGGTCAGCTTGTTTTCTTTTCCGAGAAAATGTTTTATATCCCGCACCTGGGCGATGATTTCGCCGGCGGTCAGGTTCCGGATAAATCCCATCTGAGCGGTGAGGCAGAAACGGCACCCCTGGGCGCAACCCACCTGGCTGGAGATGCAGACGGTGTCGTGGGTTCGTTCGGGCAAAAGAACACTCTCAATGCGTTGACCGTCGGAGAGCTCGAACAGGAACTTGCAGGAGCCGTCCCGGGAGTTTTCCACTGCGGCCACCGAGAGACGGGGGATCGAAAAATGTTCGGCCAGAAGCAGCCGAATATCCTTTTTGATATTGGTCATCTCCTCGAAGGTTTCGACCTGGGCGCTGTAGATCCATCTTCGAATCTGCTCGGCCCGGAAGGAAGCGATGTCTCTTTCGGAGAGCCAGGCAATGAGGCGGTCCCGGGAAAGGGCGTGGATATCTATTTTTTCAGGTGACATACCGTGTGATCTCTTATAATATCAGTAATACACATATAAAATCTTTTTTCTTGACATAACCACAATTCAATACTATTTTCAAGGTTTTAATCGTCTGGCTGAATGCAGGTCGCGAAGGATTTTGGCTGAGGAATTATGTTTGATAATCTGAGCGATAGACTCAATACGGTCTTTAAAAAGCTTAAAGGCCACGGCAAGTTGACCGAGCAGAACATCTCCGACGGCCTGCGGGAAGTCCGGATGGCCCTGCTGGAAGCCGACGTGCATTACACGGTGGTCAAGAAGCTGGTGGCCGATGTCCGGGAGCGATCCCTGGGCCAGGAGGTGATGGCCAGTCTGACGCCCGGGCAGCAGGTGGTGAAGATCGTTAATGAGGTGCTCACCGACCTGATGGGCGGCCGGCACGAAAAACTGAACGTTTCGGGTGCGTCCCCGGTATCGGTGATGCTGGTGGGTCTCCAGGGCGCCGGAAAAACCACCACCGCCGGTAAACTGGCGGTGTTTTTAAGAAAAGACGGGCGAAAGCCCTATCTGGTGCCGGCGGACGTGTATCGTCCGGCGGCCATCGACCAGCTCAGGAAACTCGGAGAGCAGTTGTCGGTGCCGGTGTATCCGTCGTCCACCGACATGGATCCGGTGGATATCTGCCGGAAGGCCCGAAGCGCGGCCCAGCAGGCCGGGTGCGATACGATTCTGATCGACACCGCCGGCCGGCTTCACATTGACGAGGCGCTGATGGGCGAGCTTTCTCGGATTCGGGAAGCGGTTTCGCCATCGGATATCCTGCTGGTGGCCGATGCCATGACCGGCCAGGATGCCGTCAACATGGCCAAATCGTTTGATGACACCCTGAATATCGGCGGGGTCATTCTGACAAAGATGGACGGTGACGCCCGGGGCGGGGCGGCTCTTTCCATCAAGTCCATCACCGGAAAACCGATCAAGTTCATCGGCGTCGGGGAAAAACTGAGCCAGATGGAGGCGTTTCATCCGGACCGGATGGCCTCCCGGATTCTCGGCATGGGGGATGTGCTCACCATGATCGAGAAGGCCCAGGCGGTGATGGATGATAAAAAAGCCGCCGAGCTTGAAAAGAAGCTTCGGAAGAACCGCTTCACCCTGGAGGATTTCAGGGATCAGATGGTGCAGATTCGAAAGATGGGCTCCATCACCGACCTTCTGGGCATGATTCCGGGGCTCGGGAATTTGAAGCAGATGAAAAACCTGCAGGTGGACGAACGGGAGTTCGTCCGCATCGAGGCGATCATCAATTCCATGACGCCCCAGGAGCGACGGCAGCACGGCATCATCAACGGCAGCCGGCGCAAACGCATCGCAAACGGAAGCGGGACAACGGTTCAGGATGTGAATAAGCTGATAAAAAACTATGCGCAAATGCTTAAAATGATGAAGCAAATCAATAAAGGCGGCATGCGGGGAATGGCCCGGAGCATGCTTCCGTTTTAAAGGAGAAACAAACATGGCGGTAAAAATCAGATTGGCCCGGCACGGTGCCAAAAAGCGTCCCTTTTACAGAATTGTGGTGGCGGACGGTGAATGCAAAAGAGACGGTCGTTTTCTCGAAATCGTCGGCACCTACGATCCGCTGCCGGACCCTGTGAAGGTGACGCTCAAGGAAGATCGCGTAAAATACTGGATGGAACAGGGGGCGACACCCACCCATACGGTGAAGACGCTTCTGAAGCAGCAGCCTGCAGACGCCACCGCGGCGTAAGCTGCGCGTGCGGCATCTTAGCCCGAAGTCTCAACCACCAACAAAGGAGGCGGCGCAATGAAAGAACTGATCAAGTATATTGCCGAGGCGTTGGTTGACAACCCGGAGCAGGTGTCGGTGAAAGAAGTCGAGGGAAACCAGACGTCGGTGCTGGAACTGAAAGTATCCAAGGATGATCTCGGAAAAGTGATCGGCAAACAGGGCCGCACGGCTCGGGCCATACGCACTATTCTGAGCGCTGCTTCGGCCAAAGAGAAAAAGCGGACTGTTCTTGAAATCGTCGAATAGCCCGATACCGCCGGACGATTTTCTGCTGATCGGGAAAATCACCGGGGTGCATGGCATCCGGGGCAACGTAAAGGTGATGTCTTACGGGGAATCACCGGATATTTTCGAGACGGATCAACCGTTTTTAATTCTGGACGAAATGGGCACCGCCCATACGCACACCATCGACTGGGTCAAGCCCCATAAACAGGGCCTTCTGATGGCTTTTCACGGGTTGCGGGACCGCGGCGATGCCGAAGCGCTGCTTCGAGCCGAAATATACATCAAAAAGTCCGATCTGCCGGACCTGGAGGAGGATACCTACTACTGGTTCGAATTGATCGGGCTTTCGGTGTTTGATGGAACCGGCGGATTTCTGGGACGGATCGAATCGATCATGCCCACCGGGTCCAACGATGTTTATGTGGTCAAAGACAAAGACCGCGGCGCCGCATATGAGGTGCTGATCCCGGCCCTGGCGTCGGTGGTCCACTCGGTGGATCTTGAAAAAGGGACCATGACGGTGGAGTTGCCGGAGGGACTTTAAAGGTGAGTGCCTTGAGTTCATAGAGTGCGCTGGAGTGCCTTGAGTTGAGGGGTCGTTTCACTCCGCCGATTTATAAAAGACAAAATACATTAACTCCAGGCACTCAAGCGCACTCAAGGCACTCTATGAACTCAACGACTATTTTTATTTGACTTTACATGGATTTTGTTGTTTTAACGATTTTCCCCGATATGTGCCGCCCCTTCTGGGAACATGGAATTATCCGGCGGGCTATCGAAGGGGGAAAGATTTCCGCCGAGGCGGTGGATATCCGGGACTTTGCCTACGACCGTCATAAAACGACGGATGACCGGCCCTACGGGGGTGGTTGCGGCATGGTGATGAAACCCGAACCGCTGGCGGAAGCCATGCGGTCGGTCAAAGGGCGGCACCCGGAGGCAAAGACGGTGCTGCTATCGCCGCAGGGGCGGGCGTTCGATCAGGAAATGGCCGCATCTTTTGCCCGGGAAGACGGCCTGGTTCTGGTGTGCGGCCGGTATGAAGGCATCGACGAGCGGTTTTGCCAGTCGTATGTCGATTATGAAGTTTCCCTCGGGGATTTTGTGCTGACCGGTGGGGAACTTGGCGCCATGATGATCGTGGATGCGGTCACACGGCTGATTCCCGGTGTGCTGGGCGGGGAGGAATCGGCGGAGAAGGATTCGTTTGCCGACGGCCTGCTGGAACATGCGCATTATACCAGGCCGCCTATGTTTGAAGGGGAAACGGTCCCCGAGCTGCTGCTTTCGGGCAACCACGGGGAAATTGAAAAGTGGCGGCAGGAAAGCGCCCTGGTTCGTACGTTTCTGAAACGGCGGGATCTGCTTTGGAAAAAGCGGCTCGCCCCCCGTGAACTTGATCTTTTAAAAGAGTGGCATCGCGACCTTGGGAACATCATCCATGCCCAGACTGTATGTGGCACTGGTTCACCATCCGGTGATCAATAAGCAGGGGGAATGCATCGCTTCGGCGGTGACCAACCTCGATCTGCACGATATTGCCAGGGCGGTGAAAACATACGGGGGCCTTGGGTTTTACGTGACCACCCCCCTGACGGACCAGCAGGAGTTGGTGGAGAGTATCATTTCCCACTGGACAACCGGCGTCGGCGGGCAGCGCCACCCGAAACGAAAGCGGGCGCTGGAGCTGATTCGAGTTGCGGATTCGCTTGAAGCGGTCTGTGAGGATATCGGTCGCCGGGAGGGGATATCCCCGAAAACGGTGGTGACCAGCGCGCGGCAGCGCGAGGGCAGCATGAGTTTTGCCGACCTTCGGGTACTTCTCGGGGAAGGATCGCCGGTGCTGCTGGTATTCGGAACGGCCTGGGGGCTTTCCGAAGACATTATGCAGGGGGCCGATTATTCGCTGGTGCCGATTGCCCCCCGGACCGACTACAACCATCTTTCGGTCCGGTGTGCCGCGGCCGTGGTGATGGACCGGCTGGTTGGAGACGATAGAGAATAATTGATACGGGCTTGTTTCGATATTATCGAAACGCTACAGATATATTAAGGAGAAGGAATATGCAAATCATCGAACAAATGCAGAAAGAAATGATTCGCCTGGATCTTCCGGATTTCGTACCGGGGGATACGGTCAAGGTGCACGTAAAGATCCGTGAAGGCGAGAAGGAACGTATCCAGGTGTTCCAGGGAGTTGTGATCGGCAAGAGCGGCAGCCTTTCCAACGCCACCTTTACGGTCCGCAAGGTTTCCTACGGTGTGGGGGTGGAGAAGATCTTCCCGATGCATTCACCGGCCATCGATAAAATCGAAGTTGTGACCCGTGGCCGCGTACGGCGTGCGAAGATCTACTACCTGAGAAATCTCAGGGGAAAAGCTGCTCGAATCAAGGAAAGACGTATTTAATCAGCACTTGCTTCCCGTCGGTTATGGTTTGTTTCGGTGGCAGCATACTGAATCGCGATGGCACCCGATCTATGGATGTTTGAAAATCAGGCGCGGCAAAGTGGATATCTCCGCGTGGCCGGGCTTGACGAAGCCGGACGCGGCCCGCTTGCCGGGCCCGTTGTGGCGGCGGCGGTCGTGGTACCGCCTTCTTTTTCCGTTCAAGGGGTGACCGACTCGAAGCAGTTGTCTGAAAAAAAACGAAACGATCTGTTCGACAAGATCTTTATCCATGCGGATGCCGTGGGCGTCGGCATGGCGGATGAAAAAGAGATAGATCACCTGAATATCCTCAGGGCGAGCCTGCTTGCCATGGAACGTGCCGTGGAGAACCTCTCGGCAGTTCCCGATCATTTGCTCATTGACGGCACCTTTCAGATTGCCTCAGATATATCCCAGACCGCGATTCCCAAAGGGGACGCCAGAAGCATTTCCATCGCCGCCGCATCGATCATCGCAAAAGTGACCCGGGACCGGCTCATGATGGTTTATCATAGCGAATACCCGTTATACGGGTTTGACCGGCACAAGGGATATCCGACGCAGGCCCACCGGGAGGCCATCAAAACCCACGGCTGCTGCCCCATTCACCGTAGAAGCTTTAAAGGCGTCAAGGAATACCTGTAGGTATATTTCTTTGCGACTTTGCGTGAGATATCGACCTGTTAAGAGTCTATCAATTTGTAGTTCAGTTGTTTTTTCCGGAGCGTGAGTTGATCATGGTCAATCAGCATATCCGATTCGGACAGGAAGGGGAGACCGTTGCCGTACGGCATTTGAAGAAATGCGGGTATAAGATACTGGAGCGTAATTATAGAAACAAGATCGGTGAGATCGACATTATCGCCAAGGATCGGGACACCATCGTGTTTGTTGAAGTCAAGACCCGTCGAAACGATCACTTCGGGGGGCCCAAATGGGCGGTGACCTATCGAAAGCAGCAAAAAATTTCGATGGTCGCCCTTGCCTATCTGAAGGAACTTCGGATGAGCGATCGAAAAGCCCGGTTTGATGTGGTAACGGTGGTTGAACACCAACTGAAACCGGCGGTTGAAATTATTAAAAATGCCTTTGAACTCGCTTACAAATGAATCGGGCGGCCCGGGTCATACCGGGACGCTGTATGTGGTGGGCACCCCCATCGGCAATATGGCGGACATTACGCTTCGCGCCCTGGACGTATTGAAGCAGGCCGATCTGATCGCGGCGGAGGACACCCGAAACACCCAGCGACTCCTTTCTCTCCACCAGGTTTCCGCACCGCTTATTTCCTACCATGAGCATAATGAAGACAAAAGGACGCCCGAACTGGTGCAGCGGCTTTTAAAGGGCGAGAATATCGCGCTGGTCTCCGATGCGGGAACGCCTACGGTATCGGATCCTGGTTACAAACTCATCAACGGTGCTCTGGACAGGGGAATCCCGGTGGTACCGGTGCCGGGGGTGTCTGCCGTCACCACGGCGCTCAGCGTTTCGGGGCTTCCCACCGATGCGTTCGTTTTTATCGGTTTCCCGTCCAAAAAAAAGGCCCGGCGAAGCGAGCAGCTGGCGGCGCTCTCCCGGGAGCCGCGGACCATTGTATTTTACGAGTCCCCCAAACGCATCAAGGCGTTTCTGCAGGAGGTCGCCGAGGCCATGGGAGACCGTCGCATCGTGCTCTCACGGGAGATGACCAAAGCCTACGAAGAATTTTTGCGCGGAACGATATCCCAGGTGCTTGCCGACCTTGACGCCCGGGACCAGGTGAAGGGGGAGTGCACGTTGCTGGTGGCCGGTTTCGAGGGGGAATCCGAGGTGGATCTGGCCGCCGTTCGCGCCGATCTCCGTACCCTGCTGTCGGAAAGCGACGCCGGGTTGGGACAGATCAGCCGGCGGATCGCCGATAAATACCGTATTTCAAGACAGTTGGTGTATGCCGAAGGATTGAAGATAAAAGATGCCGCGAAATGTAAAGGATGTTGAATTTTAATTAAAAAGCATGGAAAATAGACAAAATATCAATGGAAAGGAACCTTAGGAATGAAAAATCTGGATGCCATTTTTTGCCCGGAGTCGGTGGCTGTTGTCGGTGCTTCCGCTCAGAAAGGGAAAGTCGGGCACGATATATTTGAAAATATTTTAAGGGGTGGTTTTACCGGTACGCTGTATCCGGTGAATCCCAAATCCAAATCGATCTTGAGCGTCAGGACCTATCCGACCCTGTTGGATATTCCGGATACCGTCGATCTCGCGATGATTATCCTGCCACCGAAGCTGGCCCTGAAAGCAGTGGAAGATGCCATTGCCAAAGGGGTCAAGGGCATCGTGATCGTCTCCGCCGGTTTCAAGGAAGTCGGTGGCGAAGGCCTTGAAATCGAAAACAAGATTCTATCCATGTGCCGGGAGGCCAATGTACCCCTGGTGGGTCCCAACTGCCTTGGCGTCATCAACCCGTTGAAGGATGTTCAACTCAACGCCAGCTTCTCCGCCCGGATGCCCAAACCCGGCAACATCTCTTTTATTTCCCAGAGCGGCGCGCTTTGCACGGCGGTTCTGGATTTCGCCACGGCGCGGGAGTTTGGGTTTTCCAAGTTCATTTCCATCGGCAACAAGGCGGATGTGGACGAGCTGGATCTTCTTCGTTACCTGCACGAAGATAACGATACGGAAGTCATCATGATCTACCTGGAAGAACTTCGCCGCAGCGGGGCCGAGTTCATCAATGCGGTGAAGGAAATCACTTCCGGCGACTACCGTCCCAAACCGGTACTGGTGATCAAATCCGGCCGTACCAGCGAAGGGGCCAAGGCCGCCGCTTCCCATACCGGTTCTCTGGCCGGGACCTTTGCCGTCTATGATGCCATTTTTGAGCAGGCGGGGGTGATCCGGGTGGATACCATCGACGAACTGTTCGATTTTGCCGGTGCGTTTGCCTTTAAAAACGAGAGCGCCACCGGGAAGCTTCGCCGGAAGGTGCCCGCAGGAAATCGGGTGGCCATTGTTACGAATGCGGGCGGTCCGGGAATCGTGGCCACGGATATGACCATCTCCACGGGGCTCAAACTTGCCCAGTTCAACGAGGAGACCATCGAAGCCCTGGCAAGTCATCTACCTGCCGCTGCCAATCTTCACAATCCCGTGGATGTCATCGGGGACGCGGCCCAGGACCGATATGAAAACGCCCTGGACGCCGTTATCAAAGATGAGAACGTGGACGGGGCATTGGTCATTCTTACCCCCCAGTCCATGACCAATGTTCTGGGAACCGCCCAGGCCATCGTGAAGATTGCAAGACGATCCTCAAAGCCGATTCTGTGCGTGTTTATGGGAGTCATCGATGTATCCGCCGGTGTGAAATATCTCCAGGAATACGGGATTCCCGTCTTCAATTTTCCCGAAAATGCCGCCAAAGCCTTTGGCGCCCTGTATCGCTACTCCATGTGGATGAACCGCCAGTCTCTGGCCGAGTTTAATTTTACCCATGACACCAAAAAAGCCACCGAGATCATCAACCAGTGTCTGGCCGATGGAAAAAACTACCTGGGTGAGCTGGACGGGTTGGATGTGCTCAAATGTTACGGCCTTCCTGTGCTTCCCACCGAACTGGCCGAAACCGAACAGAAGGCCGCCGACATTGCCAAGAAGATCGGGTTCCCGGTGGTCATGAAAATTGTCTCTCCCCAGATCATCCATAAATCCGATGCCGGCGGCGTCAAGGTGGGTATCAAGACCCAGAAGGAAGCCAAGGACGCCTTCACCGAGATCATTGCCAATGCCAAGGCCTTCAACCCCGAAGCCCAAATCGACGGCGTGCTGATCCAGAAGATGGCAGACAGGGGTGAAGAGGTGATCCTCGGCATGAGCCGCTACCCCCTGTTTGGACCGCTTCTCATGTTCGGGCTCGGGGGCGTGTTTGTGGAGGTGTTCAAGGATGTGGTTTTCCGGGTCGCCCCCATCGGCCGGAATGAAGCCCGGCGCATGATCCGAAAGATCCAGGGATACAAGCTGTTTACGGGATTCCGGGGAAAACCGGTCCGGGATGTGGAAATCCTCGAAAAGCTTCTGGTCTGTATGTCGGATCTGGTCACGAACCATCCCCAGATCCACGAGCTCGATATCAACCCGCTTCTGGTCCATGAAAAGGGCAAAGGCGCCACGGTGGCCGACTGCCGGATTATCCTGAAGGATCCGAATGAAGCGGCATAATGGAAAATGACCGGATGACGGTGATTTATCCGGTGGTGATGCCGGTGCCTCCCTTCGAGCGGGACCTTTCCGGCAAGGAAAAAACGGCACGGCTGAGCGCCCTGGCGAGGCGGGCGCTTTTTCGGTCTGCAGAAAAAAGCGGCGTGACCCTGGATCATCTGGATAAGGATGAACGGGGCGCGCCGCTTCCGTTTGAGGGGACGCACTGGTCCGTTTCCCACAAGGAAACTTTTGTGGCCGGAGTGGTGGCCCCGGCCCCGGTGGGAATCGACATTGAACGGGTGCGGCCCTGCGATGAGGCCCTGTTTCGGAAAACCGGCACAGAGGAAGAGTGGGCGCTGGGGGAAGGGGCGCGGGACACGCACCTGTTTTTCCGTTACTGGACCGCCAAGGAGGCGGTGCTGAAGACCACCGGCGCCGGGTTTCGGGAGTTCTCTCAGTGCCGCGTCAGTGCCATCGTCGACGATCATATCCTGGCACTGTGGTATCGGGACCGGGAATGGCGGGTGGCGCATTTCTATTTCGACGGGCACATGGCCGCTGTGGTGAAGGACGGGTGGGATATCGTCTGGTCGATGGAAAACATTCAGTTGTGAACAGCCCGATCAGCATGAAAGAGGTTCGAGAACAAATTACACCTGTATACGATGAGTAAAATGAAAAAATTGATTTTCATACTGCTCCTGGCATTTGTAATGCCTATTTCCATCACATATTCGCAAACGGCTGATTCTGTCCCAGACAGGAAGGTTTCTTCAGCGACAGAAAAATTTGATCCAATAGCTGCTACGAATGCATATATCAATTCCATTTCGACAAAAGACAAAGCCATGTCCGACCAGTATTTTGAAGGAGGGTACTGGCTGATTCTCTGGAGCATGGTGGTAGATATAATTGTTGCTATTGTATTCCTATTCTATGGCTTGTCAAAGTGGATGAAGAAAATAAGTTTACGTGTGAAAAACGTGAACTTGCAAAACCTTATCTACATTATGTTCTACCTGGTGTTTTCTTTTCTTCTTGCTTTTCCTTATTCCTTCTATAAAGATTTTATCCGGGAACATCATTATGGTTTGTCCAATTTGAGTTTTGGGGCATGGTTGGGCGAAGATCTTATAAGCTTAGCTGTAAATGTTGTACTCCTTAGTATTCTGCTCGTGATCATCTATTTTGCTATCAGAAAGGCCAAAGAACGCTGGTGGATCTGGGCTGCAATTATCAGTACGGCATTTATGGTGGTCGTCTTATTTATTGGTCCTGTGTTTATTGCGCCTTTGTATAACAGTTATACTGAATTGCCGGCTGGAAAGGTCAGGAATGAGATACTTTCCCTGGCACGGGCCAATGGTATTCCCACAGATCATGTTTATGAATTTGATGCTTCGAAACAGACAAAACGGATCAGTGCCAATGTGAGCGGTATAGGAAAAACTATAAGGATATCGCTCAACGATAATTTGCTGAACCGTTGCAGCCCTGCCGAAATAAAATCGGTTATGGCACATGAAATGGGGCATTATGTGCTGCACCATATGCAAAAATATTTGCTGTTCTTTGTTATAATGTTTTTTTTGGGATTCTGGTTATGCCATAAAACTTTTTACTGGTTATTGCGCATATGGGGGAAAAAATGGGACATTACCGGTATTTCCGATATCGGTGGTTTGCCACTGCTAATGGTAATCTTATCGTTTTACCTGTTTCTGGCGACCCCGATAACGAACAGTTACAGCCGGCAAACAGAGGCAGAAGCTGATATCTTCGGTTTAAATGCTGCCCGCGAACCCGATGGTTTTGCCCAAGCGGCCATGATGACATCGGAATATCGAAAAGCAGACCCCGGACACTGGGAAGAAATTATTTTTTACGATCACCCCAGTCCCAGAAGCCGCATTCTGATGGCGATGAAATGGAAGGCAGAAAACCTGAACAATTCAGATGAAATTTCCCAAAAAGAATGAACCGGGAAAATATCATTCGCTTCCATCCCGTCCGGGTGTTTTCAAAAAGCGGAACGGCAGGAGGCGTGATCGCACACCCCCTGCCGTCCTTAAAAAACCCTCTTATGTCAGAATTTCACACCCACCGTCACGCCATAGGTCCTCGGCGCCGCCTGCACGCCGTTGTTGCTGAAATTCGAAGCGCCCAATTGCTGGAAGTAAAATGAATCGGTCAGGTTCTTGCCCCATAGGCTGATGTAAAAGCCGGAGACCGGTTCGCTCCATTCGATCGAAGCGTTCAGAAGATCATAGGCACCCTGTTCCACGCGATTGTCCGGCGTCGCATACCAGCCGCCATTGTGGTAGAAATTGACCGCGAAGTTGTAATCACCGCTCGCGGTGGTCAGGTTATAGTTTGCGCCCAGGGTAGCCGTAAAATCAGGCGTATTCTGCAGGCGATTGCCGCTGGCGTCACCGGTGGTCAGGCAGTTGCCCCCCAACGCGGGTGCCGAGCACGCCGCGCCGCCCCAGGGGGTCGTCATGTCCGGAATCCCGAGCACGGCGTCCTTGAAGTCGGTATAGGTGGCATCCAAAGCATTGAACCCGCCCGTGAGCATCAGATTCTCGGACAGGAGCCACGTGAAATCGGCGTCGACGCCATAGATCTCCGCACCTTTGGCGTTATAGATTACCTGGACGCCGCTTTGGACCTGCATCACCTGGACGTTTTCCTGATCGTAATAATAGCCCGCGATATTGAGGCGCAGCCGACGATTAAGCAGATCGGTCTTGAGGCCGACTTCATAGGCGTCGACGATTTCCGGCTGAAGTAGCGGTTCTCCGGTCACCCGGCTTTCGTCGATACCGACATTCTGCGCCACGAACGCTCCGCTGCGGAAGCCCCGGTTATAGCTCGCATATGCCATGACATTGGGCGAAAAACGGTGGTCGATCGACAACCGCCACGTCGGCTGGTTGTCCGTTTGGCTCTCTTCTTGGTAGACCCCTTCAGGGTACTCCTGCTCTTCCAGGGGCTGCCCGGTTGCCGCATCAAAGGCCTGGCGGATGCCGGAAAGCTTGCGCTCGTCTTTCGTGTAGCGAAAGCCTGCCGTCAGATTGGTATTCCCGATAGTATAGGTACCCTGCACGAACCCGGCATACGAATCGAGTGATTGCTTCACGTTCAGGTCCGCATAGGTCCCCAAAAATGCGTCGAAGCCGGTGATCGCCCGCGACGGATCGTATTTTCCATCCGACCCGATGTAAAAGGCGCCCGCAACCCACTGGAACGGCCCCTCATAGGTGGAGAGAAGCTGAAGCTCCTGGGTGAACTGCTTGTGGATCTCGTTGTTATTGATGATGAAGCCGTGGGCGAATCCCAGGGGCGGAAGCCCCGCCATCGGCACGCCCGCCCACTCATCCTCGGTCGTGCCGTCCGGATCGAAGATAACTTGGAGCCT
>JBECKW010000024.1:0-4171 GCA_040235505.1 Desulfobacterales bacterium
TATGTATCCTTACCTAAAATTGGCCTCAACTTTAATAAAAGCAAAATTCAGTCCAGAGCTAGCCTTAGAAGAAAAATCCATTTTAAAATTTAGAGCACGTTTTGCTGATATTGATCCTTTCATTGTACTTAACAACGCACGCTATTTTAATTATATGGAATTAGGCAGATGGGATTTTTCATATCGAGTCGGATTTATAGAATTAATGAGAAAAAATAAATGGAGTGTGGTTGTGGGGGGTTCGAGTATTCGTTATCGAAGAAAAATTCCATTCTTAAGCAAGTTTACGCTGACGACTCAATTAATTTGTCATGATGGAAGATGGTTTTATTTCCTGCAAGAGACACACTTGAATGGTAGAATTTGTTCCTCGGCCCTAATGAAAATCGGAGTTACATCGAAACGTGGCCTGGTTCCGTCAATTGAAGTACTAAAAAAAATTAACAGGATGGATTGGGGTTCCGAAATTCCAGATTGGGTGAATGCCTGGTCAAAAGCCGAGGGCCTGAGACCTTGGCCCAAAGAATGAAAGCCAGGTTACAGAATAAGGCCTAACACGGGCCTTCGATTAACTATTTCACTACATGATCTGCGGATTCGAAGCTCTTAATTTCCGTCGGGCTGGATTTCAAAGGCATGCTTATAGATGACGTAATACTTGTTGATGTTGCTGACATACCGGACGGTTTCCTGACCCACCAGTCGAAGGACGGCCAACTCCACATTCCGAAACCAGCTGTCTGGATCCAGGTCCATTATTTTGGCTTTCAGCATGGCCTTTCGGATTTTTGCAGGCCCGGCGTTGTAGGCGGCAATTGAAAGACGCACTCGATCCCTTGGACGGATATCCTTGCCGCTGAAATACCTGTCACGGATAAAATCGAGGTACTTCACCGCTGCGTGGACATTGTTGTCGACCTTTTCGATATGATCCACGTTCACATGGGGGTCGGATGCCGTGGAAGGTTTGATCTGCATCAGGCCCACCGCGCCTTTGTCGCTTTTTTTATTCGGATCCAGACCGGATTCCTGGAAGGCCATCGCCAGAAGAAGCCGCCAGTCAAATCCGTACTGCTTTGCATATTTTTCGAAAACAGGCCGATACTTCACCACCTTTTCGCCATACGGCCCTTTCAGAGGATTTTTAACCCACTCCATATTCTTATAATACCGATTGAAGTAGATATTCCCCATCAGGGTGCCTTTTTTATGCGACTTGATAAATTTGTTGAGGCTTTTTTTCAGTTCGGGGTTGTTTTTTCTGACCGCCCATGCGATCCGGCCGCCTTTTCGGAAGCAGATTTTTTTGTGAACCCGGATATCCGGGAGTACTTTTGACCAAATCGCGGCGATATGGCTGTCGCAGACCGTCATTTGAATCGCCCCGCTGTTGATGAGCTCGAGGATCTCTTCGGTTTCCAGGTTCTCATCGGCCTCGATGATCTTAATGGGCGGTTTCCCCTCTTTCACGAGCCTGCGGTTGAGTTTCGAGATGCTGGCAAAATAACTGCTGCTTTTTCTAACAAAGAGTTCTTTCCCTGCCAGATCCTCAAGCCTTCCGATGGGGGGCGCGTCCTTGTGGGTGACCAGAAGTTCCGAGATATCGGTCAGGTAAGGAGCCGTGAACTCGACCTGTTTTTCCCTTTTCGGGGTGATGGTGAGCCCTGCGGCGGCGATGTCTCCATACCCGGCCGCCAGGTCCTCCAGTAGCTTGTCCCTGGGAACCGGAATGAATTCGAAAGTGATCCGAAGCTGCTTCGCGCTGATTCCCTTGTTGAGATATTTTTCATATTCCTTGAGAAGAGAATACTCAAAGCCCAGCGGTTTTGCGCCGTCCAGAAAAAAATTGGTATGGTTCATGGTGGTCAGCACCCGCACGTATCGCTCCTTTATCAGGTGGGGAAGGTCGCCCGTGTCTGTTTTTGAAAGATGGGCGTCAAGCGGATGCGCCAGGCCGCTATCGGCATCCCCCGAAAGAGAGGCGGTTGTGGACTGCTTCTGGGCGGCAGGATCTTGAGCAGAATCCGGGGCGGCACCCGCCGCGGTGGTCAGCAGCACCAGCAGACAGATTACGAAGGCAGTCGGCTTTTTTATCATCATTTTCACCATCAAAACAATTTTTACAGTGCCGGGTCGCCCTTTTTACACTTTCTTCGATATAAATACAAATACTTCCTTGGCGATAACAATGCAACATGGACCTGGCGCCTGACGATGGATGTATTTTTTTGTCGAGGGAGGGGACACAATTCATCCGACCCGGTGAAACCCGGGCATCGGTCTCTGGAGCATGCGGCTTGTAGAAACGTCCAACTCTGTGATATCAATTGCCCCGTGGTATCATTATTTGTAAGAAGGACCTTCACATGTTGGCCAACCGAAATATTGGAGCCTACATCCGGGAACACAAGCCGCTTTTTACCGCCGTCCTGGTGGGACTGTTCCTGCTGGAGATGGAAATACTCCTGGTTGCAGCCGCAAGGTCCGGTCAGGAACATACCCCGATCATCACCGACAACAAGGGGCAGACGTTCTACGAGGCCGTGGGCCGTGAGGCCGATGCCTTCGACCCTGGAAAATTCGAGAAAATTTTCGGTCCCATCGAAAATTACCAGGTTCAGCGAACCTCGAGAAGCATCCCTTTCCCATTCCGCGCGTGGTTCGTGGCGGCGGTGGGGGTCCCTCTGGGGGGCATGCTGCCAGGATCACAATTTATGGTTTCCCGCCCTCTCAGCGGGAAACCATAACTCTGCGTCCTCTGCGCCCCGAGCGAAGCGGGCGGTGTGCTTCTATGAATTAATGAATAAAGCGTTTAGTTAATGACCTTGGTTCAGAAAGGAGAACGGCTTCATGGGCAGGCTTTTCTTGTCGGTATGTTTCGCAGCAATTCTTTCAGCCTTGTTTTTATCGGCACCGGCAATGGCGCAGAGCGGGTTTGTGGGATCGGAAAAATGTAAGACCTGCCACCGGGAGATCTATGAGGCTTGGAAGGAAAGCTCGCATTACAAGGCGTTCCAGGAAGTCACCCCCGACAATGACTACGTGATTGCGGACTGGAAAGGGGAAATAAAGCTGAAATCGGGAAAAATCCCCGAGATCACAATTCGATTGAGCAGGGATGCGGACGGCGGCTACCTGGCAACGCTGGTGGACTCGAAAGACCCGTCGAAGGAAGCGACTTACAAGGTCGAGCGTACCCAGGGGTCCGGGTCGGTGAAGGGGCAGCAGTATTATGTACGGATCGGACACAATTACTACAGCCTTCCCATGAACTGGCAGACCATATCCAATAAGTTCATCCCGTTTTCCCTCGACATCTGGTACAACGACGACGGGAGTCTGAAGCAGCCCGCAGTGGAAAACTCCTGGGAAATGGCATGCGCCGGCTGCCACCAGACGGGGCTCGTATATGAGAAGACGGGAAACGGGTACGAGGCCACCTGGTCGGAGATCAGCATCGGCTGCGAGAAATGCCACGGGCCGGGGGCGCAGCATGTCAAGTCTTCCGGTGCCGAGAATACCATCGTCAATCCCCGGAAACTCGATTACGAACGGGGCATGGATGTCTGCAATCAATGCCACGACACCCAGGGCAGAAGCGTCCCGAAGGGGATCCTCCGGGGGGCCTGGAACGAGGAGAAGAATCAGGGATACGTCATCGGCGAGCCCCTGTCGAATTATATGCAATCCAGCGGCGGTCCGGGGTCCACCGCTCTCAAACCCCTTTCCGGCGATGACACTTACCACCAGCTTTCAAACAGTAAACATCACGAGGCGAAGACCACCTGTTTCGACTGCCACGACCCCCATGGCGGTCCCGCGGAATCCAATCTGAAGCGGGCCGATTTCAACAATACCCTTTGTCTCCATTGCCATGCAAAGGAGAAGCAGTTCTCGAGCCCCGGGATGATCATGCAGCACACCCAACACAGTTATGACCCCGATATGAAAGGGACCAGCCGATGCACAGGCTGCCACCTTATCCAGAGCAGACGTATCCGGAGCGCTCCCGCCACCGGCGGCGGCATGCCGCCCATGCCGGGCATAATGGCCGGGTTCCTGGATGTCGTTACACCGCAACGAAGCCTGGAAGCATATCAGAAAAATCCCGACCGGGCGTCCATCAATTCTTGCAACAAATGCCATTCGGAGTGGGGCGGCGATGAAGCGG
>JBECKW010000077.1:0-12654 GCA_040235505.1 Desulfobacterales bacterium
TCTTATCTCCAGTTTTAGATTATATTAATGAAATATTCCTGACCTGTCAATAGTTTTTGATCTCTGTATATCAATAATTTCCTGTATCTGTAAAATATTCAATTAATGAAATATTTCCAGCCTGAAAAATATTTTTTTACGAATGATACAAAATTTTAACAAACAAACGTTTGAATATACGCATTCGATGGTATCTATTCAAAAATCAGGATTCCTGGAGGCCGCTTTCAGCGTTCAGGAATCGGTTTTTAATCGTTCCGCATCACAAAAAAATAATTAACTCAGGGCTCGGGGCGCTATTGGCACCCATTATCGGAGGACTTTGGATTTTCCGCCATTTGGCGCCGTGAAAACCGCAACCGCCAAAGGCGGAGTGCGGAGGGGGGAAGGGGGATCACACGCCGTCAAATGACTTGGAAAATCAAAGGCCGGAAGTACGGGAAACAAGAACACCCCGACCCCTCAATCAATTAAATCCATGACGACAAATTTGTTAAGTGAATTTATATTGATGGGCCACCCCTGATTCGTCAATTTGATTGTAATGAACGATGCCGTATTTGTAATAAATCGGCACCCGCAGGTAACGACAGGAGATGCAGATGCATCAAATCCCCGCCATGGGGTTGGCCGCTTGCTTTATTATTGACCTCAAATATTTAGTTTGTTAATCGAATTTTAATCGTTCGGATTACTGCGTGGCACAGGAAAAGAATGGTGGAAACCATGTCCGGGAAGTATTATAATCTCTTATCACCCGTCAAAGTCGGCACTACGGTCTTGAAAAATCGGATGATTGCCGCTCCGAGTTCTCCCCACTTTCTCCAGACCCCGGAGAAGTATCCGAGCGATGGTCTGATCACCCATTACGCCCATAAAGCCAGAAACGGCGCATCTCTGGTGGTCGTATCCCAAGCTATCGACATCAATCCTGAATTCAACGGAGATACGCTTCAGGTCCGGAAGGCGCAGCCCAATGAAGTGAATCCGGACCACGGCACCGACAGCGGTCATTTTATACCATTCGACCTGGCCGACGGCGGATGTCAGAACTACCTTTCCCTGATGACGGAAACCGTCCATTTCTATGACGGCAGGATCATCATGAAGCCAAAGATAGATGCACCCCGGGAATTCGACGTCAGTCCGGGCAATATCTCCAGCAGTACATATAACGGGGTTCCTCCCCCACCCGCCGTTGAAAAAAAAGAAGTTCCTGAGGAGATACTTCAGGAAGTCATCAAGATGAATGTGGAGAAGGCGGCTCTGGCGAAAGAGGTGGGATTCGACGGTTTTTTTCTTCACATGGCGTATCGCGCACCGCTGGCGGCCAGAATGCTTTCCCCACTGACCAACCGAAGGACGGATAAATATGGCGGCAGCCTGGAAAACAGGGCTCGCTTTTCCATTGAGCTGGCCGACGCCATTAAAAAAAGATGCGGCAGGGATTTTCTGATCATCGCATCCATGAGCGGCTGCGAACCCGAGGGAGGATACACCCTGGAAGATGCCGCGGAATATGCAAAGCTGTTTACAGGGTATTTCGACCTTATCTACATCAAGGGGGATCCCGGCGATAGAGATTCCGCCCCGACCAATTTCATGCCCGAGCGTACGCCTTTTCTCTATATGGCTGAATTCATGAAAGAAAAAGGCGTCGAACTGCCGATTTCAATTAACGGCGGCTTTATGGACCTGGACGACTGCGAGGCAGCCATCGCATCAGGCAAAACGGACATGGTCGCCATGGCCCGGGCCTGGATCGCCAACGAGAACCTCGGAGAGCTGGCCTATGAGGGTAGAGCAGAGGATGTCGTGCCTTGTCTGCGGTGCAACATGTGCCACGGGGCGGGATATTTCAGACCCTGGGTCAGCGTCTGCGCCGTCAACCCGGTGTGGGGGTATGAACATAAAATTGAAAGCATGGTCACGCCTCCCAAGCACAGGAGGAAGGTCGCCGTGGTCGGCGGTGGGCCGGCCGGGATGGAATCCGCACTGGTGGCGGCCGGAAGAGGCCATGAGGTCACGATTTATGAAAAGAGTGAAAAATTGGGCGGGCTTCTCAATATCTATGAACATTATCCATTCAAGTGGCCGCATAGAGACTTCAAGGGTTACCTCCTGCGCCAGGTCGCCAAGTCCGGCATCAGGGTCCGCCTGAATACGGAGGCCGATTCTGAATTGCTCAAAAAAGAGGGATATGATGCGGTCATTGCCGCGGTAGGGGCGGAGCCCATTGTGCCTGATATCCCCGGCGTGCAGGGAAAGAATGTGGTGTCTGCCATCGATATCCACGGTCGGGAGGATCGCCTGACAACGAAAATCGTGGTTATCGGAGGCGGCGCAACTGGCACTGATACCGGAATGTATCTCTCCGGGAAGGGCCACGAGGTCACCGTACTGGAAATGGGGGGAGTCCTGGCCCCGCAGGAAGTGCGCTGGCATTTTTATTCAGCCTTGACGGACGCCTGGAAAAAGCTGCCGACCTTCGCACATATATTGAATGCCTGCTGCACCCGGATCACGGAAGACGGGGTGATCTACCGGGATGCCGACGGCAAATCGCATTCCCTTGAAGCCGGCACCGTCGTGCTGGCCACCGGCATGAAGGCGAAGCAAGACCTTGCGATGGCGCTGTACGGAGCCAGTGAGCGGTTTTCAATGGTGGGCGATTGCAAGGAGGCGGGAGATATCCAAAGGGCCATGCGGACCGCCTATAGCGCTGCTTCTATGCTTTGACGTATGACCCCCCGGTGTCGTGGTTGTCCGGGACGCAGGTGAGCAGCGACACCCTTTCGAACGGAGTTCACCCCCCAAAGAGACTATCCGGTTACAAATTAGTCATCGTACGTTACAAAAAGAAAGATATTTAACCCCCCAGTCGGCTATGGTGAAAGCGGACGGAGCCTATTGGGGGTATAAAAACCGATGAATTTGACTTCCATAAAAAAAAGCCTCGGGCGGTGGCTAATTGGGCTGGGTTTATGGTCGTTGCTCATCCTCATTTATTCCACCCATCGGCCTCCGCCGGAGATTCCCGTCACCTGGTTCGAAACGCTGAAACTGTCCATCAGCGAATGGTGTATCTGGCTGCTGTTGGCGCCGATCCTTATCGGCCTGGACCGGAAGCTGCCGGTTCCCGATGGTGCCTTTTTGCAGCGTTTTCTATATCACATTCCACTTTCTCTGCTGATCAGCCTCTTTGCCATCAATGTGAGCAGCTTCATCATCGAACTTGCCCAAGGAGAAATCGCCGATCTTTCCTTTTCATTTGCTTCTTTTGAACTTTTAAGGCGTGGCCGTTTTCTGACTCACTTCTTGATTTATTGGGTGATCATATCGGTCTACATGCTTTATAACTACAATAATTTACTGAAGAATCGAGAGATACAGACCGCGAAACTGGAGCAATCGCTGGCCGAAGCCCGTCTGAACACCTTGAGAAGCCAGATGCATCCACACTTTTTATTCAATGCCCTCAATACCATATCGGCCCACGTGGTGCGCGATCCCCGGGCCGCCCGTCGTATGCTGGAACAATTGGGTGAGTTGCTGCGGTTTTCCCTGAATTACTCCGAAGAGCAGGAGATCCCGCTGGCCGAAGAAATGGCGTTTATCAAACGCTATCTGGCCTTGCAGAAGGCTCGTTTTGCGGAACGCCTTGAAGTCAGTATCGCCGTGGATACGGAAACCCTCGATGCCATGGTCCCCCCGCTTCTCCTGGAACACTTTGTTGAAAACGCAATCCGTCATGGCATCGCCCCCCGCTCTCAGAAAGGAGTGGTGGAAATACAGACCCAAAAAGAAAAAGACCGGCTGCGGCTCATCGTAAGAGACGACGGCCCGGGATTGTCGCCGGGTTGGAATGCGGCGCAGGACGCCGGTATCGGCATCAGCAACACGCGGGAACGCCTCCGGAGTCTTTATGGAGAGGAAAATTTTATCTTCAACGTTACAAACGCGGAAGGCGGCGGGGTACGGGTGGAATTGCTGCTGCCGTTTCACGCCGCCGATGAGCCCTTCGGGGGAGATTGACCATTGGAACAATAGCTGCACCAATCACTTTGATTCACCTCTTCGGTTTCATCTCCTTCATTTGCGCCCTATCTCTCCTGCTCGATCATCTCCACCAGGTTGTTCACAATCCCGTTCTCCGCACAGCCACGCGCCAGTGGGGTGTCATTGACTGCAAAGAGCGGCGTATCGTAAGAAGCATCATCGGCAATGTACCCGACGCGGCCGTTCGACAAGGTGATCATGATGGTGTCGGAAAGCGGCGAGGCTTTCTTCAGATGCCAATAGATATTGGTCACCACCTCGCCGGAAACGGATGTAAACGCAATCTGGTTGACCATGATCAGCCCGAGGTGGATGTCCATTGAAGCAGGCCGCTGCTCGGGCGGTCCGGGAGGAGGCTGCTGCCGGTTGGCGCCCTCATCCGATTGCCCTCGGGGCGAACTCTGTTGGGAGCGTTGCGGCTTCTCCCTGGTCGCGCAGGAGATGATCCGCTCCTCCGCTGCGATACGCGCCGTTCCGGTCATCTTCTGGATACGGTTGGCGACCCGCACCACCTCCGCTCCCAGCATCAGCCCCTGTGCATCGATGGCCTGGAAAGCGGGGACCGCCTCCTGCGGCGCCTCTCCCGGTCCGATGAACATGGGATTCTGGTCGCCCGCCGCGCCGATCGTAAACAATGCCACGACGTTGTCTTTATAGTGCGTCTCCACGTAGCGCTCCGCTGCACCGGCCAGATCGCCCGTCACCTGATCGGTGGTCGGCCCCCCCGTATTCGAGTGCACCGCGTAGTTGAACAGCACCGCGATGGGATCCCCGGACGGGGTTTCGAATTTGACCACCCACACCGTCTTGTCCGATGGCCGATCCGGGCTCACGCCCACGTGCCAACCCTTTTCCGGGTCATATTCATCGCGGTTTACGTTCACGTAGGCCTCACCCTTTCCAACGCCGATGCGTGCCGGCTGCAGAGAAGCTTTGGCCTTCTTCAGCGCATCCACGACCTTTTCATACACGTTCTGTGTAAAAGCCTGTGCGCCGGAGGCGCCTGACTGCGTCGCAGCGCTAAAGTCCGGTCTCGGTGCGAGGTGATCATGGGTTGCCGCGATGATCAGATGGCCGGCGGGAATGCCCAACTCTTTTGCAATACGCTCACGCAGCTGCGTCGTGTCGCCGAACTCCACCAGGTCGGCCGACACGATCGCCGCTGTATTCTTCCCGTTGTCAAGCACCAGGGCGCGAACGAAGATGGAGTCGTGCACCCCCACGAGCGGCTGCCTCCACTGGTTTGTGAGACCCGTAAAATCTGTCGGCGTAATGTCCACCTTCGCCGTGCCGATGCGCAGTGCGCCCGCTTCCGTGCCCAATGCCGGGCCGGCTGCAATTCCGATCAGTAGAACGAAAAAACTTATCAAACAAATTCGTATATTGGGTTTCATATGCTTTCTCTCCTTCGGCATCGAGTTTTAAAGATTCTGCTCGATCATCTCCGCCAGGTTGCTCACAATCCCTTTCTCGGCGCACCCCCGCTCCAGGGGGGTGTCTTTCACCGCTGAGAGCGGCGTGTCGTAGGCGGCATCGTCCGGAATGTATCCGACGCGCCCGTTCGACAACGAAATCATTATCGTGTCGGAAAGCGGCGACGCCTTCTTCATGTCCCAGTAGATCTTGGTCACCACCTCGCCTGAAACGCTCGTAAACGCGATCTGATTCACCAGAATCAGTCCCAGGTGAATCGGCAGAAAAGAGGGTTGGGGCGGAGTATAACCGCCGCCGGCCGGCTGTGGCGGACTCGCCCTGTTCGGGCACGAGATCACGCGCTCCTCTGCTTTTAGGCGCGCTGTCGCCGTCATCTCATGGATCCGAATTGCCACCCGCACGACCTCGGCTCCCAGCATGAGCCCCTGCGCATCGATGGCCTGGAAAGCCGGCACCGCCTCCTGCGACGATTGTCCCTGTCCGGAAAACAGGGAAGTCTGGTCGCCTAACGTGCTGGTAGTCAAGAGGGCCACGGCCTCGTCCTTGTAGTGCGTCTCCACATAGCGCTCCGCCGCTCCGGCCAGGTCGCCCGTCACTTGGGTGGTGCCCCGCCCTCCCACCATCGAGTGGACCCCATAGTTGAACAGCACTGCAATGGGATTGCCCGACGGGGTCTCAAACTTGACCACCCACACCGTTTTATCCGATGGCCGATTCGGGCTCACGCCCATGTGCCATCCCGTCGCGTCGTATTCGTCCCAGTTTACGTTCACGTAGGCCCGCCCCGAACCGATTCCCATGCGTGCCGGCTGAAGCGAGGCTTTGGCCTGCTTCAGCGCATCCACGATCCTTTCATACACGCTCAACGTGTAGGCCTGCGCAGCCTTGGCGCCGGCGGGCACCACGGCGGCGAAGTTCGGTTTCGGCGCGCCATGATTGTGGGTCGCCGTAATCATCAGATGGTCGGCAGGAATCCCCACCCCGCGCGCAATCCGCTTCCTCAGCTCTGTCGTGTCGGCGAACTCGATCCAGTCCGTGGTTACAATCCCGGCCGTGGTGGTTCCATCGCTCAGCACCAGCGCGCGAACGTAGATACGGTCATGCACCCCAACGAACGGCTGCTCCCACTGGTTCGTCAGACCGGCAAGGTCCGCCGGCGTCATATCCACCTTTGCGGCCCCGGCCCTGAGCGTGCCCGATTCGGTGTTAAGCAAGGGAGCTTTCGCTGTCATCGCCCGGTCGGTTGCGCTCGCTCCCGGTGGGGCATCGGCGCGAATTGTTCTACCGACTTGGCTGCATCCTGCGGCCGGCAGCAACATGGCTGCGGCGCACAAAGCAGTAAACATCATGATGAATTTTTTCTTCATGACCACCTCTTCTCTTTCCAGTCGCATTAAGGACGTCAAGACAGTTTTCGACCTTAATTTTTCCAACTATTTTTTTACGCAAACAAAATTCGACGCATCGTCCATGTCACCCGTACCCTTGTACCTGGCCACCATCGGGTAGGCGCACAGGGGGCGGGTGCGAACCACCTTTCCATCCACCACCTTGGAGGAAAGGATCTGATCCGGAGCTGTTCCCGTTTCTATCCACTTTACCATGGTGCCCACCTTGTCAAACGTGTCGCAGCCGTTGCCTCCGACGCAATGCCCCATACCCGGCACGGTGAACAGCCGAATGGACTCCCCGACCCGATCCCCGGAAGTTTTCAGCACCTCGTTGTAATAATCGATAACCTGCAGAGGGTTGTGATAATCATTCCAGCCGATATACAGCATCAACTTTCCGCCCCGGTCAAAAAACGATTCGAGATTGGCATCGACATGCATCAACGGCCCGATCACCTTATCAGCCATGGCGATATCGGAATCGAAGTCCATGGTTTTCCAATCCCAGTCGGTATCCTGATGAACCGCGTATTTGTAAAGATCCAGAGCTTTCGAATGCGGTGTGCCTTCGCACATTGTGAGCAATTCTTCCTCGGCTCCGACCGCAGGACCCGGAAAAATCGACTTCCCGGTGCGCGGGTTGACGGGCCCGGCATAAATCTGCCGAAGCAGCTCTACTTGCGGCGCGGTCAGGCAATCCGGGCCGTCTCCCTCTTTGCAAAGCAGCGTCCCGGGATCGAAGTGGCATCGGTCCGGTTCCTCGATGATACCATCGTTGAGCCCGATCGGCGTGGCGCAGGCTTTCAGCGCTGCCTTGTGGACCATGGTGATCTTTTCTGGCGGTATGGCTTTGGACGGATCATGGGCAACCAGCCAGCCAGGCCAAAGCTGCGCGGCATTGAACTGTGCGATCGGATTCATCAGGGCCCCGGCAATGATGCCGTCGTAGTCCCCGGGGTAACGTTTTGCCTCGGTGATCGCCTGAAGTGAGCCCAGCGAGCATCCGATAAAAATGGATTGACCGGGCGGGGCACCATAATAGGCCGACAAGATCGCCTTGGCCTTGACCGTCATTTCATGGTTGGCCCGGTACGCGTAATCAATCAGCCTTTCAGGATGTCCGAGCACGAAACGCATGCCGCCTCCGTCCACCGAAGCATCATGCCCGGCGTCGGTGTTGGCCGCCGCATATCCGAGCCGCACGGCGTCGGTGAGGCCGAGGGGAGGCCCCGCATAAATAATGTTGCCGGCAGTCCCCAAGCCGCCCAGCCCCAGAAACTTCCCGTTCCAGGTTGAAAGTGGCAGCCACACTTCCATTTTAATGTCGGAATCGCTGGTGGGTTTCATGGTGGCTTTGACCCGGCAAAAAGCGGGCAGAGTATTGGTATCCGCCTTAGGGTTCCACACAGACGTTCCGACGGAGGGACTCTCCCCTCCGGGCATCCTGAACCCCCCGGCGGCCACCGATTGTGCCATGGTGATGGTTGCATTCGGCAGGGCCAGTTTGGCCAGGCTTTCGCACGAGACAACGGGCGCCGCTTCGCGGCTGAAGGCTGTCGTGCCAAGAAGCAGCACCCCCAGGCCTGCAATCGAAAGGCGTTTCAAGACTCTTTTTCTCATCATCCCCCCTCTCAGGAAATACCTATAGGTATCCGACCACTTTGTTAAAAACGGTATCGCAGTTTGACCAAGAACTGATCCGAGTCTCTGAGACTCATACTATCTGCAAACAGGCCGAGGGTGCTTCGGGACGGGTTGTCGATACGATCGAGCCCGCCGCGGCTGTAGACAACGTAAAGATCCGAAAGTGGTGCGATTTCGTACCGATAGCGCAGCTGGAAACCGAAATCGATCATGGCGAAATCGCCCACTGAATCTTCGCTTTCAACCAGCCGGTTCCGGGGACCGATGCGATAGCTCTGTTCGGCATCCGCGTCGATGGTGAGCCATTGGGCTTTCAGGCGTATTTCATGGCTTTCGGCGGGGAACCAGTTGGCGGTGACTTCTCCGCTAATTTCCCGCCGGGCGTAACTCGCAAACAGGTCGTCCTGCAACCAGATCAGCCAGTCGCGGCTCCATGTCGGGCTCAACCTGAAATCCAGATTGAGATTCTCATGAGGATACCAGGTCATATCCCCTTCAAAACCAACCGCCCAGTCTTCAAGGCCCTCTTGAAATACATTCAGACTGATGGATTGACGCCACGCCCTCCGTTTGGGCGTGTTGTACGAGAGGTTGATTTTCCAATCACCGTTTAAATACACCAGCCCGTTTCCACGTGAGATCGTATCATGATAACCGGCAGGGGAATCAGAGACCGTAAGGGACAACTCGTCGCCGTTTCGCATCTTTTGCACCCGGCTCAGGGAAAAAAAATCCCTCAGCCAGACGTCCTCCGTAATGTTTCTTTGGACCTTTCCCCTGGCTACCCAGGTAACGGATGCAATGCGTGAATTGTCGGCAAATCCCGTCTGGTAGTATGTGACGGTGGGAGACAGCTCTTCATAGTCGTTACGATGGATATACCCCATGTCGTTCAAATCAAGGTCGGCCGAATATCGTGTCATGTCCGCCACCCAGGTCCATCGATCGTTCGGAGTAAATTCCAGACTGTTATGAATCCCGAATCCGTCTCTGCTGTCCGTATCCTGGTCTACCATGCTGCCTACAAGCTGCCCGAAATATCTCCAGGACTGGCCGAGTCTGATATCATAGTCGATCCCGTTGACAAGCGCCGTCCGGTCGAGAAAGGGCCGCTTCGTATAGGTACTGAGAACGCCCACGGACCAGGTTTTGCCCGGATATATGATCCGCCCGGCATAGAACTCCTTTCCCGCGTCTCCTTCTTCCTGGGCTGCAAACATGCCGTAGTTCAGTGAACCGACGGACCCGATGGCTTTTACGGCGCCGTCAATATCGCTCGGGCTGCCGTCCTTGTCACTCCCGGCACCGATACGACGGGTGTAGAAGAGGCAGTCTTCTTTCGAAAGCCTGCTGCTGAAGATGCTCTGGTTTTCTGTAAAGAACGGCCGTTTGTCGCTGTACACCGTTTCGGTGGTCGTGAAATTGATGACCAGATCATCGCTTTCCACCTGCCCGAAATCCGGGTTGAAGGTGGCTGCGACCTGGAAAGCCCCGCTGGGTTTCCAGAAAAGATCAAGCCCGGCCTTGCTGGTGATATTGTCCTCCACAAAATCGCTCAACACTGTCACATACGGCCATACATCGAACTCCTGTGCAGAATAGCGGCGCACTTCAATTCCGGCAAAATCGGACACAAAGCGCGGCAGGCTGGAACTGGTCCTCGGAAAACCGTAGGCTTCACCGCTGGCATTTACTTCCCGCTTGAAGAAAACGGCAATCCGGCGGGTTTTCCCGGAGCCCTCCTTCATGGCGACAATGGACCAGGGAATCAGCATCTCGACGCTCCAGAACTCAGATGCTTCATACACCCCACGCTCCCAGACGGCGTCCCAGTCGTAGTTGAAACTGTTTTCGTTCGTGATGGTGCCGTCCCGGTAGGAGCCGGTGATGGAGACACTGAATTCGTAAGCAGTTGCCCCCGTATCATCGAAATCGACCATAAAGCTGACGGCATCCGCGTCAAAATCCTCGGCATCCTGCTGGGTGATGGTGCGGGTTCGGGTCTCATCGGACGGCTGATGGCAGATGAACGCTACGGCAAGGCCTTCGGGCGTGGACAGGAGCCTGGCCTCGGTCGGCAGCCGGGGGGTGCCGAAGGTCAACGGATCGATTTCAACAAAGTCCTGAAAAACCTGGGCCGTCTTCCACTCCGGTTCGTCCAGTTGGCCGTCGATTTTCAATTTTGAAAGCGCCATATCGGGAAATAAGAACAGAACAACTACTAACGGAATTATTTTAAAGCTACCTGCTGCCGTATATTTTTTTTTGCTCAATAGAAAATTTAACATGTTTCACACTTAGAATGTATACTGTGCCGATGAAAAGCCCCCGGCAAAGCAAGGGGCCTGTGAATATCAATTCTTTGTCTGTGAAAATTAAAAAAGCGCGCTTTGTTCGGATGAACCGGTTTTGTTTATTCAACAGGCTTTCCGATTTTTTTGAACATTTCCTTTGTGGTCTTTACAATCCCCGCTTCGACGCTGCCCGGCTTGATCAGGGAATTGTTATCTTCCGGAAACCCCATTTCGGCGCTTTCCTGAAGGGCCCGGCTATCAATAATATAGGTGACGGTGGACAGGGCGCTTGATTCCTGACCTAAAACCACCGTATCCATATCGATTGGCGCAAGTTCCCGGATTTTCAACTTATAAGAATTATACAATTTGCCGCCGACGCCGATGAACACCAGATTCCCGAGCCGTGTCATATGCATGCGGATTCGATACGGAAGGGCCTGCCCGGAAAGGCAATTTTCGATATTTTCGGCTGTTCTTCCCGTCGCGTTCTTTCGATTTTCAGCGGACATCGTGACCGTGCCGCCCATGTAGGTGATGGACCCGTCCTTGTTTTCCGTCACGGGATACGTCGGAACATCTACAAATTCAACCGTGCCTGAGATGATGGCGGCGGGATCGTCCTTGCATTTGACGTGCGATAGAATGGAAAGCGCATCTTCAAATTGGCGCAGTGAAAGAATCCGCATGCAACGGAAGGTCTCATTGGGCGCAGTCCCGGGATCGGCAAACTCCGGCGCGGCAATGTTCACGGGAATATTCCAATAGTCCGAACGGGGCATCAGATCGCCGTGCGCGGAAAGGGACCAGACCGCGACACTGTCCTGGAAATGATCTTCCATCAGATGGCTGATACAGCCCTCCATGTCGGCGGTAATGACCCCATCGAGCCTCACGCTGGCGTTATGGCAAGAATAATTCAAAAGGAAGGCAATGGGGTTTCCCTTCAGGTCCTCTATCTTCATGACAAACAGCGTCGTATCGAGGGGCATGATCGGATAACGCCCCCTCCCTCCGTGTTCATTGATAAAGCTGTCGCCGGAGCCGTATCCAATTTTCGCCGGCTGCATCTTGCCGATCGCTTCGTCCACGGCCTCATACATCGTTTTCAGGACAATATTCTCATACGTGACGATTGCATTGTAATATTTGGGGTCTTCGCGCCGTTGGTTGCGGTTGGGTTCCGCAAGTCTCACGCCGACAGAAGGCCCGCAATGGCCGTGGTTTCCCAGAAGGAAAATATTCTCCTCCGGGATGCCGTACTTCTCGTGGATTTTCTTCAGCGTTTCGGCCGGGAACGGTGCCTGATCCAGTTCATACCCGATGAACAGCATCCTGGTCTTTCCGTTGCCGATGGCGATGACCCGCACATACAAACCATCCACCACTTCTTTAAATGGGGGGCCCGACATGATTCCGAGAAGTTTCGGCATCAATTCCTTCGAAGGAGCGATGCTTTTCTTTGCGGCGCCGCAGTACAAATGTGCGCCGGTGATGGTTGTGCCGGGACTCTCTGCGCTGCTGGCACCGCATGCCGCAGGCAAAAGAAACAGGAGGGCTGCAAGCAAAAAAACGTAAATGCGCTTCATCTTCATGTATGCTCCTTAGGTCATAGTTTTCTCACTGCCGGGAGCGCTCCCCGTCCGTGCAGACAAAGTTTTCAGCGTCGTCCGTGCTCCCTGTCCCCTTGTATTCGGCCACTTTCGGATATGCGCACACCGGGTGGGTACGGATCACTTTGCCGTCGCTCAACTTTGAAGCAACGATCCTGTCCGGAGCCTTTCCGGTTTCCACCCACTGGTCGATGATTGCCAGCTTGTCGAAGGCGTCGC
>JBECKW010000096.1:0-17005 GCA_040235505.1 Desulfobacterales bacterium
CTATCGGCAGGATTGCAGACACATCTTTTTTCTCTCTGGTAAGCGAAAACTCCAAAGGTATCAAGACGGCCCAGCAAATAAGGCAAAAAAGATCTTGCGCCCCCGGGGTATCCTTACATAATGTATAGCGTGAAATAACTACTTTTTAAACATATGGAAATTAAATAAATGCCATATTCTTCCCTGACCACACCTGATATTTTCATCCGACCGATTCGGGAAGACGAGCTTGCAGCGGCCGGCCTTGTCACCCGGGTTGCATTTGGAACCGCTGCCGGCGTCCCCGACCCGAAGCTTTTTTTCGGAGACGCGGAAACGGTTCAGAACCGTTGGAGAATCGGGGGGGCTGCCATTTTTGTGGCCGAATCGGACGGAGAGATTATCGCATCCAATGTGGTCACCCGATGGGGGAGTTTTGGATTTTTCGGCCCATTCGGAGTGCGGCCGGACTTTTGGGATCGTGGTGTTGCCAAAATGGTAATGGCGGCGGTGATGGATCGGCTTGACCGGTGGCAGATCCGTCTTGCAGGTTTGTACACGACCCCGGACAGTCCGAAACATATCGGACTCTATCAGCAATTCGGTTTCAAGCCACAGCACCTGACAGCGGTGATGACAAAACAACTGACGTCCCCGCACCACTCCCTGAGTACTTCGGAAGTCAGCGTCTTTGCCGAGCTTTCACAGACCGAACAGACCCGGCACCTGGCGACATGCCGCTTTCTTACTGGCTCCATTTTCAATGGTCTCGATATCACGATGGAAATCGCAGCCATTGAAGCCGGGCGTCTCGGGGACACGCTTCTGCTGAAAAGCGGGGATGAACTCGCCGGTTTTGCCGCCTGCCATCTCGGCCCCGGGACCGAGGCCGGCAGCGACACCTGCTACGTGAAATTCGCCGCGGTCCCCGGCGGCACGAGGGCTCCCCACACTTTTAAAAAACTGCTGACGGCTTGTGAAGACTACGCACGGGGAAAAGGTGTTTCGAAGCTGACAGCGGGTATCAATACATCCCGCCGTGAAGCCTATGAAATAATGCAGGAGCACGGCTTCCGGACGAACATCCTTGGGGTAGCCATGCTCAAACCCGACATCGCCGGATTCAACCGACCCGGGGTTTATGTGATCGATGACTGGAGATAGCTGGATGGGGATGTTATGAGTGTCTTGAGTTGAGGCAACGAGTCCATAGAGTAAGCTGGAGTGCCTGGAGTTCATAGAGTGCACTGGAGTGCCTTGAGTTGAGGAGTCGTTTCACTCCGCCTTTTTATCAAAAGACAGAATACATTAACTCAAGTGCACTCAAGGCACTCTATGAACTCGTAGTCTCAACTCAAGGCACTCTTTCGTTTCACCTCCGCCATCGCCTCATACCATTACATGATATTAACAATCCGTAATAATTACCTTAATTCATATTGACTTGACATCTGTCGAGATTTCAAGGGAAACTGTAAATAAGCAGTCGAGTGTTTCCAATACCTTTAGGCCAAATCCCGACAGGAGGCAAGGATATGGAAAAAAGCACTGCCATTTTCAACCGTCGCCAATTTCTAGCCGGCGCCATGGCCGGTTCCGTCCTTATGGCCGCAGGCGCCGTGGGAAGTCCTTCTTTGAGCGAAGCCGCGCCCGAGAAACATACCCCCCCCACTCCGCAGCTGGACTACCCCCTTCTATATAAAACCCCATGGGGAACAGCAGGCAGCAGCGATGCGGCCCCCTTCACTCTCCCCGACCTGCCCTACGCGCCGGACTCCCTGGCGCCTTATATTTCACCGAATACCATCGGATTTCATTACGGTAAGCACCACCAGGGCTACATAAATAAAATCAATGCCCTTGTTGAAAAAACCGGATATGCAGGCCAATCGCTTGAGCAGATCATCCAAGGGACGGCGGAAAATCCGGACGTGTCGGCTATTTTCAACAACGCCGCCCAGGCCTGGAACCATTCATTCTATTGGAAGAGCATGACGCCCGGCGGCGGTGGGGATCCCACGGGCGAATTTTCGGAGAAAATCATATCCGATTTCGGAAGCCTCGATAATTTCAAAACAGCATTCAAAACAGCCGCGGCTTCACAGTTCGGCAGCGGGTGGGCTTGGCTGGTGGTGGACAATGGTGTGCTCAAGGTCGAAAAGACCGCCAATGCCGACACGCCCCTTGCTCATGGCCGGTTTCCCCTGTTGACCCTGGATGTCTGGGAGCATGCATATTATTTGGACTACCAAAATCGCAGGGGGGATTACATCGATGCCTGGCTTGAACACCTTGCGAACTGGAAATTCGCGGTGCGCAATTTCTCCACTGTTATGGGAATGAAGGTCCGAAAACCATGACCCGCACGTTTGTTCAAACCCCGACAATGGATGCCGGGAGAAAGGGGGAAACAATGGCAGCAAAACGAGATCCCTCGCGCAGCACCTACTTTGTCATCGGCGTCCCCTCCATGAAAGCCTGTGCGGCACATTCCGCCAGTGGTCTCATTCTGAAAAACCGCTACCCGGATCAAAAGGCCTGGACGGTCTGCAAACACCTGTCCACCCCTGAAAAGGCGATGGCCTACCACCGGGAGAAAAGTCCGATCCTGATCGTTCACGGATTTGTGCTCTGCCAGAAATGCAACAACCGAAACATTCTCACCGGGCAGGAGGGGTTCAACCGGATGCTCCGCTTTGCCGTTCCACAGGACGACACTTTTTTTCAGAAATACATCATGAAGGAAGACGTGGCGGACAGCTACTGTTATTGGACAACACTGGCGCCGGGCACCGATGGTGACGGCGAAAGCCACAAACATGTCTGCAGACATCTGAACACATCCCGAAAACTCAATGCGCACTATGCATCCAAACAGACGTTGTTCTGGTACCAGGACAGCCTGCTCTGCGCGGCCTGTCTCAACGATATTAATAATGGGAATCGGGATATCGCAGAAAACGGAACATTGAAGTTGCATGACGATATATTCACAAAGGAAATCGTAGGACCGCTTTGTGTGATCAACAGTGCGCATTTCGGACTTAAATAACCGGGACGTTTATGGTCGGATGTTAAAATTTCCGTCTGTAATGCAAGGGATGCGGCTCTCATTTGGAGTTCGGCAGGAAAAAAATTCGTTTTTTTATTTTTTCCTTGAATTCTTATAGAAGACTATATAATATCAAGCTATGTTTATGGGCCCGCTCCAGGACGGCCTGAATCATAAAATACATGAGGACACATTCAGGAGGCGGCTATGATTATTATCGGAGAAAAAATCAACGGGACCCGAAAGGCGGTGGCCCAGGCCATCCGGGATCGGGACGCGGCCTTCATTCAGGCGCTTGCCACAAGCCAGGCGGAAGCCGGCAGCCACTTTCTTGACGTCAACGCCGGGACCGCTCCGGAGCGGGAGGCGGAGGACATGGCCTGGCTGGTAACCACCATCCAGAAAGTCTGCGACACGCCCCTGTGTCTGGACAGTGCCAATCCCACGGCCCTGAGAGCAGGTCTGGAACTGGTGAACCATACTCCCATGATCAACTCGGTGAGCGGTGAGAAACCACGCGTCGAGGGGGTCCTCCCCCTGGCCCTGGAATTTAAGACCAACCTGATCCTCCTGGCCCTGGACGATGAAACCGGGATCCCCAATTCCAGCGACGGCCGCATGAAAATCGTGGACAGACTGGTGGGTCTTGCAAAAAAGGGGGGGCTCACCGAACCGCAACTCTACATCGATCCCCTGGTGACGGCCATCAGCACCAGCACCGAAAACGCCATGATCACCTATGACACCATTCGAAAAATCCGGGCCTCATACCCCGAGTGCCATATCACCAGCGGCCTTTCCAACATCTCCTTCGGGATGCCGCTGCGGCCACTAATCAACCAGACTTTCATGGCCATGTGCGTTCAGGCGGGCATGGACAGCGCCATTCTGAATCCCAATGAGCGAAGCTTGAGAGCGGTCATGCTGGCCTCCGAGATGCTCATGGGGAAAGACCGGTTTTGCCAAAACTACACCCGGGCCTATCGCTCGGGACGTATTGGGGAAGAAAAATAATAAATCACAGGAGGAAAAAATTATGGCGGACCTAACGTCATTGAAGGAAGCAGTCGTGGAGATGCAGGAAGACACGGCCCTGTCGCTCACAAAGCAGTTTCTTGCCGAGGGAACGGACCCGGTGGTGCTCTTCGGCGCCCTGCAGGAGGCCCTGGAAGAAATCGGCAAACGCTTTGAACAGCAGATCTATTTCATCCCCGAACTCATCATGGCCGGGGAAATGATGAAAACCGCCTCGGAGCTGATCAAACCGCATCTGACGGAAACCGTTGACACCGGCAAAAAGCTGGGCAAAATTCTTATGGCCACCGTGGAAGGAGATATTCACGACATCGGCAAAAACATCGTCACCATGATGATGGAAATCACCGGTTTCGATGTCAAGGATATCGGCGTGGACGTTCCCATCGATACCATCGTCAGCGAAGCCGAGGCCTTCGGTGCGGACGTCATCGGCCTTAGCGGCCTTCTTACCCTCGCCTTCGAGCCTATGAAAAAGGTGGTGGATACGCTCAATGAAAAGGGCCTCCGGGATAAATACAAGGTGCTCATCGGCGGCGGGCAACTCGATGAACAGGTCCGGAGCTACACCGGCGCGGATGCGTTTGTCACTGATGCGGTGGCCGGCGTCAACCTGTGCAAAAGCTGGCTCCAGTAGCGCCGGAATATTCGCCGCAGGGGTCGGGGGGTTAAACTACGCCCTGTTCTCCAGCAACTTGCTGACATATGCAATGAAAGCGGCTATTTTCCCGGTTGTCTTCGGACGTCCGCCGACAAAGGAAATACCCATCCGGAGCTCCTCCTGGTCCCGGGTTATGCGGACGGTCTTGCATTCGAGTTCGGTGGGTGCTTTTTCACCGTGAATTGTGAATTTGATGGGGAATGTCGATCCCACGGTCAGGTCGTCGAATGCTTCATCCTGCCAGTAGTTCATCGTAAAAAAACATCCGCCCTCACTTAAATCACGGATGGCGCCGTTGTATTCTTCCCCCTTCCACCGGATGATCGCGTCGAGAAAAATGGAGACCCGCCTGGAGTTCCGTAAATTGACCGAATCGATCGAAGTCGGATAATTGAAGAAAAGCAAACGAAATGGGTGGG
Organism: Desulfobacterales bacterium; assembly: GCA_040235505.1. GTDB lineage: Bacteria > Desulfobacterota > Desulfobacteria > Desulfobacterales > JAFDDL01 > JBECKW01. Next base: position 5,147 of record JBECKW010000096.1, read on the forward strand.
TGATCTGCCGGTAGACACGGGTTTTAAATCCACAGACCATACCCGATTCGACAAAACGGACAACAGCCGGAGTCCCGGGCTCAATTTCATCCTGGAGATCGGAGTCCACCGGGACCTGGGTCATGAAAAACCGGCCCCGGCAAACACCCCAGCAAAAGCAGAAAAATTGTTTCTCATTACCTCCGAAAGTGATTGAGATCTGCTGACCGCAAAGCCTGTTTAAATTGTCGGGGGAAATGATGTCGACGTTGCTTGAACCAAAGGCCATTTTGAGCCCTCCCAAAATGTTTTGTCTTTTAAATCCTTATTTCATACCTTCCCTGATATTTTCGGCTACCTGGCGCAGATTTTCCATCCAGTCCTCTGAAAGCGGGTCGGCCACAGCCACCCGGCCGGCGATTTCCCCCGCGATCAGTTCAGCGTTTTTCGAGGAAAACTGCGGCTGCACGAAAATCACCTTGATTCCTTCCTGTCTTGCATATTCGATGAGGGTTTTCAACTGTCCCGGCTTCGGGTCTTTCCCCTCGATCTCGATGGGGATCTGCCGAAGGCCGTATGCCCTGGCGAAGTATCCCCAGGACGGATGGAATACCATAAACCTGCGGCCCTGCATATCGGCCAGCGTCGCCTTCAATTCGGTGTCAAGTGCATCGATGTTGGCGATAAACTTCCGATAATTGGCTTCGAAATCGCTGCTGTGGGCCGGATCCAGTTCCTTCAGCGCCCCCAGTATCGTCAACGCCTGACGCTTCACAAGGGGGGGGGAAAGCCAGATGTGCGGATCGAGTCCGCCATGATCATGATGCCGACCATCTTCATCAGCGGCTTTCACCGTCCCCTGTTTCACGCCGCCCTCTGAATGCGCTTCCTCACCCCCGAAAAGGGGGTCCTCCATGGGCATTTTTTCAATACCGCTTTCCGTATGAACGACCTTCATTTTTGGATTGAGCGCGGAAATCTTTCCGAGCCAGGCGTCTTCAAACGGAACGCCGATGGCGAAATAAGCCCGGGCATTCAGAAGATCCCCCATTTGTCGGGGCTTCGGCTCATAATTTTCCGGGTTCGCCCCGGGCTGTACCATTACCTGAACATTGACGATATTCCCGCCGATCTGCCGGACGAAATACTTCTGGGGAACGATGCTGACAAACACCGACATCCGGTCTGCTGCGTATCCTGAAGATGAGCTTGCAGCCGTCGCAACGACGGCCAGCGCAGTGAGCATCACAGTTATCCGAAACATGTATCGAGTCCTTTTGTTCCACATTCAATGGGCATCCTATAGGTCACAATCATATCAGTTTCATCCTCTTCATGTGCATCACCTTACCACATAACGCGAAGACGGGTAAAAATTTTAAGCAGATGAAAAGCATTCCCTGGGGTTTTCTGATGTAAGAACAAGATGCCATATTTTTAGCGCCGCATATTCGGCTATTGACTTTGCACCCCGTTCTGACATTATTTTCAACGCTATAAAGCCTGAGAATCCATATCCTGGAGAAAATAAACAGTGACCAGGATTTCTTACAGACTCCATCATTCATCTAAGGAACCCGAAGATGGCCGATGATCGAAAAAAAAGCGTGAACAGACGAACCTCCCGGGGGAAAATCGCCCCGAAAACCAACGATCCCGCCGATCATGAGCAGCTTCAGTACACTAATGAAGAACTGATGTCGGCCAATGAGGAACTTCAGTCGGAAAACGAAAAACTCCAGGCCCTCAACGAGGAACTGTTGACGGTAAACGCCCAATTGCAGAGGAAGGTGGAGGAGCTGAACCAGACCAACAGCGACATGGGAAACTTCTTCGCAAGTGAGGAGACTACCCGCAGGACCGCCCTCTTCACCCTGGAAAACCCCGAACCGGTCATGCGGATTAAAGCGGACGGAACCATCCTCTTTGCGAATCGATCCGCCGAAAGCATGCTGCAAATTTGGCGGGAAGAATCCGGAAAAGACCTGCCGCCGCCGTTGCTGGCCTGTATTAAAAAAGCCCTGTCCGACAAAAGTGCCACCGCTTTTGAAATCGATAATGAAGGACGTACGATCTCTCTTTCCGTGATCCCCTTCCCCTGGAAAGGCTATGCGAATCTTTACGGGCGCGACACCACGGAAATGAAACAGGCGGAGGAGACGGAGCGGCGGGCCAGGGAGACCTGGGAGCGGACCTTTGACAGCGTACCTGATTTGATCGCCATTCTCGATCGCGATCACCGGATCGTCCGGGCCAACCGCGCCATGGCCGAACGATTGGGAATGACCGCCGAAGAATGTATCGGGAAGCATTGTTATCAGTGTGTTCACGGAACCGATGCGCCTCCCGGCATATGCCCCCACACACTGACCCTTGCCGACGGCAAAGGACATGTGGCGGAAATCCAGGAACCGCATCTGAGTAGAGATTTCCTGGTGAGCACCACCCCGCTGACGGACGAAAACGGGGAGATGTTCGGGACCGTGCATGTGGCCCGGGACATCACCGAACGAAAAAAAATGGAAAACGCTCTCCGGAAAAGCGAGCAGCATGTCCGTCTGAAGCTCAACAGCATCCTGGAGCCCGGTGGCGACATCGGGGAGTTGACGCTTAAAGACATCGTCGATATCCCGGCGATCCAATCCCTGATCAATGATTTTTATCATCTTTCGGGAATCCCCATGGGGTTGTTCGATTTAAACGGGGACGTACTGATAAGTGTGGGATGGCAACCTGTCTGCACAAAATTTCACCGGACCCACCCCGACACCCTTGCCCATTGCCTGGAAACCAACACACGGGCTGCTTTGGACATTAACAAGAATGAGTACGGGTTCTATCGATGCAAAAATCATATGTGGGACATCTCCACGCCGATCCGTGTCGGCGGGAAGCATCTGGGCAATTTATCCATGGGGCAGTTTTTCTTTGAAGACGAGTCCGTCGATTATGATTTATTCAGGGCTCAGGCCCGAAAATACGGTTTTGATGAATCGGAATATCTGGAGGCTTTGGATGCTGTACCGCGCTTCAGCCGGGAAACCATCGACAGGGCCCGAGCCTTCTCCATGAAGTTTACCGAAATCATTTCAAAGCTCAGCTACGGCAACATCAAACTGGCCCGTTCGCTGGCGGAGGAAGATCGTTTGATGACCTCGCTTCGCCGGAGCGAAGAGCGCCTGAAACGTGCCCAGGAAATTTCCCATGTCGGCAGTTGGGAGCTTGACTTGGTCGACAACGTGCTCACATGGTCCGACGAGGTCTATCGAATATTCGGGATCGATCCCCATTCCTTCGAAGCCACCTATGAATCGTTTCTGGAAGCGGTGCACCCGGAGGATCGTTCCGAGGTTGATGCGGCATATTCGAACTCTCTCAAGGAGGAGAAGGATACCTATGAAATCGAACACCGGGTGATTCGTAAATCCACCGGCGAGGTTCGATACGTCCATGAAAAATGCGAGCATTTCAGGGACGAGGCCGGCCGGCTCGTTCGGTCCGTGGGGATGGTCCATGATGTGACCGAACGCAATCAGTCCAGGGATGCGTTGAAAAAAACCAACAATGAGCTCGAAGTCACAAACCGGGAACTCGAGTCGTTCGTCTACTCGGTCTCCCACGATTTGAGGGGCCCTTTGCGTTCCATCAGCGGATTCGGCGATATTCTGAAAAAGATGTACGAAGATCGCCTTGATGAAAAGGGGCTCGATTACCTGTCCCGAATCGGAAACGGTGCCAAAAAAATGAACACGCTCATCGACGACCTGCTTCGCCTTTCGAGGATATCCCGGCAGGGAATCGACCAGAAACCGATAGATATCAGCAAGATGGCATCGGATATTGTCAATGAACTCAAGGAATCATCACCCGGCCGGGATGTCCAGGTGAAAATCGAACCGGGCCTTATCGCAAATGCAGATCCCCACCTCATTGAGGTGATGCTCTCGAACCTGCTTCGAAATGCCTGGAAATTCACGGCTAAAAACAAAACCCCCGCCCGAATAGAACTTAAGGCCATTCACCGGGACGGAAAAGTGGTTTACTGCATCCGGGACAACGGGGCGGGATTCAATCCCGACTACGATAAAAAAATGTTCCTGCCGTTTCACAGACTTCATACCGAAAACGAGTTCGAGGGAACCGGCATCGGTCTGGCCATCGTCGACCGGATCATTCAACGTCACGGCGGCTGCGTATGGGCCGAAGGCGCTGTCGGGACGGGGGCTTCGATATTTTTTACTTTGGACTGAGATCGGGAATGTGTATAATCAAAATACCTGTACAATCGGGACCCAAAAAATTTATCAGATACAGTCAGCGTGTATGGAGTTTGAAAAAAAACAAATGATTCTTATTGTAGATGACAACCCCGACGATATTGAGCTCACCACCATCGCCCTGGCATCGAGCGAGCCGGATCTATGCGTTAGATCGGCACAGGACGGCGGTACGGCCCTTCGAATGCTTCGAACCGGGGGAGATCCACCCGACCTGATCCTGATCGACATCAAAATGCCCGGCATGAGCGGCCTGGAAACACTTCGGGAAATACGGGCAGACCGCCGCCTGAAGGGAATTCCGGTGATCATGCTCTCTTCCTCTTCCCTGGATTCGGACAGGGAAAGCTCATTGCGTGCCGGTGCCAGCGGATTTCTGCATAAGTCACTGAGTTTCAGCCGGTTCAGCAACGATTTAGACAAAGTTTTGCATGAATGGCTGCCCGGCCATGCCTGATTCCGCCCTGAAAACCTGCGAAGAAAAGCGCCGACATACGGAAGCTGCATTGGAAACCACCTTGCAGGAGCTGCGATCCTGCGCCGCCAGGCTGGAAGAAGCCAACCGGGAGCTTGAAAGCTTCACCTATTCGGTCTCCCACGACCTTCGCGCTCCGCTGCGGGTCATCGACGGCTTTACGGAAATGATTCTTGCTCAAAAGGGGCCTGATTTTGATGCGGAAACCCTTCGAAAGTTCAGGATTGTCCGGGACAATGCCTGCAAAATGGGACGACTCATCGAAGGGCTGCTGATGCTGTCGCGCCTCGGCCGATGCGGTATGAACCGTGGGAAGCTCGATATGAACTTCATTGCCCGGGAGTCCCTGGGCGGGATCCGGATGGAGGAGCCCCACCGGGAAATCACGGCCGGAATCGACACGCTCCCGCCTGCCGAGGGAGATCCCATGATGATCCGGCAGGTTTTTGATTATCTTCTGTCCAATTCAGCTAAATTTACACGGGATACGCCGGCCGCCCGGATCGAGGTGGGCAGCATTGAAAAAAACGGGGCTTCCGTTTATTTTGTGAAGGATAACGGCATCGGCTTCGACATGAAACACTACGACAGGCTCTTCAATGTTTTCCAGCGTCTGGTCAGTGAAAGCCAATTCGAGGGAGACGGCATGGGGCTGGCACTGGTCCGCCGTATTGTCAAACGGCACGGTGGTGAGATTTGGGCCGAGGCAGAGGTCGGAAAAGGCGCGACATTTTATTTCACCCTGGCCCCCGGTTCTTAGGGTGAAAAGCGGGAAGAGCGGAAGGTGGGAAAAGCGGAAGAGCGGAAACAGCAAAAGACAGCCCCTCATCGGCTCTTCGGCTCCTCTTCCTTCAGTCCCGCCACCGGATCTTCGGCTCTTCCGCTCTTCGGCTCTTCTTTTTTCAGCCTCCCGGCATCCTGGCATCCCAGCAGTTAGTTCCGACTATCCCTGATGGCGGAAACCAGCTCCGATGCAGGGCAGCCTTTGCTTTTAAAATCTTCGGCTCCTGCACTTTTCATGGCCGCTGCTATTTGCTCGTCGGCATAAAAGGAAAGACCGATAATACGAATATCCGGGTGCGCCCGGTGAATCACCCGTGTTGCCTCCATACCGTTGACACCCGGCATGCTGACATCCATGAGAATCACATCCGGTTTCAATTGCATTGCAAGCGCGATCGCCTCTGTTCCGTCGCCCGCGACACCCACCACATCGATCCCCCCCTCATGGGCCAGCATTTGTGCAATTCCGTCACGAAACAGCGCATGATCGTCCACGACCAGTACCTGGAGGCTCGCTGCCTGGAGCATTCCGGGCAGGAGCGGCGGCTTGCCGGCCTCATCCCGGACGACGACGGACGGATTGGAGGAGATCTCCGTACAGGCCCGGCCGGTGGGAATGGTCAGCGTAAAGCGGCTTCCCCTGCCGGGTGCGCTGTCAATCTCGATGTCCCCTCCGATAAGTCCGATCCTCTCCCGGATACTGAAAAGGCCGAGCCCTCCCATCCCCTCGCTGGTGGAGTTTACATGGGAAGGGTCAAAGCCCACGCCATCGTCCCGGACACAGATGCGAATGGCAGTATCATTCACCTTTTCCACCTGTACCGATGCGGCGGACACACCGGCATGTTTGACCGCGTTAAATAGAAGCTCCCGCAGCGATTCAAAGAGCAGAATTTTTGTATCCTCGGGAAGTCTCGAAATTTTATCCTCGATCAATTCAACTTGAAATCCGTACTGTTCCCGCATCCGGCTGGCCAGCCATATCAGACCGCTGGAAAGACCGCCGTCACTGAGAGAAGGGGGGCTCAAATCCATACTCAGGGAGCGGGACATTTGTATGGATTCCACCAGCATCTGTTCTATTTTTTCCAGGGATTGGACGTTGTTCTGATCGGCGAGTTTCTTTTTGACAAGGCCTATTTGCAGTTTGGTCGCCGCCAGATGCTGCTGGAGCCCGTCGTGCAGAATCCTTGACAGCCGCTTCCGTTCCCGCTGCTCGGCCATGGTCAATTCCCCGGTAAGTATACGAAGCTGGGCCGCCCTGCGGTTCAACTGTTCGTTGCTCTGTCTGAGTTCAATTTCGACCTTGCGGCGCTGGAGGATTTCCGCCTGGAGCGTATGAACGGTTTTCGCCAGTTCGGCAGTCCGCTCACGGACCCTCACCTCCAACTCCTCATTTGTCTTTTTCAAGGCTTCTTCGCTGGCAAGAAGGTGCTCCGACTGGGTTCTGAACCGGCCCTCGCTTGCGCGAAGCGCGTCCATCGACCGACTCAGTTCCCGAGTCCTTTTCGCCACCTTGATTTCAAGCTCGGCATGGGCGCGACGCAAATCCTGCTCCGCCTGCTCCCGTCGCCTTTTTTCCGCCACCTCCTCCAGGGCCCGGGAAACACAAAGCGAAAGTCTCGGCAGCCGGTCCTTCAACACGAAATCGGTGGCCCCGCTTTTAAGCAGCTCAACCGCCCGTTCCTCCCCCAGCGTCCCGGTGACGAAAATAAACGGAACGCCCGGCGCCATTCGATTCGCCATCGCCAGGGCGGAGGTCCCGTCGAAGGACGGCAGGGAATAATCCGAGAGAATAATATCCGGGAAAAAATCTTTCAAAGCCGCCGAAAAGGCCGTTTCCGCTTCGACTCTGCTGGACTCGATTTCCATCCCCAGGGAGCGAAGCTCAAACGCCATCAGTTCGGCATCGGCCGGAGAATCTTCCAAAATCAGAACTCGAAGTTTTTCTAAGGACGGCTTGTTTTTCATCACACGTTTCGCAACTGTGTACCAAGGGGGTGTCTATTGGAGGCATCGATACCTTTGAGTTCCTCCGGGAAAGTACAAATTCAGCAGATCTCACCTGTTGAACATTTCTGGGATCATACCCCCCGATCCGGAAGGCGTCAAGGAAATCTCCAAAAATCGAATTATACTCCCGGGCTGTTTTCTTTTTTGCGAATCAGTGCTATCAGTGGCGCTTTAGAACAAAGCATCGAACCGGACAGCGGGAAGACGGACGGCCTGTCGGGAGAAATAAATTTGTTTTCAAATAGAATCAACTGGTTGCCGACCATCAGTCTGCTGACCGCAACCGTCATGTGGGCCAGTTCCTTTATCGCCCTGAAGTTGGCGTTCCGCAGCTTCGATCCCATGTTCGTAATATTCGGGCGCATGGCGGTGGCCAGTGTCTGCTTCCTGTTTTTCTTGCCGAGGTTCCTGAAAAGGATCGATTACCGGAAGGGGGACATACTTCGCATTGCCTTCATGGCCCTGTGCGAACCGTGTCTCTATTTCATTTTTGAGGCCAGGGCCATCGAGAATACCACCGCCTCCCAGGCAGGGATGATCTCTGCGACCCTGCCGCTAATTATGGCCGTGGTGGCCTGGATTTTTCTGAAGGAGCACATCTCCCGACGGATGGTGGCCGGTTTTTTCGTGGCGATTTTGGGTGTCTGCTGGTTGAGCATCAGTGCGAAGTCTTCAGAGAATGCGCCCAATCCGGTCTTGGGGAACTTTCTGGAATTCATGGCCATGGTCTGTGCAACAGGCTACATCGCCACCTGTAAATATCTGACAGCCCGTTATTCGCCGTTTTTCCTGACCGCACTCCAGGCATTTATCGGGTCCGTTTTTTTCCTTCTGTTGACACTTTTTCCAACAATCAGTTTCCCAACGGTGTACGAACCGACTGCGACGGCGGCGGTGATTTACCTGGGCGCCGGGGCAACCCTGGTGGCGTATGGGTGTTACAACTTCGGGGTGAGCAAACTGCCGGCAAGCCAGGCAGGGGCATTTATCAACCTGATTCCAGTCTTCACAATCATCATGGCCTGGCTGATACTGGGTGAAAAATTCAGCTTCATGCAGTATCTGGGCGCAGCCACCGTTTTTGCCGGTGTTATCCTCAGCCAGGATTCCACCGGGAGGAAACCGGTTGTATCAGATTCTTTATGGCTTCCAATGTTAAAAAACAAAAGGAGGAAAAAACCATGAAAAGAAATCTCGCCCGAACGCTGATTGTCCTGTGCGCAGCGATGTTGCTGGTGTCTCTGCTCGCATGTGCCCAGAATAACAACGCCAAGCAGACCGCCAAAATCAAGGGGGCCGATGTGCAGCAGCCGGTCCGCGAGGTGTTCAACATGAAGGAGTTCATGGCGACCATGTTCGGCGCCTCCGGCCCTGGTGGTGGCGCAGCCGGAGCGCCCGGTGGGCCCGGTAGTGCGGCAGCCGGGGGGCCCGGTGTGCCCGGAGGCGGGGCAGTTGCTGCGCCCGGTGGTGCGACAGCCGGGGGTCCCGGCGGCCCCCCCAGCATGGGCAGTGATGAAAACTCGATGCCGGCCGTCTATGTGGCGGACGGGAAATATTCAGCGAAAAAATCCAAAACGGATATGGTGACCGCCGGAGACATCAAAGACACGTATGCGTCCGGCGTCAAGGTTGCCGCCGAGGGCGGCGGGGTGGGCGGCGTTTATGTCAAGGGCATCGGCTCCCGGTATACCCTTGCCGATGCAGACATCATCGTTTCCGGAGACAGCACCGGAGTGGAAGGCGGCATGAACACAGGGGCGACGGCCACCGATTACGGCACACTGATCCTGAGAAACGTGAACATTACCACCGACGGAAAATCGAGATGCGCCACCGCCGCCACCAAGTATGGCGTTCTGAAGGTCTACAACTCCACCCTCATTTCCCATGGCGGGGCTGAAGCCGCAACGCAAACGGAATTGACCCCCGGCCGGGGGGTCAACAACTTCGCCCGCACCCACTGTTCCATGAGCAATTCATACGCATACTTCTACTACAGCACCATCATCGCCAACGGCTGGGGTGCCCTTTCCACCGACGGTGCCGAAGGGTTTGTCTATCTCGAGGCCAACCACTGCAAGGTAAAGAACACCAAGGCCGGCTATGGGACCTATGCGGATGGGGGCTGTCATGACGTCTTCAACAACTGCGAATTCGATGTCGCCGGCACGGGGGCGGTCATCGCCGGAGAAGCCGATGCCACCTTCAACCATACGGACGTGAAAAGCGGCGGCAATTTCGCTATGATCCACTGCGTCATGGGGTCGTACAAGGAGGTCAGCACGCTGAACGTCACGGGCGGAGAAATCGCGTGCAAGGATGCCGGGGTCCTGGTGAAGAGCCAGAATGCCATCCTCAACTTTGACGGCGTGAAGCTTTCTTCGGAAAAAGGCGTGCTGGTCCAGTCGGTGATAAACGACGACAAGAATGCCACCAAGACCGAGGGGCACAAAGTCTACGGCATCCACGCGACTTTCAGAAACATGGATGTCAGCGGTGACATCGTCCACGAGGACACGGACAGGACCATGTGGGTAAATCTCGAGTCCGCGACCCTCTCGGGCGCCGTCAAGGACGCCTATATCACCATGGATTCCCACAGCAAATGGACGGCAACGGCCGATTCGAAGGTGACCATCCGGGGCGATTTCGAGCTGTCCCAGATCGACGCGCCCGTGGGGGTGACGATCAACGCGGTGGCCGGAGAAAGTGGAACCTACACACTGGCCGGCGGGGGTACGTTGATCCTTACCAAGTCCTGATACCCTTCCCGCGGAAACGCCCCCGGCAGTTCCTTCATGAAGGCCGGGGGCGTTTCCTGTCTCCCCTTTCGCTGAATGAGAGTTATATGAGTGAATGAGGCCCACTCAACCTGTCAACAAATATTGAAAATAGACTTAAAAAAACCCTCCAAAAAAGGTATACTATTTTTTGGGTCAAACCTCTGGGCTGTTAAAATGCGCAAACCAAAAATACAAAAAAAACCCGGCTCGCCGCCCCCCACCCCCACCGAAACTATCCTGGAGAGCATCTCCGACGGTGTCTTCACGGTGGATTCCGAGTGGCGGATCACATCGTTCAACCGGGCGGCCGAGGAAATCACCGGGGTTCCCCGCTCAGCCGCCATCGGACGCGCGTGCTCCGAGGTATTTCGCTCCAGCATGTGCGGGGAGCATTGCGCTTTGCGGCGGACCTTACAAAGCGGCAAACCCGTCATCGGCAAATCCGGATATATTATTAACGCCGAGGGCAATCGCATCCCCATCAGCACTTCCACCGCCGTTCTCAGGGACACAGACGGCCGGATCATCGGCGGAGCGGAAACTTTCAGGGATCTTTCCGAAGTCGAGGCCCTTCGGCGGGAACTCGACAGCCGCTTCACGGCGGGTGACATGACCAGCCGAAGCCCGCTGATGCAGCGGGTGTTCGAAGTGCTGCCCGCCATCGCCGCCAGTCCCAGCACCGTGCTCATCCTCGGCGAAACGGGAACCGGCAAGGAACTCATGGCCCGAACCATTCACAGTTTGAGCCCGCGACGGGCAGGGCCCTTTGTGGCCGTAAACTGCGGTGCGCTTCCGGACACGCTTCTCGAATCCGAACTTTTCGGTTACAAGGCCGGCGCCTTCACCGGCGCCACCCGGAACAAGCCCGGTCGCTTTGCCATGGCCCGGGGGGGGACTTTACTGCTGGATGAAATCGGCGAGGTCAGCCCGGCCCTTCAGGTAAGGCTTCTGCGGGTGCTCCAGGAACGGCGTTACGAGCCCCTGGGCGCCACCCGGTCGGAAGCGGCGGATGTTCGCATTATCGTTGCCACCAACAAGGACCTGGCCGAGGAGATGCGAAGGGGCGACTTCCGGGAAGATCTTTACTACCGGGTCAACGTGGTCCGGATCGAACTGCCTCCCCTGAGGCGCCGGAAAGAAGACATCCCGCTTCTGGCGGAGCAGTTCGTTCAGCGGTTCAATCATCTTCAAAACAAATCGATCCGGGGCGTCTCTCCTGAAGCCCTGTCTCTTCTCATGGCCCATGACTGGCCGGGAAACATCCGGGAACTCGAGAACGCCATCGAAAGGTCCTTCATTCTCTGCCGGGAAGACACCATCGATATCGACCACCTTCCCGAAGAACTGACCGCAAGGGGCATTACCGGCGATACCCGCTCGAGGATTCGATCGGCCCACGATCTTATCAATGTCCAAGCCATTCATGCCGCCCTGGAGCGCAACCGTTTCAACCGGTCCGCCGCAGCCAGGGAACTCGGCATCCATAAGACCACCCTTTTCCGCCGGGTGAAAAAGCTGGGGATCGAGCTTCCCGAAAAGGACGGCCGGT
>JBECKW010000116.1:0-4153 GCA_040235505.1 Desulfobacterales bacterium
GCCATGTCGCTGTATCCGAAGCTGGCAATTTAAAAGGAGTAAAATATGTCTTCCGGTTCTTCGAAACCCATTACGCTCAAGGTCAATCTGCAGAATGCGCCAAGCGCCGAGGCAATGATCGATGGCCGCATCACCTCCGATATCGTTCATCTGGATTTCTGCGGCCCGAAGTTGGCTTTTCAGGGATTCAAGCCCCTGATTCGCGACCACGCCTTCGATTGCGGAGAGCTCGCCATCGTCACCTATCTGCAGGCCAAAATCTACAACAAGCCGTGGGTGATGCTCCCTTTCCCGGTTGTCGGCAGTGCGCAGCACTGGGGTATCGGGTACAATAAGGAATTAGGCGAGATGACCCCGAAGGACATCGAGGGCAAAAAAGTCGGTGTCCGCACCTATTCGCAGACCATGGGCTTGTGGATCCGGGGCGTTCTCGCCCAGGACTACGGCGTAGATCTCAGCAAGGTCACCTGGCTCACCGCCGATGTTTCGCATCTCGCCGAATATCAGGATCCGCCCAACTGCCGGCTTCTGCCTGAGGGATCGGACCTGGGCCGGATGATGCTTGACGGCGATATCGTTGCCGCAATTCTGGGCAAGGAAATGCCGAAGGATCCCCGCGTGACCACGCTCATTCCCAACGCCATAGAGGCCGGGAAAGAGTGGATCCGCCGCGAAGGCCTTGTGCCCATCAATCACCTGTTCGTGGTCCGGCAGGAATTGTCGAAGGAACGCCCCGACGTGGTGCGGGAGATCTACCGGATGCTGGTGGAGAGCCGCAAGATGGCGCCTGAGTCCGCGACGGCCGAGCTGCCGCCTTACGGATTCAGCGCCATTCGAAACACCATTGAGCTGGCGATCGACTGGGCTTACGAACAGAAGATCATTTCACGGCGACTCTCCGTCGATGAGCTGTTCGACGAAAACACGGCCTCACTTTGAGGCCCACGTATCAGTTCGGCAATGAAGCTAATTTGTAACCCGGATTAAATAAAGGAGCAATATATGGATTTATTACTGACGCCCGAAGGCGGTCAAAAACACCTTCTGATGGGCAATGAAGCGATCGTGCGCGGGGCCATTGAAGCGGGGGTGGGGGTTGTCACCGCCTATCCCGGCACGCCGTCTTCTGAAATCCCCAATGCCTTTTTCAGGCTCTCGAAGGAATGCGATATTTATTTCGAGTTTTCCACCAATGAAAAAGTGGCGATGGAGGTCGGCGGTGGTACCGCCAACTGCGGCATTCGAACGCTCGTGACCATGAAAAGTCCGGGACTTAACGTCGCCTCGGATCCTCTGTTTACCCTGGCATATGTGGGTGTGGAAGGCGGTATGGTGGTGGTTTCGGCCGATGAACCCGGATTGCATTCCACCCAGAATGAACAGGACAACCGTTTGTATTCGAAATTGGGCTACATCCCGTTCCTGGAACCGTCGACGATCCAGGAAGCCAAGGATATGACCAGATATGCCTTTGACCTGTCGGAAAGAATCCAACGGCCGGTGATGCTGAGAATCACGACACGGGTGTCTCATGGCCGATCTTTTGTCGAATTTGATGTTCCACGGGAGCGCAAGGTCAGGGGCGAATTCGTTAAAGATCGAATCAACAACAGCAAGGTCGCCATTCCGGCCGTTTCGAGAAAATTACGCCGGGAAAATTTGAAAATTCACGACATGCTTGCCGCTGAAGGATCGACAAACCCCTTCAATTTGCAGGAAGGCAGCGGACAGTTCGGAATCATCACCAACGGTGTCAGTTATCTTCATGTCTCTGATGCCCTGGATGATCTGGGCGTGAAAGACCGGATTGCAGTGCTGCGGTTGGGCATGTCCTGGCCGTTTCCGGCAGACCTGGTTGCAGATTTTATCAAAGATAGAGAAAAGATTCTCATCGTCGAAGAAGTCGAGCCTTTTATCGAGGATGAAACCAACCGCGTTGCCAACATTAAAGGCATCGATACGCCCATTGCCGGCAAGGGAGAACAGCTTCTGCCCAGAATGGGGGAGTTCGACCCCGGGTTGGTGAAAAGGGCGATCAGCAATTATTTCGGTTTTGAAAATCCGGCCAAAGTGCCGATCCAGACAGATGACTTTCCGGCGTTCCCCAGCCGTCCGCCGGCGCTTTGCCCCGGATGCCCTGAACGGTCAACCATGTATGGTGTGACCAGGGCGGTCGGACATGACGATATCCCGTTTCCTCTGGAGATCGGATGCTATGGCCTGGGGTTCTTACCTCCCTTGAGTGCGTCGGATATCTGCCTTTGTATGGGATCGGCGATTCCAAACGGCATCGGGATTTCCAGGGTTACCGGCAAAAAGGCGACCTGTTTTCTGGGGGACGGTTCATTTTTTCACAGCGGCATGACGGGCCTGGCCGACGCCGTACACCACAAAGCCAACATATTGGTCGTCATTATGGATAACAGCGCCACGGCCATGACCGGGCATCAGGAAAATCCCGGCATGGACCCGTCGATCTACGGATTGGATAAAAAGCAAATCGATATTGAAACCGTATGCCGGGCATTGGGTGTTGAGGACATGTACGTCGTTCCCGCACTGAATCAGAAAAAAATCAGGGAAGCCTCCGAGAAAGCCATGGCTTACGTGGGAGTGTCCGTCATTATCGCAAAAGAGCCATGTCCGCTGCTGGCCAAACGGGTTGGCCTGGCAAAGAAAAGAAAACCGTTCGAAGTCGATGTGGATAAATGCACCAACTGCCGGTTATGTATCACTGAGATCGCTTGCCCGGCCTTTTACTTGATTGACGACCACCCGGCAATTTCAGCGGCGCAGTGCCCGTCTTGTGGGCTGTGCGTCCAGATTTGTCCGGAAAATGCAATTAAAGTGGCCAAGACAGGAGAATAATAATGAATAAGAAGGTACGTATTTATATCACGGGTGTCGGGGGGCAGGGGACCTTGCTTGCGACGAAGCTGATCGGTCAAGCGGCGGGAATTGCCGGTGTGAACGCCAACCTGAGCGAAATCCATGGGATGGCTCAAAGAGGCGGTATCGTGGAATCGTCCGTTACCCTGGGCGATTTGAAAAGCCCCATGATTTCCGAGGGGCAGGCCGATGTTCTGCTCAGTTTTGAACCGGTTGAAACCCTGCGTTCGGCAAAACGGTGCAATTCAGATTCAGTCGTGATCACCAACACAGCTCCCGTTCAGCCGTTTACCGTACTGACCGGAAGTCAGACTTACCCCGAAACTGCGCCGGCGCTGGAAAAAATGAAGAGCCGGGTACGGAAAATGGTGATCGTTGAAGGAACGACATTGGCGGAAGAGGCCGGCACCATTATGTCTTTGAATGTGGTGATGCTCGGTGCGCTTTGCAAACATGCGGATCTGCCTTTCACGTATGAGCACATGCAGGAAGCCATAAAAACAGGTATGAAGCCGAAGTTTTTGGAAATGAACCTCAAAGCATTGGAATTGGGGTATGCCAGTTCCTGAAAACATACGGCGTTACATTAATGAGCCATTTTCAAGGGAGATATCTCATGAAAAGTAGAATGCATCTGTTTCTTGCCTTGGCGATATTCCTGGCCTGCGCCATGGTGCAGACGCAGGCCTTCGCGGCCGAAGATCAACCTTCAGCCACTCCCTGGGCCAAGCAGAAGGTCAGTGGACGCGATGCGGTTTTGCGGGACATTGAAGCACGTGCCAACGCCAACAGCGAAAGAGTCGTACAGGATGCAAGACGGATCATGTACGACTTCGAGGTCGACCTGTTCCGGCTCGTTCTCCGGGTCGGAAAGCGATATGGAATGGACGTCGCCTGGGAAATCCAGAGTGAAGGTGTCAAAGAGAAGCGACTTCGCTGGTTGGATCAGCAGGACCCGTCCGAGCTGGTGTTTCCGGGGACAGAGGTGGAGAAGGGGCTGGCGCTGTATAAAAAGTACTTCAAGACCCGGGATGATGAGTTTGAACTCATGACGAAAACAAAAGACAAGGTGGTGTTCAAGCGGAAGGACTATGTGAATGCCATCTTCCATGCCTGCGATACGCTCGGGCTGGACCCCGTGACGGTCATGAATAAGGTCTACGCAGGGCCCATGATGCTCGTGCTGGATCGGGTGGTTCCCGGGCTCAAGTACAGCGTCCTCAAGTATGACGGGGATGGTTGGTATGAGGAGATGATCGAGTTC
>JBECKW010000183.1:0-6173 GCA_040235505.1 Desulfobacterales bacterium
CTCTGAAGAGGCTGAAGGATTCACTGGAGCATCAAAACATCATTCTGGAAGAAAAGGTAAAGAGAAAAACGGCCGCCCTGAATGAAATGCTCGGCGCCACCATCCAGACCATGGCCCTGGCGGTGGAAATCCGTGATCCGTATACGGCGGGGCATCAGGAGCGGGTGGCCATGCTGGCATGCGCCATCGCTGAAAAGATGGGACTTCCGGAGGCCCGGATCAACGCCATCCGGTTTGCGGGAATCCTTCACGATATCGGCAAAATCCGCATTCCGGAAGCCATTATCAACCGGCCGGGGAAACTGCTTTCACTCGAGCGGGAAATGATAAAAATCCATCCCCAGATCGGCTACGATCTATTAAAAAATATCCCCTTTCCCTGGCCCATCGCCGAAATCGTGCTGCAGCACCATGAAAAACTGGACGGCTCAGGATACCCCCGGGGACTTTCAGGAGACGCCATTTTGCAGGAGGCCCGGATTCTGACGGTGGCGGATGTCACCGAGGCGGAAAGCTCGCATCGCCCTTACCGCCCGACCCGGGGCATCGAATCGGCAATGCGGGAGATCCTTACACACCGCAGCGTTCTCTATGATCCGGATGCCGTCAATGCGTGTCAGGAATTGTTCTTAAAGGACAATTTTCAATTCGAGAGCTCTGAAAGCTTTTGATCCACCCATGCTATTTTCTGCCTTATTAGCCCCTCTTCCGCCTCATCGAGGTTCAACTTCAGGGCTTTTTCCAGGCTTTTCCGGGCATTTGCCAGATCGCTTTCCGTCCCTTTCCCGGCCAGAATGTCCGCCTTGTAGACCAGCGCCATCATATCGATTTTATCCAGCCGTCGCTGCAGTAAATTCGACATTTCCTTCGACACCGCATACGGCTCTGCACTGATCAACGTGCGTCGTATGAGATCGAAGTCCGGTATTTCTTCTGTGCTGAGAGTTGCATCGGCACTATTGACGATACCGTCAAAAATGATTCCATACGCTTCCGTTTTGCTGTAAACGGCCTTTAGCTGATCCGGCGCGGAAGCTGCACTTATAGTGAAAATCTTTTCAACACCTTGGGGGGAAAATCTGCCTTTCCATATTTCCAGCTGGCCGTCAACCGGTTTTACGTAATATTTACCGACATTTAACGCGCTCGACCACATCACCATCACAAT
Organism: Desulfobacterales bacterium; assembly: GCA_040235505.1. Classification (GTDB taxonomy): domain Bacteria; phylum Desulfobacterota; class Desulfobacteria; order Desulfobacterales; family JAFDDL01; genus JBECKW01. The sequence goes on from JBECKW010000183.1 coordinate 1,169, forward strand.
CAGCACCGCCAGGGCGATACATCCGAATACCACTGCTTTCTGCAGGGGATCCATCGATTTTTCCCGGTAGATGGGAATATCCGTTTCGTCGAAAGAAAACGGCGCTGAAGGTTTTTCGGTTTCTGGTTTCCCGAAGCCCGGAGTGCCTGCTCCCGGCTGCGCCATTATGGTTTTCGGGTCCGCAGGTTTCGGCCCCGGTTTGGTTGCGGCACCGGATTTTTCTTCTGATTTGAATGACACCGGCGCGAACTTTTTAAACAGCAGCTTTCGTACGCGTTCGGTTTCCTGCGGCGTTTCACCGACAAAATAAGGCGGAGAGGTTATATTCTTTCCAGCCTGAGGCTTTGAAGGCGGAATATACTTCTTGCCCACCGCCTTCATCTCGAACTTTCTGGCCAGGAGTTCCTTTATGGAGAGCGTTTTTTTTACGGAAGCTGTGGTTTTTTTAGACTTCGGTTTAGCGCTTGACTTCGCCGTAGCGCTCTTTTTTGTGGGTGTTTTTTTCTTCGGGGATACCTTTGGAGCTGCCGCTTTCTTCTCTTTCGTTTTACTGACGGCGGCTTTCTTTTTTGTATCGGCGCCACCGGTTACGTTCTTTTTTGCCTTCCTGGGCGCCGCCTTTTTGACTGACCCGGAAGACACCGCGGCTTTCTTTTTCGTAACATCGCTTTCTCCGCTCCCGGGTTTCGTTTTGGATGTGGGGGCCAGCAGACTCTTTTTTCCCATGAAGACCTCTCTGTATACGCTTTGAGGTTAAAACTATTCACAGCGAACGGGCTGATCGATTATTATCCGGTATGTCCCCTTAAATATTAATTGCACATGCATTTGTAAACCGTTTTTTTTTAGTGTATAAGGCGAAGCGATGAAGCATAAATCCGTATCCGAAAAACTGGCCGCACTCGAAGAAACCCTTACCGGCTATGGGTCGGTTTTGGTCGCCTATTCCGGGGGGGTCGACTCCACCCTGCTGCTTGCCGTGGCAAGGAAAGTTTTAAAAGACAGAGCCGTTGCGGTGACGTTTGCCTCCCCGTTTCATTCGAAGCGTGAAATTGCCGCCGCCGTCCACATGGCCGAGACCTTGGGCGCACCCCATCGACTGATAAAAACCGACACCATTTCCCCCTCGAAGTTGATCGAAAATACACCGCAGCGCTGCTATTATTGCAAGCGTGGGTTGGGAGAAAAACTCCAAAAGATCGCCGTCGAGCTGAAAATCGACGCCATTGTCCACGGCGCGAACCTTGACGACCTGAATGATTTCAGGCCCGGGTTCAAAGCAGCCGCAGAAACGGGCATGGCGGCGCCTCTCATTGACGCCGGGTTCACCAAGAACGATATCCGGGAACTTTCAAGGGAAATGGGTCTTTCGACCTGGGATAAACCTGCCCTGGCATGTCTTGCCACCAGGATTCCCTATGGCACCCCCATCACCCTCGAGGCGCTTCGCAAGGTCGAATCGGCTGAAAACGTAATCCTAGATCTGGGGTTTTCCACCTGCCGCGTCCGATACCACGGCAGTATGGCCCGCATCGAACTGATCCCGACCGAATTGAACCGCTTAATTGAAAAACCGTACCGGGAAAGAATCGTCCACGAACTTCGGAAGATCGGTTTTCTTCATGTGGCGCTGGACCTGGAAGGATACGGACAGGGCAGAATGAACCGTGGATTGGATGAACGGTAATAATCACCGCCCATTTCCCATGGCGCTGGAAATGATGTTTCGAATTTGTTCCCACGTCAAAAGGTTGGGAAAAACACAGGCGGTCCGCCAGACATTGAGCTGTTCGGGCTCGACAAGCACGGTCCGAAGCACATCCACGATCATGGATTCTTCAGGGGGCTCCGGACAGGTAAGGCTGTAACGTCTGCCGACATCCAGCTGAACCGGAGCATAAAAAGAAATTCCCACGCTGGATATATCGGCACCCAAAAGTGTATGGGTTTCAGCCCCGATAGAAAGCTGCAAATCGATTGTCAGCGGGAACCTGGGATAGCGCCTTCGTTCCTGTTCCACCTTGTAGAACATGGCCCCGATCAGGTTTTCCAGCTTCACCACGAGCTCAAACAGGGCACAGTCCCGGGTACACTGCAGGATCTCATTGGAAAAGTTTTTATAATCTTCCCTGAATGATTTGATAAAATCCAACGCGTAGGGTTTGTTTTTTTCAAGCGTTTTCATATGCATCGCCAGGTCCTTTTTTAATTTTAAAAGTTCCCGGGATGTTTCATTATGAAGCATTCTGGTGATTTTATTCTTTACCTGAAAAAATTGGTTCTGGACACGATCTTCAATGGAAACTTCGTTCAGCAGCGAATCGATTTGTTCCTGGGTAATTGAATATTCCGACATGGATTCCGCCTTCCTGGGACCCGATAAAAAACCGGGCGGTTGCACCCCGTCCCCCGTGGTTAAATAAGGGTCTCGGGAAAAAAGAAGTATCCCGATATTGCGCCGTAATTCGGCTCGGATGCAAGGCGCTTAGAGTGGGGAATATCGGGCATATTCACCGCTCGGAGCAACGCAGCAGCCGGGTCGAAGGACAAGCAAGATGGGATAATTCTTTTTTTCCGAGGCCCTAATATCGGACCGGCCGCACGGATGTTCAAAATTTCCCTTGATTTTGAAGATATATCACGCAACGGTTTTTGGAAAAAGGATATTTTACGATTCCGATCCACCGACTTATCGCTTGTTTCAACCCGCAAAGCGATATAGAATATAACTATGCTGCGTTGTGACTGTCTCTGTATCCTTTCGAAAAAGATCAAGACGCTCCATCCGCCGATGCGATTAATCTTCAGGGAGGAGGGATAAAAATGAAAAATCGTTCACTTCAGCAAATCGTAGAAGGGCAGGTGCAAAGGTGGCAGCTGCTGAAAAAATGCCCCCCCGAGACTCAAACAGCTCCCGTTATCACAGTATCCAGGGAACCCGGCAGCGGAGGACGGATTGTTGCAGAGGCACTGGCCGATGAATTGGGCTTCGACATCTTTCATCAGGAAGTGATTCACCAGCTCGCGGAAAGCGCCCATGTCAATCAAAGGCTCCTTGAAACCCTCGATGAAAAAGGGATGAATGTTCTTGAAGAATGGATCTCATCCATCGTCAATCAACAACACTTATGGCCCGACCAGTACCTGAAGTATCTGATGAAGCTGGTGGGTGTAATCGGCAGGCACGGAGGCGCTGTCCTTATAGGCCGGGGAGGAAATTTCATTTTGCCTCCGGAATGCCGGTTCCGGCTTCGCGTGATCGCCCCCATGCGAACCCGGATCGAAAACGTGGCCCGGGAGCACAACGTATCCATGGAACAGGCCAAACGCAGAATTATCCGGACGGAATCGGATCGAAGGGCTTTTATCCGCAAGTACTTCAACGCCGACGTCGACGACCCGTTGAATTATGACATGGTGCTCAATACGGAACTGATGGACATCAAAGCCGCTGTCCAAGCGGTTAGGGGGGCATTGGGAATGTAAATAAATCATATGGGATTCGAGGGTTCAAGGGGTCGAGGGGTCGAGTGAAACACATTAAAACAACGGCAAATGGTTCTGAATATAAGAAACCGGTCTGATTCCAGCACTTATCCGTCTTTTGCCTTAAAGAAGGTGCATGCTTCTTTTATCCCTTGAACTCTTGATCTTTTGTCGAAGATCTTGATGCAGTTTATCGGGAAATCCTTGAACCCCGTAAGTTGAATCTATAAGTCGTGCGTTTTTGTATATTCAAAGAGAGCTTTGAAAAATTTGTGGTTGGCTTTCGGAAAAGGGTAAGAATCGATTTCCGAGAGACGGATCCAGCGATGGTCGGTGGCGCCGCCAGATAGCCGCACGCGGCCGCAAAGATACCGGCAGTCGAATACATCCATTTCAATTCGAAAATGGGTGTAGGCGTGATTTACCCGGGAGATGCGTCCCGTCACCTCGACCGTTAAATTGGTCTCCTCCTTGATTTCCCGCACGCACGCCGCCTCGGGGGTTTCCCCGGCAAGCACTTTCCCGCCTGGGAATTCCCACAGCCCGCCCAGCAGGCCATCGGATTTCCGCCTCGTGATGAGCACCCGTCCTCCACGTCGGATCACCCCCACCGCAACATGATGAAGAGGGACGGATTTTCGCGCTTCACGCAGGGGATAATCCTTTACTTTGCCGGCCCTGAAAGCCCGGCAGTCAGCTGACACGGGACATTGCGGACATTCCGGGCGGTCGGGCCGGCAAACAAGCGCGCCGAGTTCCATCATGGCCTGATTAAATCCTCCGGGATCCTCTTCGGCCAGAAGCACCGATGCGGCTGTCTGAAACTGCTTGTGTGAAGTTGCGGCGTTCACCGGATGCTGCATGCAAAAAAGCCTCGAAAGTACCCGCTTCACGTTGCCGTCCACCACGGCCCGGGCCTGACCGAAGGCGATACTGAGAACGGCCGCCGCGATATAGTCGCCGACGCCGGGAAGTTTTCGGATCGTTGAATATACATCCGGCACCCGGCCGTCATGATCCGTTATCATTATTTTAGCCGCCCGGTGAAGGTTTCTGGCCCTGGCGTAATACCCCAACCCCTCCCAGGCCTTTAAAATCTCCTGAAGCCCGGCCCCGGCAAGATGCCGGACAGTTGGAAACCGCTTCAGAAACCGCTCATAATAGGGAATCACCGTTTTCACCTGGGTCTGCTGAAGCATGACTTCCGATACAAGAATGCAGTAGGGGTCGGAAACTCTCCGCCACGGCAGATCGCGCTTATTGGCGCCATACCATTTCAGAAGTTTTTCCCGTATTCGCCCAACAACTCGTGGCGATATTTCACTGGCGACATCTTTCATCAATCCAATACTCGGAAACAAGTTACGTAGAGTGCCTAAAGTGCCTAAAGTGCGCTAGAGTGCCTAAAGTTAAGGAGTCGTTTCACTCCACCTTTTTACCCTTCACCCCTGCAATCCACTCCTGTTAACTTCACTTGTACCAATACAATCCGGCAGCATACCTCAACTCTAGGCACTCT
>JBECKW010000230.1:0-40282 GCA_040235505.1 Desulfobacterales bacterium
TCATAAGGAGGCTTTCTGTTTGGTAAAAAGTTCCCCCAGTTTTGCCGTTTTCACTTTCCGCAGGCCTTAACTGCCGGAATGTAGATCCTTTATTGGTTATGTAGCTTCGTTTTTGGGGGATGTCCTGTGATAATTCCTCCACAATATTTGTGAAGACAACTTCAAATGAATGTGCTATATATTTAAATTTTTGACTGTTTTAACCATTTAATAGGCGTAGTTCATGCGAATCGTTACGCGGCCGGACTTTGACGGTATTGTCTGCGCGACACTTCTGCACGAGGTGGAAAAAATATCCTCCCCAACCCTTTGGGTTCAGCCAAGTGATATGCAGAAGGGTCTTGTGCATATTGAATCCACGGATATTATCGCGAACCTTCCCTATCATGAAGGATGTGGCCTGTGGTTCGACCACCATGTCACCAACCAGCCAGAAACCCCCAAAAAGGGCGCTTTCAGGGTGGCGCCCTCTGCCGCCCGGGTTATTTATGAGTATTACAAGGGCCGTTTTCGAAATAATCATGAGGTATTGATCCGGCAAACCGATGATATCGATTCGGCAAACCTGACCCTCGATCAAACCCTGTACCCGGAACGCTATCCCCATGTACTGCTCTCTATGACCATTATCGGCCATGATTTGGAGGAAATACCCTACTGGGAGCACCTGATCCGGCTGCTGGGTCATTCACCGGCGGAAAAGATCATCATGGATCCGAAAGTGGCTGTTCGTTGCCGGGAGACGGAGAAACGCAATATCGTTTTTAAAGATCTTCTCCTTCGACACACCCGGCTTCAGGGGCATGTGACGGTTACAGATTTCCGTTCCATTCAACCGCCGCCGGAAGGCAACCGCTTTCTCGTATATTCACTTTTTCCCGAAGCTTCCGTGAGTGTAAAAATTCGATATTCGGATCCGGAACGTTCAAACATCACCGTGAGCGTCGGTAAAAGCATTTTGAACGATACCTGTAATGTCAACATTGGGAAAATGCTCTCCCGCTTCGACGGGGGGGGGCATGCCGGTGCCGGCGCCTGCACCTTCCCGGCATCCGAGAGCAACCGCCGTATTCCTGAAATAATTAAAATTTTACAAGAAAACCATAGAATGGAAGATTGACATTGGTACGAAATATCATCAAATCAATTCGCAGCCGCATACAGCAGATTTTCGATGGCGGCACAACCAATACGGCCGTTAATCCTCCCGCCGCACCTCCAAAGTACGAGGGGGCGCGCAAACGTTCATCCCGAGGTTCCGGCAAAAGGAGGAAGCCTCTCCAAAAATCAAAACAAACCGGTCAACCCGATGCGGATGTCTCCGGAAAAGCCGGCGGGCAAGAGGTGCCGCCGTCATGGGACGTCTCCATGTTCAGCGTTCCCCTTGCGGACGGCAAACTTCGTTTTCATGACCTGGATCTTCCGAATGAACTCATGCATGCGATATATGACATGGGATTTCAGTACTGCACCCCTATCCAGGCGGAAATCCTTCCATCCACCCTGGCAGGAAAGGATGCAACCGGCCGTGCCCAGACGGGCACCGGGAAAACCGCCGCTTTCCTGATTTCCATATTCACGACATTTCTGCGATCCCCCCGGGAAAATCAATCCCGCAAACAGGGCCCCCGGGCACTCATTCTTGCCCCCACCCGGGAACTTGCCGTTCAGATCACCGAAGAGGCCAAAGCGCTGTCCGCATATTGTCCGTTTCGGACGCTTGCCGTTTTTGGAGGGATTGACTATGAAAAGCAACGGCGGGAACTCCGGCGGCACACCATTGATGTGCTGGTGGCAACTCCGGGACGCCTGCTGGATTACCAGCGCCAGGGGGAGGTCAAACTCAATCAGGTTGAAATCTTGGTCATTGATGAAGCCGATCGGATGCTGGACATGGGGTTTGTGCCGGATGTTCGGAAAATTATTCATTGTACGCCCCAGAAAAACCGCAGGCAAACACTTCTCTTCAGCGCCACCCTGACACCCGACGTTTTGAGATTGGCATCCCAATGGACAAAGCAGCCGGTTCAGGTGGAAATCGAACCCGAACAGGTCGCAACGGACAGCGTTCAGCAAATCGTCTATATCACCACTACCGATGCGAAAACCGCCCTGCTCTACAACCTCATTTCCCATCAGAATCTGCAACGGGTCATCGTCTTTTGCAACCGCAGGGACGAAACCCGGCGGCTTACCGAGTTTCTTGAGCGCTATGAGGTGAACTGCGCCATGATTTCGGGTGAAATCGCCCAGAAAAAACGGATGAAAACCCTGGAGGATTTCAAAACCGGTGTCATCCGGGTGCTGGTGGCGACGGATGTCGCAGGCCGGGGCCTTCATATTGAAGCTATCAGCCATGTGATCAATTATACGCTGCCCCATGATCCCGAAGATTATGTCCACAGGATCGGACGAACAGGTCGTGCCGGAGCGACCGGGACATCCATCAGCTTCGCCTGTGAGGAGGATTCTTTTTACATTCCCGACATCGAAACCTTTCTGGGCGAGCCCCTGAAATGCATTCATCCGGATGAAAACTGGCTGATCCTGCCGCCGGCGCCGCCCAGGAAGGCGACTGCGCGAGGCACCGGCGACACCCGCCGCAAACCCTCCGGCAACCGGCGACGCAGGCGCCCCGGTCAGGGGTCATCCGGAAACCAGAGAAAAGGAAACGGTCGGCGTCCCCGCCGAGGCCCCGGCCCGAAGGGCGGTCAGGAGTCAGGAAATTCATGATTCGTGTCCAAACCGGTCTTGAGCGTTTTCTATGCTCCCCCCCCGCCTGGATATCGAGTCTTAAAATCGGCCTTCTCTGTAACCCGGCATCCATCGACGCCGGCTATGTCCATGCGCGGGAATTGATCCATCGCGCGCCAACCGGTCAGTTGACCGCTCTGTTTTCTCCCCAGCACGGTTTTTATTCCGACAAGCAGGACAACATGATCGAATCCGATGACATGGTCGATTCCCTTACCGGGGTGCCGGTTTTCAGCCTTTATGGCAAGACCCGGCAGCCGACAAAACAGATGTTCGATCTGATTGACGTGCTGCTGGTGGACCTTCAGGATGTGGGCACCCGCGTATATACGTTTATCTATACCATGTCCTATTGCATGGAGGCTGCGAAACGCTTCAATAAAAAAATAGTGATCCTGGATCGTCCGAACCCTGTCGGCGGCGAACTGGTGGAAGGAAACCTGCTCCGGCCGTCCCTGTCGTCCTTTGTGGGGCGATATCCTATCCCCATGCGACACGGACTGACCATCGGAGAATTGGCGGTGCTCTTCAACCGCTTTTTCAAGATCGATTGTGAACTTTCCATTATTCCCATGTCCGGGTGGCGGCGAAGCATGACCTTTGAGCACACCGGTCTTCCGTGGATTTCGCCCTCCCCCAATCTTCCCACCCCGGCATCCGCCCTTGTTTATCCCGGTCAGGTCATCTGGGAGGGAACCAATGTGTCCGAAGGGCGCGGCACAACACAACCATTTGAGATGTTTGGCGCCCCCTTCATCGAGCCTGAAAAAATCATCTCGATTGTTGGGAAAAAATCATTTCCCGGCGCTCTCCTCCGTCCGGTCGGATTCGAGCCGACTTCAAATAAATGGGCAGGCAGACTATGCCGTGGGTTTCAAATCCATGTGACCGATCCGAGCCGTTTCAATGCCTATGGTACAAGCCTGCGGCTTCTCAGCGCGGTTCTTTCTCTATACCCCGTTCTTTTTTCCTGGAAGATGCCACCCTATGAATACGACCATAAAAATCTTCCCATCGATTTGATCCTGGGGGATGAGACGGTTCGCCGCCGGATCGAGTCTTTGGAATCCGTTGATGCTATCGAGGCATCCTTTCAGGAGGATTTGGCGAATTTTGAGGAGATGAGAAAGAAAGTGCTGATGTATTAGGGCGATCGGGTGAAAAAATCGGAAAGCGTCCTGATTTCAGCTCTGGACGCTTTCTGAGGGCAAACCGTTGGGACTATCTGAATTAAAACAAATACAATCGATCAGGACTTGTCGCTTTTCAGTGTGTCGATCTCTTTCTTCAGGTCATCGATTTCCTGTTTGTATTTATCAACGTCATCAGCATCAGAGACCGGTGTTTCAGTGTCTTCCTTCTTCCAGGCATCTTTCAACTCATCAAAACCAAGATAGCACGCCAACCCGCCGCCCAACAGCAACATCGCCGGGATGACGCCGGCCAGAACCGTAAAAAAATCGTTATGCCAGATGGTTATGCCAATAACACCTAAAACGATTGCAATCGCTCCGCCGATCAAAGTCTTCATTGGAAATCTTCCTCCTTCGATTATTTTCAAAGTTCTTGGGCCCCGGAAAGGGGGTTCGATTTGCGGTTGACAGGCCTATACTCCGAATTTATTTCAGTTTGTTCTATTTCTTTCGAAATATGTGGGTTGGTAACATAACCCCATGGGGAAGGCAAGAATATTTTTCTTTGCAAGGCCCGGGCATTTTTGATATGCCGAATCAGCCATAAAAAGAGCTGCCGCGCGTCTTTAACCGAGGAACATTATGCCGGACTTTATTAGCAACTTTTGGAATAATATCAAGAAGTTCAAAAGCAATACCGTTAAAAGCTTCCTTCAAAACACACACGATCATTACTTCTGCTTTCTGCCCAACAGGCCGAAATCGCTTTCTCATTTTTTTTTAAAGCTTTTTTTCAGGGGTATCCGCATGGACGCGGACCAATCGTCCAGACTTGACGCCTTGCCGTCCGATGCCATACTTATCTATGCAACGAAATTTAAAAGCCACTTTGATTTTCAATTCTGCCACACGCGATTTCTGCAGGAAGGGCTGCGGAGCCCGGAGCTCGGGTTGGGGTACCGGATAAGATTCGGCCAACCGATATCCAGATTTCTGAGAATCGCGGTGGCGAAGCTGGATTATTTTTTTCGACACGGCCGCCTGCCGAATCCCTACCGCAGCGGATATATCCATCGGGAACTTTTGTCAGGACGGTGCGCTTTTTTTTCACTGGTCGAAAAAAAGGGGTTTTATGAGCGATTCGTCAAATCCGCCGTCGATCCCATCGAATATCTGATTGATCTGCAGCGCAACACCCACCGTCCGGTTTATATCATTCCCCATCTCATATTTTTCGGGAAAAAGCCCCGCCGCTCCCAATTGTCAATCTGGGACATCGTGTTTGGAACGGAACTGAGGCCCAGGATGTTTCGAAAACTGTTGACGCTTTTTAAACACCCCGGCAAGTTTTTCATGGAAGTCTCGGAACCCGTCAACCTCGCCGATTTTCTTTCCGTTCCTGAAAATCAAAACAGGTCCACCATTCACCTGTCCCTGCTATTGAGACGCCGCCTCTTGCTTCAACTCAACCGGCACCAGCAAAGCATCACCGGGCCGGCGCTTAAATCGCGTGAAGAGATCAAGGAAAGCATTCTGACAAATGATCGCCTTCAGAGCGTCATGTCACAATTTTCTCAAAAGAAAAATATTCCGCTCTACAAGGTCCACAAAGAGGCAAATCAGTACCTGGACGAAATTGCTGCGAACTATAACAACCATGTAATTGATATCGGCGCCAAAATCGTTCGCTGGATTATCAGAACCCTCTTTGACGGAACTTCGGTGAACAGCGAAATGTTCGGCCGGATAAAAAGCATGAGCCGGCGCGGCCCCATCATCCTGGTGCCGTGTCATAAAAGCCATATCGATTACCTTGTGCTTTCCTATCTGATGTATATAAACAATATGCCGTGCCCGCACGTGGTGGCGGGGAAAAATCTATTTTTCTGGCCCGTCGGTGCCTTTCTCCGTGCCGGGGGCGCCTTTTCGGTTCGCAGGTCTTTCAAGGGTGCCGTGCTGTATTCCAAAGTCTTTGCAGAATATGTTCACAAGCTTCTGGAAGAGGGATTCAATATTGAACTTTTCATCGAAGGAGGACGAAGCCGGACCGGGAAACTGCTTCCCCCCCAGCTGGGTTTTCTTTCCATCCTGCTGCATGCTTTTAAAAACCAGGCCTGTGACGATATGATTTTTGTTCCCATATACGTCGGCTATGACCGCGTACCGGAGGAAAAGGCGTATCTGCACGAAATTGAAGGCGGAAGTAAAGAACCGGAAAACCTCAAGCAGGTCTTAAAAGCGCGGCGTGTTCTGAAGAAAAAATATGGGCGAATTTATATACGATTCTCGGAGCCGCTGTCTTTCAGGGAGTTCCTGAACACCCAGAATTTGTCTCTCCACGACCTGGAGCAGAAGGAAATCAACAGCCTGTGCAAGCAACTCGGCAATCGGCTCATCACCGCCATCGGCGATGCCATCGTGGTAACGCCCCATGCCTTGACGGCCGCCGCGGCCCTGGGTTTTTCAAAAAACCCCTTTAGCGTTGCCCAGGTTCTTGAACGTGCGGAGACACTGATGACCCACTTGACCTATTCCGGTGTTTCCCTGTCCGACACATTGCTTCTGGATCATGTCCAGGCCATTGAGCAGGTCATGCATATATACACGCTGCGAAAGTTCATCGAAGCCATGCCCCCCCATGAAAACGAGCCCACAACCATGCCGCTTTTCAGTGTCAATGAAAACCGTCGTCCCAACCTGGAGTATTACAAAAACAGCTGTGTCGGCTGCCTGGCGCCGGCCGCTTATACGGCGCTGCTGATACTGGTTCGAGATGCATTTCAGTTCTCCGTTTCCGACCTGCATGACGGGTATGATTTTCTTCAAAACCTGCTCGGTCTCGAATTTGCCGTAAACCTTGAGACGACGCCGATGCTCCTTGTCGGCAGAACGATCGATGCATTTGTGGACGATGCGATTCTGATGCCTCATCCCACGCTTCCGGATACATACAACCTGACATCCGCCGGTTTCCGAAAATTGGAACTGTTTTCACAACTTTTAAAATCTTATTTCGAATCCTATCTGGTGGTTCTCTACTTTCTGCTGGAAACCCCGAAAAATGGTGCCTCTTCAAAGGAGCGTCTGAAAAAAATACAGTCAAAAGGCTGGAAGATGCTTAAATCGAAAGAAATTGAACTGAAGGAATCCCTCTCGAAAATCAACTTCCAGAACGCTCTCGACTATTTTTCCACAAACGGCATCCGGGGCAAAGAAGATTCCGACGCCATCACTCCGTTTCTTGAGACATTCAAGAAATACCTGCGTGTAATGCAGTCATGATAAAAGCACTCATTCTGGCCGCCGGTCTCGGAACGCGCCTGAGGCCATATACAGACCATATTCCGAAACCGCTTTTCCCCATCAACGGAAAACCGCTTCTGGATCGGCTGATTCTTCAACTGAAGGCGGCCGGATGCGGCGAAATTGCCGTCAACACCCATCATCTGCATGACAAAATCGCTGGACACATTGCCGCCCAGTCGTACGGCATCCCCATTATTACGCGACATGAACCGGATATTCTGGGAACCGGCGGCGCGATTAAAAACCTGGCGGATTTCTGGAACGATCGCCCTTTTCTGGTGGTAAACGCCGATATTCTCACAGACATCGATTTCGGTGATGTCTACCGTTCCCATTGCGGACACAATGCCCCCGCCACCCTGGTTCTGACGGACGCCCCCGGGCTTAACTCCGTAACATTGGGTCCGAACCAGACGATTTCAGGTTTTCTGTCGTCTCCGAGGACCTCATCCGGTCCGAATGAAAAAGTTTATACCTTTACCGGTATTCAGGTACTGAACCCGGAAATCCTCTCCCGGATACCGGAAAATGCGTTTTACAGCAGTATCGATGCCTACCGCCAACTGATTACCGAAGGAACGCCTCCCGCTGCCTACATTGCCGCCTCAAAGCGTTGGCAGGACCTCGGTACTCCGGATCGTTACAAAACCGCCGCAAGAGATGCCCTGACCGACGGGGCTTTTCGCCAGGCATTCGGACACTCCCCGGCGGGAACCGTGAAATGGCAACACCTGGATGGAGACGGGTCGGATCGCCGTTGGTATCGTTTCCGATCCGGCGAACAATCCCTGGTGGCCGCCGACCACGGTCTGAAATCGACACCGAAACCCTCCGAAATCGATTCTTTTGTGGCCATCGGCAGGTATCTTGAAGGATGCATGATCCCGGTCCCCCGGATATACCGGTTCGATCTTTTTTCGGGTTGGGTGTTTATGGAGGACGTGGGGGATACGCACCTGCAGACGATCGTTCGGCAATCCGAAGACCCCGATGCCGCCGCCCTTTACCGGAGGATTTTGGACATCCTGATCCGTTTTTCAATGGACGGCATTCAGGGGTTTGATTCCAATTGGACCTGCCAGAGCGCCGCATACGATCGGCCCCTGATACTTGAGCGAGAATGCGCCTATTTTGTCGATGCCTTCTTGAACGGATATCTTGGACTGGATGTATCCGTGAGGGATTTTGCTTCCGACTTCGACGTGCTGGCCGAAGGCGCCCTCTCCGGTGCGTTCACCGGACTGATGCACCGGGATTTTCAATCCCGGAACATTATGATCCATCTGGGCCAGCCTCGCATCATTGATTTCCAGGGGGCTCGCCGGGGTCCGCTGCAATACGACATCGCCTCGCTCCTGATCGATCCGTATACGGAGCTTTCCGAGCCCTTGCAGGATGAATTGTTCGAATACGCACTTTCCAGGATCTCCGAAAAAACCGACGTGACCCCGGATCGATTTAAACGTTGTTATGCCTGCTGCAGGATCACTCGAAATCTTCAGATGCTGGGGGCATTCGGCCATTTAACCCGGGTTAAGGGGAAACTGCATTTCGAGCGCTACATTCCGGCCGCGCTGAGAACGCTGAAACGAAACCTTTCAAAACTTGAGCTGCCCGGGGTGTCCAGACTTAAAAAAGCGGTCGACAACTTGAAAATATAATTGGATTTGATAGCGTTAAATATAAAAGGAAACTGAAAATGGAACAGATAAAGGTAATGGTAAACGGGATGCCCGGAAATATGGCCGTGGGGGTGGCTTCTCATGTTCAATCCGATCCTCGCTTTGAGCTGGTCCCCTATTCCCTCACGGGCCCCGATATCGAAATTTGCGTCTGCCCGGTGGGTGATATCGATGTCACGCTCATTCTCCCCGGCCATCGTGAGGAGGTAATGGGCCATGTCATCTCCAATTTCTCCCCCTTTATCACCGTGGACTACACCCACCCCTCCGCAGTCAATGAAAACGCCGAATTTTACTGTGCTCATCGTCTTCCCTTTGTCATGGGGACAACAGGCGGGGAAAGAGGATGGCTGATGGATACGGTCAGCGCCGCCGGTCTTCCGGCTGTCATCGCCCCGAACATGGCCAAACAAATCGTGGGGCTTCAGGCAATGCTCTCATACGGTGCGGAAAACTTCCCCGGGCTTTTCAAGGGATATTCACTGGAGGTAAAGGAAAGCCATCAGAAGGGAAAGGCGGATACCAGCGGTACGGCCAAAGCGGTCGTCGGTTATTTCAATGCCATGGGAACCCCTTTTTCCGAAGAAGATATTCAGATGGAGAGGGACCCGGAAAAACAGCAAAACGAATGGCATGTTCCCGAAACATTTCTCTCCGGACATGCCTGGCACACCTATACGCTTCGTTCAGAAGACGGAACAGTCCTCTTTTCGTTCACCCACAATGTCAACGGAAGAGAGGTATATCAGAAAGGGACCCTGGACGCTGTTGCTTATCTCTCAAAGAAAATCTCCGACAGCGCCGAAGCGCGTGTTTATTCCATGATAGACGTACTGAAGGGGGAATAGACATAAAATATTTCACCACGAAGAACACATAGAGCACGAAGAAACTGCTATTTTAAACTTTGTTTCTTCGTGCTCTTCGTGGTTTTCAAAACCATTCCGATGAAATCAATCAACTCTCCGCGACAATTCCTTCGACCGCCGCAACGGCTTCATCGAGCTTTTCCGGTTTGGATCCGCCGGCCTGGGCCATGTCCGGACGCCCGCCGCCGCCGCCGCCCACGATTCCGGCCACCTTTTTGATGATATTTCCCGCATGCAGCCTCGGATTCAGATCTTTCGTCACAACGGAAACCAGAAGCACTTTGTCCCCGACGACACTTCCCAGCACCACCACGCCGGATTTGATTTTATCCCTGAGTTGGTCCGCCAGATCCCGCAGGGCGCCGGGGTTGTCAACTTCCACCTTGCGGGCGATCACGGAAACGCCGTTTACCTCCTTCACTTCCCGGGTGGCAGTACCGGCCGATTCTGCCGCAATTTTCCCCTTCAATTGGGAGAGTTCTTTTTCAAGGGCCTTCTGCTGGTTGAGTGCTTTTTCGATCCGTTCCGTCACCGATTCCGGGGTGGTTTTAAGAATCCGGGACACATTCCGCAGAATTCTTTCGGTTTCCTGGACGTGCTGGAGGGCTGCCCTTCCGGTCACAGCCTCAATCCTCCGTACCCCCGAAGCGACGCTGGATTCGCCGATGATTTTAAACAGGCCGATATCTCCGGAGCGCTGCGCATGGGTTCCTCCGCAAAGCTCCCGGCTGAAAGTGTCCATACCGATGACTCGGACCGTATCCCCGTATTTTTCCTCAAAAAGGGCCGTGGCGCCGGAGGCAATGGCTTCCTCGATATTCATTTCTTTTATATCCACCGGTACATTTTCCAGGATTCGGCGGTTTACGAAATCCTCGACGGCTTCAAGCTCTTCCGACATCACCTGGGAAAAATGGGAGAAATCGAACCGGAGCCGCCCGGGGGACACCATGGAGCCGGCCTGTTTTACATGCGCTCCAAGGACATCCCGCAAGGCGGAGTGCAGGATATGAGTGGCCGTATGATTCCGTGCCGTGTCCGCCCGCTTTTCGGCGTCCACCGAAAGTGACACCGCTTCTTCTTTCTTCAATTCCCCATCAAGGATTTTACCCTTGTGAATGATGAGTCCGGTGGGGTCCTTGATGGTGTCTTCCACCGCCACCTTTGCCCCGGCAGCGCCCTGCAGTGATCCGGTGTCCCCCACCTGCCCGCCGGCAGCGCCGTAAAAAGGCGTTGCCTCAGTGATGATCTCCACGGAATCTCCGGCACCGGCCGTATCGACCTCCCGGCCGTCCTTTACTATCATAATGACCTTGGAGGTCAGTTCCGTGGAATGGTACCCCTCGAACGTTGTCTTGAATCCTCCGGAGGAAAGCTTCTTGTAGGCCTCGTTTATTCCGGTGAAGCTTGTCATGGATCTCGATTGGGCACGCTGGACCGCCATGGCCTTTTCAAAACCTTCCTTGTCGATGGAAAATTTTTCATCCCTTACCACATCCTGGACAATGTCCACCGGAAATCCAAAGGTATCGTAAAGCTTGAAGACCACGTCCCCCGGAACCGTTGTGATCCCCCGGCCCTTGAGTTCATCCAGCGTATCCCCAAGAAGCTTAAGACCGTTATCCAGGGTTTCCGAAAACCGGACCTCCTCGTTTTGAATGACATTGGAAATAAACGCGGAGGCCTCTGAAAGCTCCGGGTATGCGTCTTTCATAATGTCAAAAACAATGCCGGCAGTTTCATGGAGAAAGGGTTTGGTGAGCCCGATCTGTCGTCCGTATCGAATGGCCCGGCGCATAATCCGTCTCAGGACGTATCCGCGGCCCTCATTGGACGGCAGCACCCCGTCTCCGATCAGAAATGCGGCGGACCTGCTGTGGTCGGCAATCACCTTCATGGCCGTATCCGTGGCGCTGCTTTCACCGTAGGCTTTTGCTGCAAGGTCCTGCGTCTTTTTGATAATTGGGAAAATCAGATCGGTTTCATAATTTGTCGACGTTTTCTGCAGGATGGAAGCAATTCGTTCAAGCCCCATTCCGGTGTCGATACTCGGTTTCGGCAACGGGGTCATTTTTCCGTCCTGATCCCGGTTGAACTGCATAAACACGAGGTTCCAAATTTCCAGAAACCGGTCACAGTCGCATTCGACACCGCAATCCGGACGGCCACATCCCATGGCCTCCCCCCGGTCGATATGAATTTCGGAACAGGGACCGCACGGACCGGTATCGCCCATGGCCCAGAAATTGTCTTTCTCACCGAGACGATCGATTTTTTCTTCCGGAACGCCGATTCTGTCGCGCCATATCTTAAACGATTCATCATCCTCATGATAAACGGACACCCGAAGCTGATCCACCGGGAGCTTGTAGCCGTTTGTCAATAAATCCCATGCAAAGGAAATCGCCTCTTCCTTGAAATAATCGCCGAAAGAAAAATTTCCCAGCATTTCAAAAAACGTATGGTGCCGGGCGGTGTAGCCGACATTTTCAAGGTCGTTATGCTTTCCGCCGGCACGAACACATTTCTGCGAAGTCGTTGCGCGGGAGTAGTTTCGTTTTTCTTCCCCCAGAAAAACCCTCTTGAACTGCACCATCCCCGCATTGGTGAAAAGCAGGGTGGGATCATCCGAAGGCACCAGGGAAGAGCTTCGAACAACGTTGTGGTGATGTTTTTTAAAATAATTCAGAAATTGAGTTCTAATTTCACTTCCGGTCATAGGCGATCTGCTCCCAATCCGCTGAAGCGGAAACCTAAACCCCGCAAGCGGGGAGGCTATAGACTATAGGCTAAGGTGATAGGCGGTTGTTATTTTATACAGTGTTCATTCAGTCCGTATCTGCACTGTCCGCCTCCCCAGAAGGCATTTGAAAAAGCCCCATGGCGTCCTTCACTTTTCCAGCGACGTTATCGAACATATCCGGATTGTCTTTCAAAAAGGATTTTGCGTTTTCCCGTCCCTGGCCGATACGTTCCCCGTTGAAAGAATACCAGGCACCGCTCTTGTCGATCACGTTCGTCAAAACGCCCATATCCAGAAGATCACCGGTCTGGGATATCCCTTCCCCGTACATGATATCGAATTCCGCCTCCCTGAACGGCGGAGCCATTTTATTCTTGACCACCCGCACCTTGGTTCGGTTGCCGATGACTTCCTGCCCATCCTTAATGGCCCCCATCCTCCGGATATCGAGCCGCACGGACGCATAAAACTTCAGTGCGTTTCCGCCGGTGGTTGTTTCCGGGTTCCCGAATACCACCCCGATTTTCATTCGAATTTGGTTGATAAAAATAAGGGTCGTCTGGGTTTTTCCAATGGACCCGGTCAGCTTCCGAAGCGCCTGGCTCATGAGCCGGGCTTGAAGCCCCATGTGAGAATCTCCCATCTCCCCCTCGATCTCCGCCCGGGGCACCAGCGCGGCCACGGAGTCGATGACGATTATGTCAACGGCACCGCTTCTGACCAGCATGTCGGCAATTTCCAGGGCCTGCTCGCCCGTATCCGGTTGAGATACCAAAAGCTCTTCACAGTTGACGCCGAGTTTTTTGGCATAAACGGTGTCCAGGGCATGCTCTGCATCGATGAAGGCGGCAATTCCCCCCTGTCGCTGGGAGGAAGCCACCGCGTGTAGCGCCAGGGTGGTCTTTCCGGATGATTCAGGCCCGAACACCTCGATGACCCGTCCCCTGGGCAGCCCGCCGATTCCCAGTGCCTTGTTCAGTGCCAGGGAACCGGTCGAGATGACAGGAACATCCATCACCGGGCGGCTTCCCAGCTTCATGATGGCCCCTTTTCCGAACTGGCGTTCTATCTGTCCGATGGCGGTTTCAACCGCCTTATCCTTTTCAAGCAGCTTGCTCATGGATGCGCCTCCTGATTTCTTATGACCTGTCAAAATGTTAAGGTTCTATTTTTTCAATCGGAATGATTTCCAAAACCTATCTTCGCTTGTGCAAGCGGCGTATACACCGCACCCCCCGGCGTTAAATCGCTCTTAAAAAAACAAAGCCGATCTGCAATAAATGACTCGCTTTGAACATCCGACATCCGTTGCATCAAACTCCGGAAATGCTCGTTTTCAATGCGGTCTTTTACCCTTCCGATGGTAAGATGCCCCCTGAACGGCCTGTTTTCCGAAGGAATTCCCACTTCGGATAGAGATAAGGCCAGGCGTCGATACAAATCTTCCAAAGGCTGCAATTGTCCTTGGAGTCCCAGCCATACGACCTTGGGGCGTGCAACCGACGGAAACGCACCGATGCCTTTTACCTGGAGGGAAAAGGCAGGGGTTTCTGCCGCGGACCGCTCAAGCGCGTGCTGAATTCCGGGAACGGCATCGATGGAAATATCACCCAGAAACCGAAGCGTCAGGTGCACGTTTTCCCGTCTGACCCACCGAAGACGAATACCGGCCTGCCGAAAAACCTGCTGGGTTTGCCGGACGATTTCCATCACCGAATGAGGCATTTCAATAGCAATGAAGGTCCGAACCGTGGTCATTATGCTATCCGGGGAGCGTAAACTGCGGCTCTCCCAACAGGAAATCCCCCTTTTGTATCCATTTTTTCAAAGTCTCTGCAATTTCACGCGCCCGAACGACACTTGAAAGCGGAACGGTGGGAACACTTTTCCCGTCGAGCAGAATGCTGCCGCTTTTTAACTGCGCGTAACTGACCTGTCCGAGACTTCTGGATTCGCCCTTTGGATAATCGTTTCCGTAATCGATGATCTGTGTGAAGATATCTTCGTCTGAAACACCGGTGAAGGCAGCCATTTCTTCGTTTAAAACCGGTATGGGGACACCGAGGCCGACGGCAAGACTGCAGCCGTATCCCTGGAAACTCACGCCCACAAGCCATTGGGGGGACATCTGCTTCAAATCCCCCATGACCCACATGGTTCCGGCGGGGGTCAAGGGGACGCCCTTCGGGGAGCGCTTTACGCCCGGCTTATGCTGGGTACCCTGCCAGGTAACATATCCGACACCGCCGCCGAGAAAGATCCGGGTTCCCAGTCCGATGGTCTTGTAATACGGATCGTTCAGAAGCGGGCTCAACTGTCCCGCCGAGCAATAATTGGCATTGGCCGCCCGGGGTTTGAGCGCACCCATATAGGTATAGATCGTCTTTTTGGTCAAATTTACGGCACAGTTATAATTCTGGTATCCGTTTCTCGGATTGCACAGGGTTGCCTGGGGAAGCGTTTTAAGCGTTATTTCTTTTTCGAGGAAACGCCCGGGGTAGCAATCGGTTCCGTAAGCCGTGGCTCTTAGATATACTTTTCTCCCGGCAAGCAGGTCCTCGATGACATGCCCGCCACCGTAATTGAACTCTCCCGGATGAACTTTGTTCAGCGGGTCGTCCTCGCACGGCTCGGTCGCGCCAAGGAAAATATCCACCGCCGCTAGACCGGCGTATGCGGGGACATTGTTCAGCCAGACCTTGGAAGCTTTCATGGTGGGATTCGAGTGGCCGAAATTGATGAAGGCGCCGGAAGAACACATGGGTGCAAACGTTCCCGTCGTCACCACATCCACCCGACGGGCGGCTTCAACCGCCCCTTCGGATTTTACGATATCCACCATTTCGTCGGCGGTTACCACCACCACTTGTCCGGATTTTATTTTCCGGTTGATATCACTGTACGACTTATTGATTTTGAACTCTTTTTTCATATTCCTCTCCGGAGCAATTCCGTTCATTTGGCTTTAACGGGTACCCGCGCGAGTTTTGAGGTAATGTTGTTTTCGATCCATGATGCATCCCACCATTCCAGCGGATTTACGAACCTGTCGTGCACGATCATGCTGAAATGAAGGTGATCCCCTCCTGCCATACCTGTCGAACCGGTATGGCCCATGATATCCCCCTTGTTCAACATCTGCCCTTCCTGTACGGATATGCTGCTCATGTGGGCATACAGGCTGAAGAGACCGAATCCGTGATCCAATATCACGATATTGCCGTAAATACCCATGCGGCCTGTGAAGGCGACCCGGCCGGCATTGGCGGCCGGTACCGGTGAATTGGCGATGGAGGCCAAATCCATGCCGAGATGCGTCTGATGATCAATTTTTTTACCTTTGTACAGATAATCCCGTGCTTCGGCATAGGTGGCCCGGGTGGCGGAGCCGGGCAACCGCTCGAAAGCTCCCTTCCAGTATATCACCGGATCCGACTGACTGGTGATCTGCATGATGCTCTTGAAATTTTCAGCCCGGATCTCTCCATTGGCTTTCAGAAACAGTTCTAAAGGAGAGAGCTTCCCGTCCCCCCCCTCCATGGTTTGGAATTCCGATTGTTTTTTTTCAAGGAAGCTGTCGGTAATGTCAATGTTGTCCTTTTTAAACTGTTTCTTCAGGATATGGTAGTAAAATCCTGTTTTATTAGTATTTCCAGCGGCATCGACGGCTTTCAGCGATAACGCCGTATCCACCCCCTGGTCATACCCGACAGCAAAAAAGCACATATATACCAACGGATCCTGGAAATATCCGGAAGCGCCCGGAAAAAAGTTATCCCCCACCACGACGCCGCTCTGGGGGCAGGTTTCCGACAGTCGATAGATGATAAGCCCGGTTCCCCCCTGGGACACGTTATGCGAGTCGGAAAGCACCTCTATTTGAGGCGGTTTTGTATCAATGTAAATCGTTTTCTCGATGTAGGCGACATTGCCGTGCCACCAGTGGCGCCAGGAATAGTCCCATACGGATACTCTCAGAACCGCTTCTCCATCGGACAACCCGATTTTCTCCGGTTCAAGGGTGATATCGAAAGGCGCCTGTTTTTCGATGCTGCCGCCGAAAAAGCTTTTTGAAGGGATCTCTTTTTGGAGAAGGACGGTCTCCTTTCCGTTTTGAAGAATCCCCACCCATATTTTACGGATCCCGCTTTTCCGGTCCGACACATTTATCGTCAATTCCTGTCGGGGGCCGATGGCTGAAGGTAATTCCATCAGTTGAATTTCCGGCGGCTGGCCTTCATAGCGGATGAGCAGTTGCCAGGCGCCTATGGCCACAAGCAGGATGATCGGAAGGACAATAAGCCATGGACTTACTTTTTTATCTTTTTGTTTCGGCATGTTATATCGTTTCCTCCTTGGCGCTTATTGATCGATGAACATAACAGTTTACCGAATTGGAATCAAGGGCAATCATGATTCCCTTTCAAACCTCGACGCTGTCATCGTTTCTTGACTTTTGGAAGGGCTCAGGATAATCCTATTTTCATGAAACCCCGGTCTGGTCCCCGGTGGCAAGAGGATAGAATTTCATGAAAAACACAGTACAGATCGGCAGCATATCCATCGGCAGCGCATGTCCCCTGGTGCTGATTGCAGGGCCCTGCGTCATCGAAGCCCCTGATGTAACGATGGATATTGCGCAAACCTTGAAGACGGTTACGTCCGAACTAGACATCCCGTTTATCTTCAAGGCATCCTATGACAAGGCCAACCGCACGTCCATCCGATCTTATCGGGGCCCCGGGGCTGAAGAAGGGCTTGCCCTTTTAAAAGAAATAAAAACATCTCTGGATATTCCGGTTCTGTCGGACGTTCATCAGATTGATGAAATTCAAAAAGCCGCAGAGATTCTGGATGTTCTCCAGATTCCCGCCTTTTTGTGCCGCCAGACCGATTTCATTCTGAAAGTCTCGCAAACCGGGAAACCGGTGAATATCAAAAAGGGACAGTTTCTCGCACCGTGGGACATGGCGAATGTGGCGGAAAAAATCACCTCCACGGGCAACCGCAATCTGCTTTTCACCGAACGCGGCACCATGTTCGGATACAACAATCTGGTGGTAGATTTCCGGGGAATCAGGATCATGCAGGAGATCGGCTTTCCAGTCATTTTTGATGCGACGCACAGCGTTCAACTGCCGGGAGGTGCCGGCAGCAGTTCAGGCGGTCAACGGGAATTTGCTCCGATTCTCGCCCGTGCCGCCGTCGCTGCGGGTGCGGACGGTTTGTTTCTGGAGGTTCACAAAGACCCGGACAAGGCGCTGTGCGACGGTCCCAATTCCCTGAAATTGGATGAACTTCCTTCTTTCCTTAAAAAAATCAAAGCAATCCGTTCGGTATTATGACTCCCCTTTCCTCTGACGATGGTGAGATCATGAACCATATCAAAATATTGCTTTTGGATGTGGACGGCGTTTTGACGGATGGCGCCATCATTTATGATGATCGGGGAGCGGAAATAAAGCACTTCAACGTCAAGGACGGACTGGGAATTCGTATGCTGATGCAGGCGGGTGTCCAAGTGGGCATCGTTACCGGTCGAAGCAGCCCATCGCTCCGCCATCGTTGTAAAAATCTCGGTATCGAACTGGTGTTGGACGGTGTACGCAACAAAGCGGTGGTATTGGAGGGCATCACCCGGGAATACGGGGTTTCTGCGGATGAAATCGCGTTTATGGGCGACGATCTTCCGGATCTTTCGTTGATGAGGCGTGTGGGTTTCCCGATTGCCGTGGCCGATGCGCACCCCATGATAATTTCCGGCGCCCGTATGGTCACTGCTGCTGCGGGCGGTAAGGGTGCCGTACGAGAAGTATGCGAGTCAATCCTGAAGGCCAAGGGGCTTTGGGAAAAAGCCCTGGAGCGTTTTTAGCGTGACACTCAGCAGGGAACATATCAGGCGGATAAAGGGTGCCCTTCTGCTCGCAGGCATCCTGATCCTTGGCAGCGTGCTGGTGTTGTTTTTAGTCCACCAGGAAGAAACACTTCCCAATCGATCTGATATTTCTCCCGAAGAACGCAGCGCGACAGTATCTTTGAAAGGAATTATTCACGCAGACATTCAAGACGGAGTGCAGGACTGGTTGCTGAAAGCCGAATCCGCCGAACTTCACACGGATGAAAAAAAAGCCTTTCTTTCGTCAATACAGGCGACGTTCTTCGACCGCAATGGTGAGCCAGTGGTCCTGTCGGCCGAATCCGGGACCTGGAATACGGATTCAAATGACCTTGAAGTCAGCGGCAATGTTATGCTAAAAAATAAACAATATGAGATGCGGACTGAAAGGCTTACGTACGCCTACGATAAGCGGATGTTTGAAACCCAATCCCCAGTCGCAATTCATGGTTTTATGAATCAGACGGCGAGTGGTATGACGTATTTCCTGGACTCCGGGCAAATTGATTTTAGGAATGTGGAAGGTGAAATCGGAAATGGTGATGCATCCTGAATTAAATAGAAACCGATTCTGGTCAGGCATATTGACGTTCTTTTTCATCGCGACCGTTCTTGCGGTTGCTTTTTGTTTTGACTTTTCGTCGGCTACGGCAGCCGCCCAGGATAAAAGCACATCCGCCGAACAGAAAACAAAGGCTATCAAGATTTCGGCGGATAAATCTGAAATCAATCCTTCGGAATCCAGCATGGAATATTCCGGAAATGTAAATATTTCAGTGGGTCCGACAGTTATTACCGCCGATAATGTACAGATTTTCTTTAAAAAGGCTACAGATTCAAAATTATCTCAAGATCCGGAATCTGTTAAAAAGGTAATTGCAGACGGAAACGTCCGCATCGTTACTGAAAACCTTACAGCGACTTGCCGGGAAGCGGTCTACGATGCAGAGGCAAAAACACTTGTGCTGTCAGGAACAGAAGAAACACCTGCGACGCTGGTAACCGACAAGGTGGATTCTTCATGCAAAAAAATCATTTACAAAGGATTTACCCTGTAACGCGAGGATAGAGAAGACATTTTGGAGCCGACCGGGAAGAAAACCTCTAATCGTTTGAAGGGCCATTCATGCCGACATTGTCCTTACATAATTTAGTAAAAAGCTACCGCGGCAGAACCGTTGTGGATCATGTCAGCATGGACGTAAACGGTGGGCAGGTCACAGGGTTGCTGGGGCCCAACGGTGCCGGCAAAACGACCACTTTTTACATGACCGTGGGGATGATTGCGCCAAACGAGGGAAAGGTGTCCCTGGACGGAGAAGATATTACGGAACATCCCATGCATGTCCGGGCCCGAAAAGGTGTCGGGTATCTTCCCCAGGAATCCTCCGTATTCCGGAAGCTTACCGTCAAAGATAATATCCTCGCCATCCTGCAGCTTCTTCCCATTTCAAGTACCGAACAGAAAGAAAGGGCCGACCGCCTTTTGGAAGAGCTCGGCATCTCCCACGTGGCCGACCAGAAGGCGTCCGTTCTCTCGGGGGGTGAGCGTCGCCGGCTCGAAATTTCCAGGGCACTTGCCACCGGCCCTTCTTTCATGCTACTGGATGAACCCTTTGCCGGAATCGACCCGATTGCGGTATCGGACATTAAGAAAATCATTGGACATCTTAAGTCAAAAGGCATCGGAATACTGATTTCCGACCATAATGTCAGGGAGACACTCAGCGTTTGTGACAACGCATATATTTTAAACAGCGGAAAGGTCATCGAGTCCGGACCGCCGGAACAAATCGCCCGAAGCGAAACCGCGTGTAAGGTTTATCTCGGCAATGAATTCAGGTTGTAGCCATGGCAATTGAACTTCGACAACAACTCAAACTCGCCCAGCAACTGGTCATGACACCCCAGCTGCAGATGGCCATCAAGCTCCTTCAGCTTTCACGCCTGGAACTGCAAAACACGATTCAACAGGAACTCATCGAAAATCCGGCCCTCGAAGAAGTCCTGGACGGAAGTTCCGAAGAACATGCCGAAGAGCAGCCCGCCGTTCAACCTGAGGAAACCCCCTCCAAGGAAGTCACCGTCGACGAAACCATTCGCGAGGATTTCGATTGGCAGAACTATCTCGACGAATACAACTCCACGGGACGCACCAAGTTCGAAATCGAGGCAAAGGACGCGCCCCAGTACGAAACCTTCATTGCACAAAAAGAATCCCTTAGCGATCACTTGCTCTGGCAGCTTCTCATGACCCTGCCGTCACCCGAAGAAGAAAAAGTCGGCAGCACCATCATCGGCAATGTCAACCAGGACGGATACCTGGAAATATCCGTGGAGGAGATTTCCCAGCTTACGGACTCCACTCCGGATTTTGTCCGGAATGTTCTTTCCCTGATGCAGACGTTTGATCCCATCGGGGTCTGCGCACGGGATCTGTCCGAATGTCTTTTGATTCAGGCCAAGCATTTCGGGTTGATCAACCCGGTCGTGACCGAAATCATTCAGAATCACCTCCACAACCTTGAGAATAAAAATTATAAGGCCATCAGCAAGGCATTGAAAGTCAATATCCAGGAAGTTGTCACCGTCGTCAACATCATCAAGCGCCTGGAACCGCGGCCCGGTCTTCAGTATTCCTCCGAAGAACCCCAATATATTACGCCGGACATCTATGTTTATAAACTGGAAGACGAATACGTCATCATGCTCAACGATGACGGCATGCCCAAGCTCAGGGTCAATTCTTTTTACCGTAACGCCGTTTCGGACGGCAAAGAAATAAAGGGGGCTACCAAAGACTATCTTCAGGAAAAATTGCGATCTGCAGCCTGGCTCATCCGAAGTATTCATCAACGTCAGAAGACCATCTACAGGGTTATGGAAAGCATTGTCAAGTTTCAGAGAGAATTCTTTGACAAGGGGATTTCATACCTGAAACCGATGGTGCTCCGGGATGTGGCCCAGGACATCAGCATGCACGAATCGACCATCAGCCGGGTCACCACCAACAAGTATGCATATACACCCCAGGGCATTTTTGAGTTGAAGTATTTTTTCAACAGCTCCATCAGCAGGATCCATGGAGAGGCCATCGCTTCGGCAAGCGTCATGGAAAAAATCAAACAGATTATTGAAAACGAAAACCCGAAAAAGCCCCACAGCGACAGTAAAATTGCCGAAATGCTGAGCGATGCAAATATCGATATCGCCAGAAGAACGGTGGCCAAGTATCGCGAAATGATGCGAGTGCTTCCATCCAATAAACGCAAACAGTATTAGGAGGTTCGCCTATGCAGCTATCCGTCACATTCAAGAATATTGACCCATCCGATCATCTAAAAGCATATTTACAGGAAAAACTGGACCGACTTGACAAACTCCTCGACAATCCCGCCGAAGCCAATGTCGCACTGTCTGTCCAAAAACACCGACACATAGCGGAAGTCAATATCAGCGCGGATCGTCTGACCATCATCGGAAAAGAAGAGACCAGCGATTTATATTCAGCCATTGACATGGTATCCGACAAGCTTGAAAAGCAGATCAAAAAAGGCAAGCAGAAAATCAGAAGCCATCGTAATGCATCCAAAGCAAAAGCCAGGGATATGCTCTCGCCTGAACCAGGTGTTTCCGAAGAGGACCGATCTAAAGAAATACTGATTAAAAACATAGAATATAAACCGATGGACATCGAGGAGGCAGCCATGCAGATGGAACTCGTCCCCGATAATTTCCTGGTATTCACCAATTCGAAAACAGAAAGGGTCAACGTCATCTATCGACGAAATGACGGACATTTCGGCCTGATCCAGCCGAGCGAATAACAATAAGTATTTTCCCCGAAGGAAGGGTCTGTTGCGTATTATTATGAAGGCATGCGTGGTGAAACAACGATGAAAATACTGGACGTACTGAAAAAAGATTCGATTACCGTCGACCTGAAAGCCACTGATAAAGAGGGGGTTCTGGAAGAGCTCGTGGCTTCGGTTTCAAAATTCTCAAACGCCAGCGCTGAAGAAATGGTTCGTGTATTAGTTGACCGGGAAAAACTGGGGAGTACCGGTATCGGCAACGGTATCGGTATCCCCCATGGGAAACTGAAGGGTCTGGAACAGCTCGTGCTTGGATTCGGGATCAGTCGAAAGGGGGTTGATTTTGAATCCATGGACAATCGACCGACCTATTTGTTTTTTCTTCTGATCACCCCCGAGAATTCAACGGGGCCACATCTGAAACTGCTGGCAAGAATTTCCAAGATTCTCAAAAGTGTACCCTTCAGGGAAAAGCTTATGAACGCTTCCAGCCAGGATGAAATATACGAAATCATCAAGGAAGCCGATGATGCAACTGAATTGTAGGCCGGGGGTTCCGCGTGGCTTCCGAATCCATTTTTATCATCAGCGGTTATTCCGGGTCCGGTAAAAGCACCGCGTTGACAGCTTTTGAAGATGCAGGATTCTATTGCGTCGACAACCTGCCTGTGGCGCTCCTTCCGAAGTTCCTGGATCTCACCTCCGTAAGCATCCAGGGAAAAAGTGGGTTTGCATTTGTTATGGACCTGCGGGAAAAAGGGTTCCTGGAAAAATATCCGGATGTTTTTAAGTCCCTTCAAAGCCAGGGAAACCATGTACAAATCCTTTTTTTAGAGGCGGATGAAAAAATTCTGCTGCAGAGATTCAGCCAAACCAGACGCCAACATCCATTGGCTAAAAACGGTGAGCTCCTCAAAGGCATTCAAACCGAAAAGATACAACTCCAGGCACTGAGAAGCACAGCCGACAGAGTCATCGATACGTCCAATTACAACATACATGATCTAAAAGCGGTTATTCGCGACATCGCGAAAAAAGGCAGAACCGATTCGCCGACTTCCATCCATATTTTATCTTTTGGATATAAGTACGGAACCCCTCCCGATGCGGATCTGATAATCGATGTTCGTTTTCTTTCGAATCCATTTTTCGTCCCCGAACTGAAACCGCTGACAGGGGAGATGGAGCCGGTGAGGCAATTCGTGTTAAATGACCCGAATTGCAAGTCTTTTATTGATAAGTACTTGGATCTTTTAATGTTCCTTCTTCCTCTATATGAGAGAGAAGGAAAATCATACCTCACCATTGCCGTCGGATGCACCGGAGGCAAACACCGCTCGGTCGCCATCGCAGGCGTCCTTTTCGAACACTTGAAAAAACCCGGTGTTCACATTACTATTTCCCACAGAGATATAGAACAGTAGGTAGTGCCATTTTCAAATACTGATCCCCCTCAGGGGGCTCCCCGGGAATTTAGCGAAATGATGGGTCGCATCTATTTAATGACGGAATCGGACATTAGATCCGTTGTGGATATTGAACGGATGTGTTTTCCGGTCCCCTGGGGATATCAATCTTTTCTGGCGGAATACAACAACCCGTATTCATTGAATTTTGTGATAAAAGAGCCGGATTCCCTTGAAAACAATCACATTTATGCATATAGTTGCAATCATGTTGTCGGAAACGAGCTGTCAATTTTAAAAATGGCGGTGTCCCCGGAAAAACGACGCCTTGGTTATGCAGAGCACCTCCTTGGTACCGTTATTCACCGGGCAATACAGAAAGGAGCAACGGAAGCATTTCTGGAAGTACGACCTTCAAATTATAAGGCCCAAGCTCTTTACCGTAAACTGGGCTTTCGGGTAATCGGTACCCGGCCCAACTATTATCCTGAAACAGGGGAAGATGCCCTGATGATGATGAAAATCCTAAAGGAGATATCATGAACGTGAAGATAGGCATCAATGGTTTCGGCAGAATCGGACGCATGGTATTCCGTGCCGCCCTCAAGCATCCCAATGTTGAAGTAGTGGCCATCAACGACTTGACGGACGCAGCGACAATGGCTCACCTCCTCAAATATGATTCCGTACATGGAAAACTGGACGCTGAAATAGCGGTAGGGGAAAACGCCATCGAGGTGAACGGAAAATCGATTTCTATTACCTCCGTGAAAGATCCGGCGCAATGCGCCTGGAATAATCTTGGGGTTGAATTGGTGGCTGAGTGTACGGGGCTTTTCCGGGACAGGGAAAGCGCCGGGAAACACCTTGCCGCCGGGGCTCGAAAAGTCATCATCTCCGCACCGGCCAAGGATCCTGATATTACCATTGTGATGGGGGTCAACAATAACCAGTACGATCCACGACAGCATCATATTATCTCCAATGCCTCATGCACCACCAACTGCCTGGCGCCGGTGGCCAAAGTGCTTCTCGAGAATTTTGGAATCGAATCCGGCCTCATGACGACGATCCACTCCTATACGGGGGATCAGCGGCTCCTGGATTTTCCGCATAAAGATCTTCGCCGGGCTCGTTCGGCTGCCCTGTCCATGATCCCCACCACCACCGGCGCGGCCAAAGCCGTTGCGCTCGTACTTCCGGATCTGTCAGGCAAATTGAACGGCCTCGCCATCCGGGTGCCGACCCCCAATGTCTCCATTGTTGATTTCGTGGCCGTTGTCGAAAAATCGGGGGTGACCATCTCAGACATAAACGACGCCCTGAAAAGCGCTTCGGAAAACGCCCTGTCCGGGATATTGGGCTATTGCGAGGAACCGCTCGTTTCATCGGATTTCAACGGCGTTTCTTTGTCCTCCATCGTGGATGCGCCCACCACACATGTCATGGGACGGATGGTAAAGGTCCTCTCCTGGTATGACAACGAAACCGGCTACTCCCAGCGCATGGTGGATCTGGCGGCAATGATCGGCGGAAAATAACACGGGTGATTTTTAAGACAGGAGATCCTCAATGGCAGATCGCACACCAATGATCGCAGGAAACTGGAAAATGTACAAAACCGTTCCCGAAGCAATCGAATCGGCCAGGAAACTGGCTGAACTCATGCTTCCGGAACCAGCTGGTGTCGAGGTAATGATTGCACCTGCATTTCCCGCCTTATATCCGGTAGGACAAATAATTTCGGAAAGCTGCGTCCGATTGGGGGCGCAAAACATGTACTGGGAAGCCGAAGGCGCCTTCACCGGGGAGGTCGCTCCCGGCATGCTGGTTTCTTCCGGATGCAGTCATGTCATTCTGGGGCATTCCGAGAGGCGCCAGTTTTTCGGTGAAACGGATCAAACCATCAATCGCAAGATATCCGCCACCTTGAAAAATAATCTGACCCCGGTTTTTTGCATCGGAGAAACCAACGATGAAAGGGAACAAAACAAGACCTTTTCTGTTCTTGACAAACAAATGGAAATGGGGTTATTAGGGTTCTCCGCTGAGGCGCTAGATCCGCTGGTACTTGCCTATGAGCCGGTTTGGGCCATCGGGACCGGCAAAACGGCCACCAGCGAGCAGGCCCAGGAAGTTCATGCGTATCTAAGGCAATGGGTGGAAAAAAAATTCGGCAACACGCTTGCCAAATCCATTCGGATACTGTATGGAGGAAGCGTCAAACCGGACAACATTAGGGGACTGATGGCAATGCCCGATATCGACGGCGCACTTGTCGGAGGGGCAAGCCTTGACCCTGAATCATTCGCACGGATTGTGCGATATTAACAATAGCTGAAAGGCGTTTGTTTTCATTATGACAGCTCTGCTGATTTTTTTTCATATTATCATATGCATTGCGCTGGTTCTGATTGTTCTGCTTCAGACAGGAAAAGGCGCTGATATGGGCGCAACGTTCGGCGGAGGATCAAGCCAAACGCTTTTCGGGAGTACCGGCGCGTCGACTTTCCTCACAAAGTCAACAACTTTCGTGGCGGTTGCATTCATGGTCACATCCCTTGCACTTGCTTATTTGTCGGCGAACCGTCATGGGGAATACAAATCTGTTACGAAAAATAATGCGCCCATTGAACAAAAGGCGAACATTCCCTCTGATACTTCTTCCGGGACGGGTTCGGGGCAATCGCAACCCCCTGCTTCCAACTGAGGTCGTTATATAGATCAGCTGCAAATAGATAAAGCCGAAGTGGTGGAATTTGGTAGACACGCTATCTTGAGGGGGTAGTGGGGAGACCCGTGCCGGTTCAAATCCGGCCTTCGGCACCATTTTAAAACCACCTGCTCCCAGGTGGTTTTTTTGTGAAATTTTTTTCTAATACCACTTGACATTTCAGGCAATAATCGACTATTAAGGAAGCACAGTTTCGGCAGGCCTGAGTCCACATACATTTTTCTGGTTTCTTTTTTGCTCTGGTTTGCCATGTGCCTGATTTCAAGCAGCGCTGTTGAAAAGTGACACCGAACTCTCAATTCAGTCCTCTGGCATCACGCGGAAGGATCCGACTGATTTATCCCAAAACCGGCCATGGCATCCATCCCGCTTAAAAAAGACCTTATCGCTCCGGTCGATCAATAACTCACAAACCGTTCCTTACTTAGGAGGGGAAGTGGTTCATCAAGCTAAGAAGGTCCTCGTTATCGACGACAATGAAGATGTTCTGAAAACCATTAAAAATTTTCTGGAACAAAAATATTATAACGTTGTGGCGGTCACCAACGGCCTTGACGCACTAAAACTTTTTGAATCTGAAAAAAGCGAATTCGATTTGCTGATTACGGATCTGGTAATGCCGAGCATCAGTGGCGTTGCCATTATTTCCATTGTGAAGGAACGGTATCCGAAGGTGCCGATCATCGCGATTACCGGCTGGGGCGAACACCCCGAAGCGCTCGCAACGGAAGCCAAGGCCGATGTCGTTCTGGAGAAGCCCTTTGAACTTGACGAGTTTAATAGAATTATCCAAGAGTTGCTCGCTTAAGTCCTTATGGCCATGTTTATTCAATGCCGTACTAAAGGCAGCGTTTTGAATAATTGTTCAGAAGTTGTTTTCACCCTCAGCTAAAAAGTAAAAAGGCAACGATGGTTATTCCACTCATAGGCGTCAGCCAAAGCATAGAAAGAATTAAAGAACTCATCAAGCATGTTGCCGATACGGGCCTGAACATTGTTATCACAGGTGAAAGTGGTGTTGGAAAAGAAGTTGTCGCCCAGAATCTGTACTATGCCTCCCCACGCCGAAACAAGCCCTTTGTAAAAGTCAACTGTGCGGCGCTTCCGGATGGACTCCTCGAAAGCGAGTTGTTCGGTTTTGAACGGGGCGCCTTTACCGGAGCGGAGAGAAAGCGAAGGGGAAAATTTGAACTCGCACACAAGGGAGTGCTGTTTTTAGACGAAATCGGCGACATGTCGTTTTCTCTCCAGGCAAAACTTCTCCACGTGCTTCAAAGCGGCGAATTCGCACCGCTGGGGTCCGAACAGGAAGTCAAAACCGACACCTGGGTCATTGCCGCCACCAACAACGAACTTGAAAAAAATATCAAGACCGGAAACTTCAGGGAAGATCTATATTACCGGCTCAATATCATCAAAATTTACATTCCCCCACTGCGGAAACGACCGGAGGATATCCCTCCGTTGATTGATTATTACATCGAACAATACACTTCTCAATTTGACAACAAGCAGTTGCTTCGTCCTAACAACCAGGTGATGGACAGGCTCATGGGCTACCATTGGCCTGGCAATATCAGGGAACTACAAAATATTCTCAAACGTTTTCTTGTCATTTGCGATTGGGATGAAATTACGGATGAACTTTTTTCCAGAAGCAATCCAGCCTCTGCGGCTTCAGGTTTCTCATCGGCACCCGATACGGCCGACTCAGTTCCGTCAAATCCGAATGTTTTCTCGGATTTTGTAAACAATAATTTTTCAAACCTGGAATCCATGTCGCTCAAGGAAATTCGTAAGAATGCGCTGGATCGTATAGAAAAGCAGGCCATTTCACTTGTTCTGGAAAAGACGGGCTGGAACAGGAGCAAGGCAGCGAAAATATTAAAAATCAGCTACAAAACCCTTTTATATAAAATCGCCGATCTGAATATTGTGCCTTCCCAGTAGCAAACCATACGCAAGCCGCCCGCACCGATCTATTTCAAGGAGACGGGTGCGAGAGGAATGTTTTTCTATATGTGAATTTCTTTTCTGTTTATTAATTCATTTTTTTCCTATTTTCACCCCCTTCTCTCATGATGCCGTCATCCCCTTTCAATTTTGCCGCATCCGAAAATTTATTTTAAATTCCCATTCCATTCAGGAAGATAACGATCCCTGACACATTGAAGAACCGTTCCGGCGGCACTATGTTGGCATGTTTTTTGCGTTTATATAAAAAGATTAAACGATAATGCCGCCGCGGTTCAGATTATTGAATCCTCTTGGAATACGATAAGACTTGAAAAACGCTTCCACAGTTCGGAATGGGGACGTACTAAAGAAGAAAGTTTATATAAACAAAAACATAACACCGGCGTGGTATTTATGCCCGACAATTCAAATGTCGAGATCCGGGGAATGGATTCTCTCCCTCTTAATCTGAACGAATTTCTCCAGCGATTCAAGCTTAGAGAGAATGGGGGGAGACGATTGGGCATCAATAGACGTCAGAATCACTATAGCCTTCATATCCCGGAAAGAAGAAACGGATACGATAGACGGGTTGGCCATGATCGGCGGAAAACGCCTCGTATCGGTTCAAGACTATCCTTCAATTCCCAGTTGCCCCATTGACATTCATGCAACCGGCCTATTGATCCCGAAGCTCATATTTCGAAATCAACCTTGATAAATAGGTTCGCTGTATATCCATTATCTCAGCGGCCTTACTTCGGTTTCCGCCTGTGTGTTCAAGGTTCATGAGGATGAATTCCTTTTTGAACGCATTTAATGCCTCTTCAAGGGTCATGCCGACTTGAAGACCCGGGTATTGGGTCTTGGATACGGAAATAAGCAGATCTTCAGGTTCGACGGCGTTTCCATTGCCCATGACAACCGCCCGCTCCAGGGCATTCCTCAGCTCTCTGACGTTGCCGGGCCAATCATACCCCATCATTTTTTCCATGGCTTTTGGTGAAACGTCAAGTTGGGGCCCTCCACGCTCCATGCGAAAAATCTCTAGGAAGTGCGATACAAGCGGGTAGACATCCTCTTTTCTTTCCCTGAGTGGTGGGATGGAAATATGAACGACATTCAAGCGGTAGTACAGATCCTCCCGGAAACGTCCCGACTTGATTTCTTCCTCTATATTCCGATTGGTGGCGGAAATGACGCGTACATCCACCGAAATCGGAGAGTTTCCGCCGATCCGGTAAAAAACGCCTTCCTGCAGCACGCGAAGTAATTTTGCCTGCATGCCGGGAATCATCTCCCCGATTTCATCAAGGAATATCGTTCCTCCGTCGGCAAGTTCGAACTTGCCTATTTTTCTCCCGGCTGCTCCTGTAAATGCCCCCTTTTCATGTCCAAAAAGTTCGTCTTCCAGAAGCGTTTCAGGAACTGCCGCACAATTGAGAGCGACGAGAGGTTTGTTTTTACGCGGACTCTCCCGGTGAATCATCCTGCATAGCAACTCTTTACCGGTACCGCTTTCTCCGGAAATGAGCACGCTTGCATTGGAACCGGCCACCTTCATGGCGTCCGCAAACACTTTCCGATGTTTGCTGCTACCGCCGATGATCTGATATTTCTTTTCAAGGGCTTCTTTCAGATCTTTGTTTTCCTGCCTGACTTCCGCAATCCTTCTGGCATTTCCAATAGCCATTGCCGCGAGATCGGCATAGGCCGTCAGCAGTGCCATATCTTTTTTCTCAAGTGGTGTCCCGTTTTTCTTATCGACCACCTGCATAACCCCGAGGACATCCCCGTTGCTCTTTAACGGGACACAGGCGATGGATTGCGTTTCAAAACCGATGGATTCGCTGATTTCCCGATACCATCGATCGTCTTTTTTGACGTCCGGGACAAGCAGTGCATCTCCGCTCTGAGCAACTGTTCCGGCAATCCCCTGCCCGATCTCCACTTCATATTCTCTTAAAATATCTTTTTTGGCGCCGGTAGCGACCTTGAAATAAAGCTTCCTCGTTTTTCGATCCAGAAGCAGCAGAGATCCGGCCTTGGCATCCATTACCCGGGTAGCTGTTTCGATGATCAAGTCCAACAATCGCTCAAGGTCGTGAAGGGACGATACCCAGGAAGAAATTTCTTTCAGTCGGTCAAAGGAATAATCGTTTGTGGTTTGATCTTGGCTCATGCCTGCCTCATTATGATGTCAGTTGTCATTGGCCATTGGCCTTCCGTTGCCACCGCCGTATTTCTTTTCATCTTTCGCGAATCGGAATATAGTCGATTTTCTGCGGCCCTGAATAAATCTGCCTTGGACGGCACAATTTCCATTTTGGATCATCCATACTCTCTTTCCATTGAGCGATCCATCCCGGCAGCCGCCCGATGGCGAACATAACCGTAAACATATTCAGCGGGATACCGATGGCTCTCAATAAGATACCACTGTAAAAATCGACATTCGGATAAAGATTATGTTCGATGAAGTAGCTGTCTTTTAGTGCCGCTTCCTCCAAGCTCCTTGCAATATCAAGCAGAGGATCATCAATCTTCAATTTTTCGAGAATGCCGTCCACTGTTGCTTTGATTATTTTTGCCCGGGGATCGTGTGTCTTGTAAACCCTATGACCGAATCCCATCAATCGAAAGGGATTTTTCTTGTCCTTTGCCTTTTCGATCACCGTTGCGATATCGAGATCGTTTGTATAAATATCCGTCAACATCTCAATCACGGCCTGATTCGCACCGCCGTGAAGGGGCCCCCAAAGTGCGGCAATTCCGGCTGAAATGGACGCATACAGATTCACCCGAGCGCTGCCGACCATACGGACCGCTGAGGTCGAGCAGTTCTGCTCGTGATCCGCATGCAGAATCCAGAAAACGTTCAAGGCTTTTACCATATCCTCGTCTACTTCGTAAGGATTTACCGGGGAGTCGAACATCATATGGAGAAAATTCGCACAGTAGGACAAATCGTGCCGGGGATATACTACCTTGTGTCCTCTCGATATTTTATAGCACATGGCCGCCATCGTTCTCACCTTGGATAAAAGCCGCGTAACCGTAATATCGATTTCTTCCTCGGCGTCCTGAAGCTGTGGATAAAAACTCTGCAGCGCATTTACCATGGAGGACAGAATTCCCATCGGATGAGAGGCTCTCGGGAAATTTTTGAAAAAGTCATGCATGTCTTCATGCACCAGGGAATGGTCGTTCAAAAGAACCGAAAACCGCGTCAGCTCTTCTCTCGTCGGTAGTACGCCGTGGATAAGCAGATACGCGGTTTCCCGGAAGCTCGATGATTCCGCGAGCTGCTCGACCGGTATTCCCCGGTATAAAAGAACTCCTTTTTCGCCATCCATAAAGGTAATATTGCTGATACAACAGCCGGTGTTTGCAAAACCATAATCGAGGGTTACCAGGCCGCTTTCCTGTCGCAACCTGGAAATATCGATTCCCTTTTCCCCCTGGCTTCCGCTTATCACCGGCAGCTCATATGTTTTTCCGCCATATTGCAGCGTTGCGAAGTCAGTCATGCCATCTATTCCTGCGTTTAGACTGCCTGCAGGTCGGGCAAACGAAAAATCGATGAATATCGTGAACCGACCGGCATTGCTTGTATTCGTGAAATAAAACGTGAACACATCAATCGTGTTCTTGAATAGTTATACTATTAGATACACAAAATCAAATTTTTGGTCAAGATATAGCTCTCATCGAAGCAAACAGAAAATTTAAAAATAAATGTAATATTACGAAGAAAGGTGTTGCTTTAGCCATCGAAAACGAATAGAAAATATCCCTTGCGCTTTTATTTATTGACGGTAACCCTTGTTGTTGCGCCCTGGTCTCAAGGGCTTGGAATTATATGCTATGCTGGCCGTTCCGACGAGCATGAACGCATCTTTTTCTCTGAGACCGAATTATTTTTTTATTAACAATCGGCGCGCAAGCGGTTTTTATCCAGTCGCATTTTTAATAAATTCTATTAATTTCAATAACTTAAGTCAATTTAAGGCCTCAACTCACCCACTTACAGGATGGTTCGAGGCTTTTTTTGTGACCCAAAAGGCAGGGGGGCAATTCATATGACTGGTGAGGCGCTGGCCATACCTTCTGAAAGACATTTCGATTGGAAACGCTTTATATTCATGGCATTGGGTATTCTTCTTTTCTGGGTGGTGTATGCGTCCCCCCTCTGGCCTGATGCTGTTGACCCTTCGGGCGAAAGCTTCGCGCTTACAAGGGAAGCCAAGGGCGCCATCGCCATATTCCTGCTTGCCGGCACCTGGTGGGTGTTCGAGGTGGTTCCCATCGGGATTACCAGCCTGACCATAGGTGTGCTTCAAGCCCTTTTCGGAATCCGGACCGCCAAGGAAGCCTTCGAGGATTTCATGGACCCGTCGGTGATGTTCATCTTCGCATCAATCATGATCGGCCTGGTGTTCACCAAAACCGGTCTGACCAAACGGCTTGCCTATAAAATGCTTTCGATTGTGGGCGAAAGGACAAGCATGATTTATCTGGGGTGTTTTGTGGTCACCGCCGCGCTCACCCACATCATGGCCCATACGGCCGTTGCGGCCACTATCTACCCGTTGCTGCTTTCCATCTATGCCCTTTACGGCGAAGGCGACCAGCCGACGAAATTCGGGAAGGGACTTTTTATGGGAATGGCCTATGTTGCCGGTGCCGGCAGTATCGTCACGCTTCTTGGAGCGGCCCGGGGAGCGGTGGCCATCGGATTTTTCAAAGACATCGTCGGCAGAGAAATCAGCTTTTTCGAACTGTCCTACTATATGCTGCCGGTGGGCTGGGTGATGACCTTTCTGCTATGGGGATTTTTCATGGTTTTCATGAAGCCGGAGAAAAAAATAATCCACGGCCTGCGGGAACGCGCCCGGAAATTGAACGCCGACCTGGGGCCGCTGAAGCGGAAAGAAGTGATTGCCGCACTGATTGTCTTCGGCTGCATCCTGATTATGTCCCTCAGGTCCTTCGTGCCCTTTTTGAAGCCCATCGATAAAACCGCCCTCATTCTGATCTCCACGATTCTTTTCTTCATCACCGGCATCATGGATCTCGATGACCTGGAAGCGATTCCCTGGAATATCATTCTCCTCTTTGCCGGCGCCATGAGCATCGGTTTTTGCCTCTGGGAAACAGGTGCGGCCAAATGGCTGGCCATCAACTGGCTTGTAATGTTCAAAAGTTCCCCTGCGTTCATTTTTATCCTCAGCATCGCTTTTTTTGTCATGATTATGACCAATTTCATTATGAACGTAGCGGCCATTGCTATTTCCCTGCCGGTGGCGCTGGTGATCGCACCGTATCTCGGCGTTGCGCCCGAGGTGATTCTCTTTGCCTCTCTGGTTACCGCCGGCATGCCATTCATGCTTCTGGTGGGAGCAGCACCCAATGCCATTGCATATGATTCCAAGCAGTTCACTCCCGGAGAGTTTTTTCTCTACGGCATCCCGGCAAGCATTATGCTGATGATCGTGGTGGCCTTCTGTGTGAAAATACTCTGGCCCCTGATGGGGATGCCGGTGATGGTGGGCCAATGAAACATCTTGAAAAACTCGTTGACAGAATCATTGCACAGCTGAACATCAATCTCCGCAATTTCGGCTTTGATGCGGGCCCGTATTTGAAAAAGCGGATTCCGAAAAAACAACTCCTCAAGTTTTATGCGTTCTATGGAATTACGGCGCATCACCCCCTGCATTTCCATTTCAGTAACTCGAGCCTGGCCGGTTCTTATTTCCTGGGGCAATGCAAGGTGGACAATTCCGTTCTCTATAAGAGCGATATCCGAGGGGACGAACTAAAATCGAAGGGGACCCATTACGCGCTTCAAAACAGAAGCCTGACCCTGGAAGAAGACGAGATGATCCAAATTTCCGGCAGTTTTCTGATCAAAGCGCTGGTGCACAGCTATTCACACGATCCGGAAACGCCGGACGTTTTTTTCATCAAGAACACGGCGGCCACTTCCTACTCCAACATTCACGGCTCTCCCATGGAAGGATGCTTCCTGGGTCCGTTCAGCACCGTCGATCTCACCCGGATGCACGACTGCAAGGTCGGCACCTTTTCCTATGTGCAGACCGGCGAGCTGGTCCATACCAACGTTCCCGACGGCCGTATCTGGATTAAGAGCCCGGATAACTTCGAATTCACTTTTCAGCATCTTCCCGAAGTCACCCGATCCTATGTTACCTTCAAACCCGGCATCCCGGCAGGCGGGACCTTTATCGATTTTGTCGAAGAACGTGAAGAGGAGTTTCAGCGCCTTTTCGACGTCATCCATCTCGATCTTCCCTTCCCTGTCGCCCCCGGGGCTTCCGTCAACCGATATGCCGTCATCCTTGGCGGCACCACCATCAACGAAAATGTCCTGGTCGCCCAGCGGGCGTACCTCCACAATGCATGGCTCGGTAAGGGTGCCAATGCCCAGGAGCATTGTTATGTTGTCGATTCCCACCTGGACGGTTTCGATGTTCTGGCCCATGGTGCCAAGGTCATCCATGCCAGGCTTGGTGAAAGAGTTTTTGTCGGATTCAACTCCTTTCTGAGGGGCCATGCCGATTGTCTTCTTTCGGTTAAGAATGGAAGCATCATTATGCCCCACACCATCATTGACCTTGACGAGCCGCTCGAAATACCGGCAAATCATTTGGTGTGGGGATTGATCCGGAATCGGAATGATTTGAAAGACAACAGCCTCTCCATCGAAAAGCTATCGGCCATAACCGGAGAATATCGTTTGGGAGAAATGCGATTCACGGGAGACGGAGCCAAGTTCGTCTCGCTGTTCCAGGCGCGCATCGAAAATATTCTGAAGGACAACGGTGCATATTTCAACGGGAAGAATAACCGTGGACATGCCCAGACAGCCCAGATCATCGCTTTTAATATTATGCAGCCGTACCCGATGGGTCCCGCCCGGGGGCTCTACCCGACCATTGACATTAACCCATGATCCTGAGAAACTGTCGACATTCCAATGCACAATAAATCCAATCTGAGCAAAAAGCGATCTCAATCGACCTTGACCAAGAGGAGGTGGCAATCGTGAATCTCGTCAGCATCATCGGAAGTCATCATGGTTTGAAGGGCAACACAGGAAGGCTTCTGGAATATGTCATCCAGGGCGCAGAGAGCCTCGGCGCGACCAATGAAAGCATTGTATTGAGAGGCGACAGCGTACTTCCCTGCATGGGGTG
Organism: Desulfobacterales bacterium; assembly: GCA_040235505.1. Lineage (GTDB taxonomy): Bacteria > Desulfobacterota > Desulfobacteria > Desulfobacterales > JAFDDL01 > JBECKW01. Next base: position 35,518 of record JBECKW010000230.1, read on the forward strand.
TGATCACTGTCACCGCAAAGGAAATTGCGTACAGAACGATGATTTTGAATCGATCAAGGGAAAAATCCTCAGTGCAGACGGTCTGATTCTGGCCAGTCCCAATTATATATACAGCGTCAGCGCCCAGCTCAAAGCCTTTATGGATCGGTGTTGCGGCATCATTCATTGCCTGGGCTTCGAGGGCAAGTATGGCGCCTCGGTGGTAACATCCGGAGGTGGCGACGAACCCCCCATTTCCGACTACATGAATCACTTTTTAATCACCGTGGGGATCGTCCCGGTCGGCGGTGTCTGGGCCACCATGGGCACGATCAGCGGAGATGAATTTCCGCCCGACATTCGGAAAAAGGCGTTCGATCTGGGCCATGAACTTGTTACAGCATGGCAATCCAAAAAGAAGCCCTTAGAGATCGCAGAAGCAATGGATACGTTTCACGATCGAATGGAAAACATGATGCGCTATCGTGGAAAAGAATGGACCTATGAATACGAGTATTGGGTAGAGCACCACGGCCTGAAGGATTGAAAGCGGGGAAGCCGGGAGGCTTGGAAGTCGAGACGTTAAGAGACATGGAAACTGGGAAGTACAAACCTCGGTAATTCCCGTTCGCGAAAAGGGAGACTCTGATTCCGGTTCAAGGCGCGATTGCCCGGAACCGGAACCAGGAACCCCAAAACATACTGGGGGGAGAGGAGAGATGAGGTCGGGAATGTAACTGCACGCCGGTCTGGTTGATTCAGCCGGCCTGCAGGTGAAACTCCGTTGGGAGTTCGTGGTACAACGCCATATCGCTGTTTGTAGCCGGAAAGTCGTCGAGAATCATGACTTGTTTCTTGTGGGCGCATTTAAAACATGCCCAGCCTTCCCAGGATTTTTTGATGGCAAAATCGAGGCATTGATTATAGTGTGAGCAGAAAAGATTTCGGTACCCTTTTCCACACACCGGCTTTGGGCCCTTGGTTTTGCCGCGCTTCCTCAATCGGGACACTTCAGACGTTCTGGTCATTTCCATCGATACATCCTTTCAGCTAAGAGCAGTAGCCATTCCAACAGTAACTGACATCGGAGATGACAATGAAGAAGGCTTTTGGGAGCATCAAAAAAAGCCTTTGCGTTTAGTATTTACCATACGGGGAATGAATCAAAGATAACATAAGGTCATCACCCTATTTGATCGGATAAAATACCCCATATGGCTTTATGCAGACCATCGAAATCCCGTAGCCTGTCGGTTAAAATCATATTTGATCTCTCCGGGGTTGTACCGGCAGCCGGGTTCATGATATGCTCCGCCCATGAAATCCGCCACATCAGCCGCCGGACCCGACAGGAAAGTCGGCAACATCATCCTCCTCTCCATCGTGATCGGTATTTTCGCCGGTGGTCTGCTGGGCTGGATGGCACCCAACGCGGCCATGAGGATCAAGTTCATCGGGGACCTGTTCCTCAAGGCACTGCTGATGCTGGTGGTGCCGTTGATATTCGTGACCATGGTGCATGGTGTCACCCAGTTCGGTGACGTCCGCAAAATGGGCCGTCCCGCCGCGCTTATCATTACGTACTACCTGTTGACCACCTTCATTTCCGTCGGGCTGGGCATTCTGCTGGTGAACCTGATCAAGCCGGGCGCCGCCGGCCCAGGGGCGATGCCCGTTCTGACCGAAAAGATCGCCGCCGTCGCGGAGAGGCAGACCGGCGTCCTCGGGTTTGCCGAAGACATCCTGAACAGAATGATACCGGAAAACATTTTTTCCTCCATGTCCGAAATGCAGGTACTGCCCATCATTATTTTCTCCCTTTTCTTCGGCGGAGTCGTCACCACCATCGGGAAGAAGAACCGGACCATCATCGACCTCTTCGACGGTCTGAACGATACCATCATGAAGATGGTGCAAATAGTGATCTACGCGGCGCCGGTGGGAATCGCATGCATCGTGGCGGGCAAGCTGGGCAGCGTTGGCGGGGGCTCGGCGTTCGTGAACGAGCTCCTTAAAATCGCGAAGTACGCTCTGACCGTTATCACGGGGCTGGCCATTCACGGATTTATCATCCTGCCACTGATACTTCTATTGCTCGCCCGGCGCAGCCCCCTGAAGTATGCGGGGCAACTGCTGACGCCGCTGACTACGGCGTTTTCCACCGCATCGAGTTCCGCCGCGCTGCCGATCACCATGGAGTACGTCGAAGAGGCGGGCGTCTCGAAACGTTCGGCAGGACTCGTGCTGCCGCTGGGCGCCACCATCAACATGGACGGCACGGCCATGTACGAGGCGGTGGCCGCCATATTTATCGCGCAGTCATATAATGTGCACCTGACCGGCGCACAGCAGGTAGTGATCTTTCTAACCGCAACCCTTGCCGGCATCGGCGCGGCGGGTATCCCCGAGGCGGGTCTCGTCACCATGGTCATGGTGCTTAAGACCGTCGGGCTTCCCATCGAGGGCATCGGGCTGATCCTCGCCATCGACTGGTTTCTGGACCGCTGCCGCACCACCGTTAACGTTTGGGGAGATATGGTCGGCGCCGCCGTTATCGACCGGTTCACCACCATAGACACATCTGATGCCAAAGCGGCAAATTACAATTTTTAACATTTTTCGTTTGACATTTGATTACACATGTAATTATAGTGCTCTACAATAGTTGCAAAAAATTGATTTTCAGGTTAATATGATTTCTTAAGCTGATTCTTAGCCACAACGGAGCCCTTTATCTCACAATAAATGATTCGAATTTAAAGCGGGTTTACAGTCTTTTAGAAGGGAAAACAAACATGTTTCAGCGAATTCTTTTCACCTTGGCATTTTTTCTGCTGATTGCGGCGCCGGTTGCTTATGGGCAGCAAAGTCCCGAAAAGGTCCAACCGAAGGTGACGCAGGCCACCGGCGTTGAAGGCGGCGCCCAGGCAAAAACGGATGATTTGAACCGGGACAAGCAAGAGATGATCTCGAAACTCCGTGACGCAAAGTACCAGGTTATCTATCTGAAGTATCGCCAGGAAAAAACCCAGCAGTACATTGCCAAGGCGAAGCAGAACATTGAGGATTTGGAATCCCAAAAAGCGGAATTCGATAAGTTGGGGACGCAACTGAGACCATACCTGGGAACGGTAGTTACCCAGATGGAGGATTTTATCAAACAAGACCTGCCGTTTTTGCCGGAGGAACGCGCCAGACGAATTGCGGCACTGAAAACATCCCTAGACAACTATGATCTGCCCCTGAGCGAATTGTTTCGGAGGGTGTTTGAAGAGGGGCTTGAGATCGAAGCTGAATACGGGAAAAGTGTGGACGCCGGTGTGGAAACAACCCTGAATATCAATGACGTTGAAACCCCGGTTACCATCTTCCGTCTGGGACGCGTGGGAATGTATTATTTGTCCCAAGATGCGACACAGAGCGGTTTTTACAACAAGACGACTGGCAAGTGGGAACCCCTGCCCGAGGACATGAACCTTGAAATCAAACTCGCAATCGATATTGCCGGGGCTAAACGAACGGTCGAGCTTGTAAATCTACCATTAGGGAAATAGGGGCGATGCCAACGAGGCCGCTGTAGGTGTGGTCCCATTGTTTACATTTGTGCCTTTATCGAGAAGAATCTTAACGAGATCCACGTGGTCGTTCCACGATGCCAGCATCAGTGGCGTCATGCCGTAAGTCTTTCGAGTGAATATCTACGCCCTCTCCCAATGCGGCATTCAGATCCTCAAGAAAGCCGCTATCGGAAGCAAAGATCTTTTTAAAAGACCGCCATGATATTGATTGACTCATCAACCGAGTTGACAACCGCCGCAACCGATGCGGTTTTGGCCATCGAGTGCGGAATTATTATTTTATGGTTGTCCAGCTCTGCGACGGCCGATCGCCATAGAAGAATAATCTGGTGCTGGGTATTTGGACTTCTGGCAATTTCATCCTTTCTCGGCGCATTGGCACATGGTCTGAATATATCCGATTCCGCTCGCGCAGCATTGTGGAAACCGCTTTACCTGAGTCTTGGAATTCTGATTGGGCTTTTCATCGTCGGGGTGGTTTCCGATTGGTTTGGAGGCCTTACGGCCAGACGCCTGGTCCCATGGGGCATCGGGATTGGAGTCGTTTTTTTTGCGGTAACCGAACTTCTCTCGGGATCACTTGCCGTTTTTATCATTTATGAAACGGTGGCACTTTCGGTTGCCTTGGCCATTTACATATTTCTGGCCACCACCCGTCGGGAGAAAGGCGCCCCGCTGCTTATCCTCGGAATTACAACCATTCTGGCGGCCGGTGGACTCCAAGTAGGCCATATTTCGTTTCATTTTCTTTTTGACTTCGATCATAACGGTGCGTTTCACCTCCTTCAGATGCCAGGCATAGCGCTGCTTGCAATAGGTTTACGCCCGGTATGACGCCTGGTTCGTAATTCACTCAGGGCGGCCCTCGCCTGTTTAAGGGTCTCAGGAAAAAATAATTCCCCCAAAAGTCCTTGTTCTTCTTGCCTTCACGCAAGATTTAGATCTTCATTCGCTGCTGCTCGTTCGGATATCCTCTTTTTCCACAAGGCACGGCAAAAAGTGCCAATACCGGGGAAATGTTTGCCATGCAATGGCAGAAGCAATTTGCCTGTCCCGCATGCCGTTTGCTAAAGAATTGTAAATTTACACGAGGCCCATACGTTACCACATATACCCGGTACACTTTTGATTGAGATAATACCCCGCCTGTAAACGGCAATCCGCATGATTCAATCGTAACGTTTAAGAATCTTAAGATCCATTACCGG
>JBECKW010000235.1:0-10249 GCA_040235505.1 Desulfobacterales bacterium
CGCCGCTCTTCTCGTCGCCTTCGGCTTTCACCTTCTCCAGGGCCTTGAGACAGCGCACCAGGGCCACGCCGCCGCCGGGGACAATCCCCTCTTCCACGGCCGCCCGGGTGGCGTTCAGGGCGTCTTCGACCCTTGCCTTCTTTTCCTTCATCTCGGTTTCCGTGGCGGCACCGATCTTGATGACGGCAACACCACCGATGAGCTTGGCGAGTCTCTCCTGAAGCTTCTCCCGGTCGTAATCGGAGGTGGTGTCTTCGATCTGGCTGCGAATCTGCTTGACCCGTCCCTCGATGTCGGCCTTCTTTCCGGCCCCGTCGATGATGGTGGTATTATCCTTGTCGATTTTTATCGTTTTGCAGGTTCCCAGGTCATTGACGGTGATATTTTCCAGCTTGACCCCCAGATCCTCGGAAATCACCTGCCCTCCGGTGAGAATCGCAATATCTTCCAGCATGGCTTTTCGGCGGTCGCCGAACCCGGGCGCTTTCACCCCCGCCACCTTCAGGGTGCCCCGGAGCTTGTTGACGATCAGAGTCGCCAGGGCTTCCCCTTCGATATCTTCGGCCACAATGAGGAGCGGCCGGCCGGACCGGGCCACCTGCTCCAGAAGCGGCACCAGGTCCTTCATGGCGGCAACTTTTTTCTCATGAATCAGAATATAGGGCTCTTCAAGAACGACTTCCATTTTCTCGGGGTTGGTAACAAAATAGGGAGATACGTATCCACGGTCAAACTGCATCCCCTCCACCACCTCCAGGGCGGTCTCCATGCTCTTGGCTTCTTCCACCGTGATCACACCTTCCTTGCCCACTTTTTCCATGGCTTCGGAAATGAGCTTGCCGATGGTCTCATCGCTGTTGGCGGAGATGGCGCCTACCTGTTGAATCTCTTTCCTGTCCTTGGTGGGCTTGGAAATTTTCTTGAGTTCCGCCACCACCGCCTCGACACTCCGGTCGATGCCGCGTTTCAGGGACATCGGGTTGATGCCGGCCGCTACCAGCTTCTGACCTTCGTTGTAAATGGCCTGGGCCAGTACCGTGGCCGTGGTGGTGCCGTCACCGGCCGTGTCGCTCGTTTTGCTGGCGACCTCTTTGACCATCTGGGCGCCCATGTTCTGGAACTTGTCTTTCAATTCAAGTTCCTTGGCCACCGTCACACCGTCTTTGGTCACCGTGGGAGAGCCCCAGGACTTGTCCAGGACCACGTTGTTGCCCCTGGGCCCCAGTGTCACCTTGACCGCATTGGCCAGTGTGTTGACCCCCTGAAGCATGGCTTCCCTGGCTTTGGTACCGTATATGATCTTCTTTGCAGGCATTGTACGTCCCTCCTTTTCATCATTTCAAAATTCCGAGGATATCGTCCTCGCGCATGAAAATGTGTTCCTCACCATCGATCTTGATTTCGGTCCCGGCCCATTTGGAAAAGAGAATCCGGTCTCCCGCCTTGACTTCCAGGGAAACTCGCTTTCCTGTTTCGTCCAGCTTGCCCGGGCCGACTGCGACCACCCGGCCCTCCTGGGGTTTCTCTTTGGCGGTGTCGGGGATGATGATCCCACCGGCCGTTTTTTTCTCTTCTTCCACCCGCTTCACGATCACCCTGTCATTTAACGGTTTGATTTTCATTTCCATCTCTCCTTCTTTTATCTTGATTCGTTATGCCTTCACTTTTCTCAACAGGTTTAAATTCCCATCCGATTTTCCGAAATTCCATAAAGTTTACAACAATCTTTTTTTATTATTAATTTTATCTATACCGGAGCATTCTGAATCCCACGGAAACCGCTTTTCAGATTTTTGACGACGTAAAGGTAATGCATGAAATTCCGGTTGCAAGAGGGGAAACGATTTTTTATCGAGGATTTTATATGGTGGATAATCAAACGCATGGGGTGGCCTTATGGATGACAAAGTGATATGGGTTCTCTACCTGGTTTGCCGGGCGGTTTCTAAATAGAATACTCCTCGTTGGGGGATGAATACCAAATGAAAATTGAAGTGGATTTTCAGCCCATTGGCAAACGTGTCGAGGTCACCCCCGGCACAACGGTGCTTGAGGCGGCCCAGGAGGCCGGCGTGGGTATTTCCGCCATCTGCGGCGGGAATGGTTCCTGCGGCGCCTGCCGGGTTCGTTTGACAGATCAGAAAAGCGTCGGAAAGCCCACCGAGACCGAGATTGAAATCCTTGATGCCGATGAGCTTTCGGCGGGACTTCGACTGGCCTGCCGAACCGAAATTTACGGCACCACCCGGGTGGATGTTCCGCCGGAATCCATGTCGGTGGCACAACGCACCCAGGTGGAAGGAAAAGAGATCGATTTCACTTTCGCTCCCCCGGTTGCGATCGAAGACCTCGCGCTGCCCAAGGCAACCATCACCGACCTCACGTCGGACTTTGACCGCATTTCATCCGTCCTTTCAAATAACGGACACCCGCCGCTTCATTGCCGCCGCCTGGATATTATCAAACGCATCCCGGAGCTGCTTCGTCAAAACGATTGGCGTATCCGGGTGGGGGTGCGCGGGGATGAACTTGTCAGCGTGGCGGCCCCTGGCACCCCCTTGCTGGGGTTGGCGGTGGATATCGGAACCACCAAGGTTGCCGGCTACCTGGTGGATATGGCCACCGGGCAAACCCTCGCCATGGAGGGCATCATGAACCCCCAGATCGCCTATGGGGAGGACGTGATGTCCCGCATCTCCTATTGTATGAACCGCGCAGATGGACTCGACATCCTGCAAAAGGCAATGATCGATGCGTTGAACGAACTGAGCGTGCGCCTCTGCAGGACGGCCTCTGAAAACGGAGAAGCCTCCCGGACCGCATATGCCCCGTCCCAGATTATCGAGGCGGTCATGGTCGGCAATACCGCCATGCACCACATCCTGCTGGGACTGCCGGTCAAACAGTTGGGACTCGCTCCTTACATCGCCGCAGTATCTTCTCCACTGGATGTGAAAGCCGACGAAATCGGCCTCAATTTTTCCTTCGGGGCCACGGTCCATCTGCCATGCAATATCGCGGGATTCGTCGGGGCGGACCATGTGTCCATGCTCCTGGCCACCAACACGCATACCCAAAACGGCGTGGTTGTCAGCCTGGATATCGGCACCAATACGGAAATCACGATAGGGACCCGCGGCCGCTTGATCGCCTGTTCCACCGCCTCCGGCCCTGCCTTTGAGGGGGCGCATATCCGGCACGGCATGCGCGCGGCGGACGGCGCCATTGAACACGTGCAGATCGAGGCCCACGAGCTGACATTCCAGACCATCGGCAATGCGCCCCCGGTCGGTATCTGCGGTTCCGGAATTCTGGATGCCATTGCCCAGCTCAAACGTTGCGGCGCCATCGACCATAAAGGGGCGTTTGAAGAAAAACATCCGCTTATCCGCAGGCGGAATGAGGAACTCGAAGTCCTGTTGGCCCCGGCGGATCAAACCCCGCATATTCACGATATCGTTCTGACCCGGAGCGATGTCAACGAAATCCAGCTCGCCAAGGGTGCCATGCGGGCGGGAATAGAAATTCTGCTCGATGCCGCAGGCGTCTCGGCGGCCGATATCGATGAGTTTATCATCGCCGGAGCATTCGGCACCTATATCAGTGTGGCATCCGCCGTTGAAATCGGCATGTTTCCGAACATCCCTTTAAGCAGGTTCCATCAGGTTGGAAATGCCGCAGGCATCGGCGCCAGGCAGGTACTTCTCTCTTCTTCCAGGCGGGCGGAAGCTGCGGATATCGGCAAGCGGGTGGAATATCTGGAATTGACCACCAGTAAAATATTCCAGAAAAAATTCCTGGAAGCGATGTACCTGTAATTATAGACTACTCCCGGCTGTCACGGCTCTTATTCGCGCTGCCAGATTCAGGCAATAGGCTTCTTCGGTCTGGATGTCTTCGCGCTTCCCGTCGTACTCCAGCGCCTTGATCCGTCTCAGCACGCGCTCCGTATCGCCCTTTTCCTCCACGAGGCACAATTTCAAGAGCGCTGCAAATTCCCGGCACTGGTTCATGCTGTCTTCCATATATGTTGCCACATCCTCTCCACTGAAGGCCTTGTAATGGGCGATACACAGTATTTCCGGCGAAAGCGCCCGAAGCCTTTCCATGGAAGCGACATACGCTTCGTAGCCTGACAGGAAATCCGAAGTGATTAATCCACAGTTATTGGGAACCCCCAGCGCTTCGGCCGCCACCAGGATTTTTTCCTCCGGAACAAAGAAGCTGAGACTGTCCCGGGTATGCCCCGGGGTGCCGATCACCTGAATGGATAAGGTTTTGGATAACTGGAGAACGTCACCGTCCTTCACGACCCGGTCGATGGAAAACGGCTCGAAGCTTTCAAGTGGAGGTTCAACGCCCAACCCCTCTGCAAGGGGGTGGGTTTTCGCGTTCAGTTCATGGATGAGCTTCAGGGCATTGGGCCGTTCCAGAATTTTTCGGGCGGCATCTGATGCCGCCACTTTCATTCCCGGAAATGCTTTTTTCAGATGGGCTGCGGATCCGCAATGGTCGTAATGCGAATGGGTCAGAAGCAAAAAGGCCGGCTGCCTCTCTCTCAGAATCTCCTGGAGTTCCCGGACATATCGGGGCCCCATGATGGAAATCCCGGCATCGAAGATAACCGGGCGACCGTCGTCGACATCGAGAAGATAAACAGGGAAGGTCGGATGCCCCACCATATACAGCTTCTTCCCGATTTTCCCGGTTTCTTTAAAAATCATTATTCGATCAGTTTCCTGATGAAAAAACTTTACGAAGTTCCCTCTTTAAAATTTTCCCCTGTGGACTTTTCGGAATTTCCTTCAGGAATGCAATACTTTTCGGGGCCTTGAAACGGGCCATGTGCTGTCGGCAAAACGATATAATCTCTTCCTCGGTTGCCTCCGCATCTGGGTTCAGCACGACCAGGGCATGGACCCGTTCCACCCAGTAGGAATCCGGAACCCCGATGACCGCGGCCTCATAGACTGCGGGATGCTGATACAGCACTTCCTCCACTTCTTTGGAATAAACATTTTCGCCGCCCGAGATAATCATATCCTTTTTACGGTCAACGATGTAAATATAGGCGTTTTCATCGTAGTAGCCCATATCGCCGGTATACAGCCATCCGTTTTTCAGGATTTTCTCCGTTTCCTCCGGCCGGCGCCAATAGCCCGACATGTTATGATCGGCATGGACAATAATCTCCCCGACCTTTCCCGGCGGCAAATCCCGGCCCTCATCGTCGACGATCCTCACCTGCACTCCATGACAGGGGCGTCCGCAGGAAGCCAGCACACCGGCTCCTTCCAATGACGCCGCCGGCTGCACATGCGCTTCCCTCGACATGTTGGTCGTGTTCGGGCCCGATTCCGTCATGCCGTATCCCTGCATGAAAATCGGGCCGAATTTATTCAGCCCCCGCTTCAGCACCTCCACCGGCATGGGAGATGCGGCATACCATATTCTTTTTAAGCTGCCGAGATCATACCGGTCGATATCCGGGCTGCCCAGCAGTGCAATCAATTGGGTGGCGACGACCTGAACGTCGGTAATCCTTTCATCCTGTATGGTCTTCAGCATCACCGACGGATCGAAAGCCTGTCTCTCCTGAATGACATTGCAGCCCCCCGTGATAAAGAACGGCCAGATATGACTGTCGCCGCCGATGTGAAACATGGGCAGCACAATGAGGTTCCGATCGCCGGGCTGCGCGCCCAGCACCAGCGCCTTGATTCGGGAATTTTCGAGTTTCTGCCGGTGGTTGTACACCGCACCTTTGGGGGTACCGGTGGTCCCGCTGGTATAGATGATCGTCAGCGGATCTTCCGCCGTCATCTCGACATCCGATTCTTCTTCCGGACTGTTTTTTTCCATGAGCCCATTATAGGAGTGCCCCTCGCCGGAATCACCGAAAACGAAATAATGGCGCATATCCGTAAGCGGGTGCTGAAACCGTTCGGCCAACCCTGCGAATTCCCGCCCGCAGAAAAGCACCCGGGTTTCGGAGTGCTTCAGGAGCTGCAGCAGTTCATTTTCCGAAAGTCGGGGGCTTAAATGAGCCAAGATAAAACCGCCTTTCATGGCAGCCCCCCAGGCCTCCATGTATTCCATGCAGTTCCAGGACAGGATCCCGATGACGGCTCCCTTTTCACAGCCGAGCTTTCTCAGACCGCGTACAAGGCGATTCACTCTCCCGTTGAATTCGGCAAACGTCACCCAGTTGTCCCCGCAGACAAACGCTTCATTGTGGGGATAAAAAACTGCATTTCGATGGATCACTTCCGCAAATGTTCCCAGCGGATAGCGGCTCAGCTCTTTCAGTGTGTAATGCGTGTCCATAATAGTTCAGTCCGGATTTGGGATTAATCAAACAGGCATTTTTCGACGATCTTTGCAGCCTTTCGCAATGTTCCCGATGTGATCGCAAGGCCTTCCTTTTCATCATCCTGCAAAGGCATTTCGATAATCTCCCGGACGCCGCTTCGACCGAGGACCACGGGGACCGACATGCTTAAATCTTTCAGGCCGTACTCGCCTTCCAGCACAACGGAACAGGGGATGACGGCACCGTCTTCTTCGATGACAGAGCTGACGATATCGGCAAGTCCGACGGCACAGGTCCATCCCGCCGTCCGTCCCGATTTCAGCTCTTCATAGCGTTTCAGAATATTGGGCACCTCCGCCCGGATGCGCTGTTTGGCGGCCTCATCGATGATAACGGGGACTCCGTCCACACGGGCGCTGCTGAACAGCAGGACCTGGGTGCTGCCATGCTCGCCGATAACGGCACCGTCCACCCGGCTCACCTTCAGCTTCAACTCCGAAGCCAGCATTTCTTTGAAACGGAATGAATCGTTGATGGAGTACCCGATCAGTTTTTTGCGATCGAAATCCCCTGCGAGGTAAGTGGCATAATTGAGCGGGTCCACCGGGTTGGTCGCCGTAATGATGAAAGCGTTCGGGCAATATTTTTTAACCATCAGGGCGATATCCCGAATGAGAGGGATATTTTTCGGCAGCATTTCCATTCGATCCGCAATGACGCCCTGGGGGACACCGGCGGTGTTGATGACGATGTCCGAGCCTTCCATATCTTCATAGGCGCCCGCCTTGATGACAATATCCTTTTTCGAAACAGCGGTGCTGATATCCATGGCATGTTGTTTCAAAACATTCTGCCGTTTTCCCCCGATCATTAAAATTTCATCAGCCAGGCCCTGTGCCGCCAGGTAAAAAGCGGCAGGCGCCCCAACGCTTCCGGCTGCGCCAATGATTGTGATTTTCATGTGAGTTCTCCTTTATTTCCAGGACAGCTTTTCAACAGTATACGGTACCCTTGGATTGAAAAAGAAATACTCCGTTTCCGGTTTTCAAATCGCATGGTTTCCATTTTAAACCGATTCGGTCATCAAGAGCAAAGGAAAGCTCATTTGGATCGACGGAACGCATCCCAAACCGTTTATTGTATGCAGTATCCCAGTAATCCGAAAATCGATTTCTGTCAATAAAAAATGGAAAAAATATCTGTTTTTCTTAGACTCAAAAACCGTTGTTTGTGGCGCAGTCTGTTATTTTTCTTTTTATATACAGTATGTTAAAACGGTATCCCGATAGACGGGCACCGTCCTGGTTTCGATATCCATACTTGACATTCTGAATTCATCCAATTATTATCACCCAGAATGTTTCTGGGGTACCGAGAACATTGCGGTGTTTTATAGATGCGCAACAAATGAAGCCGATATTACGAGCGATTTGTTTTTGGAACCCGATACCCAAAGCCCAGTATAAAATATCAGGAGAGCTATCCCATGCCCGAAAACGATGTCGCGAATATAATGATCGAACAACCCGTCCCCATACGGAAGCAGGTTTATGAACATTTGAGGGACCGGATCCTGAATCATTCCATTTTACCGAACAGCCGTCTGGTTGAAGCTCAAATCGCCAAGCAAATCGGCATTTCCCGCACACCCGTCCGGGAAGCCCTCCATCTGCTTGAAAAGGACGGATTCCTGGAATCCATCCCCCGGGTGGGGTATATTGTGAAAAAGCTTGCCCTGGACGAACTGGATGAAATTTTCGAAATCCGGCTGGTGATTGAAAAACTTGTCTGCACCCGTGCCATTGAAAAAATAGACGATACCAGCATTCGGCAGCTTGAAAAAAACATATCGCAAACTGAAGCGGCGTTAGCGAACAACACCCCTCACCTTTTTCTGAAAATTGACGAAGAATTTCACGACATACTAGTCAGATCAGCAGGGAGCAAACTTCTTTTCGACTTGTGTCAACAGCTCAGGCGTTTGATGCTTCGTTACCGGGCGGCCAGCATCAAGATGGCACCGTCCGTCACACGGGCCCTTGAAGGGCATAAGCAAATTGTGCAGTATCTTAAGCAAAAAGACGCAGTCGGACTTCAGGCAGAACTGATCGAGCACTTGAATTTTTCCAAGGAAGACATTCGAAAACAGGCCACCGCACTATTAGAATGACAATCGACCGGAAGATAGATTGATATCAGGCACCTTCATCAGCGCCCCACGTCGAATAACGTTTCCTAAGCTCTCTTTTCAGGATGATTCCCTGGGAACTTCTAGGCAGCATCGTAATAAATTCTATACGTTCGGGGATCTTGTATTGTTCAATCCTTCCCGCACAAAAGTTGATGATTTCTTCAGCCGTCACCTCTTGTGCACTGTCAATTAAAGCGACAACCCCGAGAATGTGCTCGACATGATCCACATCCTGAACGCCAATAACAGCCGCGTCTGAGATTGCATAGTAGTGTTTCAGGACATCCTCAACATCCTTGGAACTGATACTCTCGCCCCTGATGTTGATCAAGTCTTCCTTGCGGTCTGCGAGATAAAAATAGCCGTTTTCATCCTTAAACCCCGTATCTCCGGTATAGAACCAGCCGTTCCTTATAACCTTTGCAGTCTCTTCCGGCCTGCCATAGTAACCGGACATGAGATGATCCGAACGGACAATGATCTCTCCTTTCTCCCAGGGTGGAAGATCCCGATCCATTTCATCGACAATCCGAACCTGAACCCCCCGGGAAGGTTGACCGAAGGAGGCAAGGATACTCCTCTTCTGAATCTGTTCGAACGCCTGGACATGGTCTTCATTCGAAAGCAGCGTGATGTCAGGGCCGGCCTCCGTGGTTCCGTATCCCTGAAAGAATACGGGACCCAGCATTTTCATGCCCCGTTCCAGAATATCCAAGGGGATTGGAATACCTGAGTACCATATTCGTTTGAGACTTCTGAGATCATATCTTCCAATATTCGGGGTCTTCAACAAGGTGACGAGTTGAGTCGAAAAGATAAAGACGTCGGTGATTTTTTCTTTCTCGATGGTTCTCAACATACCCAATGGGTTGAAAACGATTTCTTCCGGAAAGACATTGGCGCCGCCATTCAGAAAAAATGGCCACAAGTGGCTTTCTCCCGCGATATGGGATATGGGAAGTACTACAAGATTCTTGTCACCGGACTGCACATCCAGTTCAATAGCTCTGTTGACGGAATTTGAAAGTTTTTGCTGATGAGTATAAAGGGCTCCCTTTGAAACACCGGCTGTTCCTCTGGAAAAAAGGATAGTCAGGGGGTCATCCGCTTTCAGATCTATTTCGGCCTCGTTTTCGCTGTGTCCTTCGATAAATTCGTGATAACCGAGCACTGGGAATTCTGCATCGAAAACAACGCAGTGTTTCAACCCCTTTACATGTTTCTGAAACGAACGGACCGTCTCTGAGAACTCGAACTCACAGAACATCACCTTAAGATTCGTAGCGGAGACGATATCTTCCAGTTCTTTCTTTGGAATCCGGGGGCTCAGGTGCATCAGGATATAACCGCCCTTCATGGCGGCGCCATACACCTCCAGGTACTCCATACAGTTTGTCGACATTACCCCGATACAGTCGCCCTTTTCACACCCGATGGCCCCCAAGGCGTTGACCACTCGATTTACCCGCCTATTGAAATCCGAAAAAGAAACCCTCCGGGAACCGATAACAAACGCATCATCATCCGGGTGAACGCGTGCTTGGTATCGAATAGCCTCCAAGTATGTTTCAAAGGGGTATGGGTCTTTTTCTTTCAATTTGGAAGTTACAGCCATGGCATCACCTCGACTTGCGGTGGTTATAAAACAATAACTGCTGCTGCCGGATTACGGCGCTGTGGTTCCGGCGATACGACAGTTCTTCAAAAACTTCCTGCTCCGGGGGGACGATCAATGATTTCCTTCT
>JBECKW010000133.1:0-11917 GCA_040235505.1 Desulfobacterales bacterium
TTTTTTATGTGATGTGATATAAGGTTCACGTCATGTCACGACCACTTCGCATAGAGTACCCGGATGCCTGGTACCACGTCATGAACCGGGGGCGTCGGGCTGAGGTTATTTTTGACGACGCGGATGATTACGGCATGTTCACCGATCTGATGAAAGAGACATCGGAGATGTGGAACATACGGATTGCGGCCTACTGCCTGATGCCGACGCATTACCACATGCTGGTAAAGACTCCCGAGGCCAATATTTCAAGGAGCATGCGGCATTTAAACGGGGTATACACCCAGCGCTACAATCGTCGTCACCACTGCGATGGTCAGCTTTTCCGAGGCAGATACAAGTCTATCCTTGTGGGCTCGGACAGCTATCTTCTTCAGGTTGTCCGGTATATACATAGAAATCCTGTCAGGGCGGGTCTTGTGGACAGCCTCGATGCTTACAACTGGAGCAGCCATAAAGGCTATGTTTCTGTCGCTAAAAAATGGGACTGGTTGTTCAAAGAATACATCCTGATGCGGCTATCGAAAAACAGGGGGGACTGGCTGCGCTACTATCGCAAGTGGGTTTCGGTCGAGAAAGAGGGCGAGGTCAGTCAAGCCATCGGCCAGGAAAGATGGCCGGCGGTTTTAGGCCCAAAGGAATTCCTGGACCGGATCAAGGAGATGTTCGGGCCGAAAAAAACAAACGAGGAGATTCCTTCCAGCCGGGAACTGCTTCCGGAGGCCGGCTCAATCATTGAAACGGTATGTGGCGCTTTCGGCGTAGCGGGTTCCGATCTGCTTAAGACACGGCGGGGGCAGACCAATGATCCCCGCAATGTCGCAATATACCTTGTCCGGCGGCTGAGACGCGACACGGCAGGCGGGATCGCCCGCCATTTCGGGATTGAGAAGGATAGTACGGTCAATAGTACCATCGATCGCATGAAAAAGAGGCTTCGTACGGAGAAAAAGTTAGTCAGGAAGGTGCGAGAGATAGAGGTCGCAATACAAAAGAGCCAAGAGCAGACTTGATTTCATCATTCCGGAAGGTTGCGCTGAAGCAGGGGTAAACCACGAATGTCATATTTCATCGTCAGCAGTCAACAGGAGGTAATAAATGACCATGATAATCAAATCAGCGGCACTTTTCCTGGCTATGATGATGGGCAGTACATCATTGCTCTTCTCAGCCGATCGGTTTGCCAACATAGAAGTGGACGCATCGCAGGCTGTCGGTAGCCTGAAGGCACTTCGGGGTGTTCACGGGTCCCCTCTAAGACCCTCCCGGCAGACTCCCACCGACCCACCGACAGATATCTCCGAAGGCTATCGCGAGGCACGGGTGAACATGATCCGGACCCACGACTCCCAGGGGGCGGGGGATCTCGATCCGGGTACCGGAAACCTGCCGCCCCTTATACCTCCTTCTGAAGATGGGTCCGATCCGAGGCAGGCGCAGGATGCCAATGCGATTTTCCCTGATTTGGACGCCGATGCCGATTCGCCCGACAGCTACAATTTCGGGCCATCGGACAAACTCATCGAAGCGATCCGCGGCGTCGGCGCCGAAGTCCTTTTCCGGCTGGGCCGCAGGGGGATGACCACCGCCGAGCCGCCGACGGACCTGGACAAGTACGGCGAGATCATCCGCCATGTGGTGCTGCACTACAACAAAGGGTGGGCGAACGGCTTCCACTACAACATTCGATACTGGGAAGTGTGGAATGAACCGGATCTCGGCCGGATCTGGTGGACCGGAACACCTGAACAGTACTATCGTCTATATGAAGCCGCAGCAAAGGCCGTGAAAGACGCAGATCCCACTGCGATGATCGGCGGTCCGTGCATAGCATTTGTCAATGAACCGACCCCCTACCGGGAGGGCTTTCTGGCGTATGTCCGGGACCGTCACCTGCCCCTTGATTTCTTCACATGGCACTATTACTCGGTGGACGCCGATGACCCCTACGACTTTGTCCGTATCGGCCGCAGCATGCGGGCGCTTCTGGACAGTTACGGTTTTCTGAAAACGCAGAACATCCTCGGTGAATGGAACGCCGGTATCGAGGCCATGCATAACGCAGAACCGACGAGACTTGCGAGCTTCGCCGTGTCTTCGCTCATTTACCTTCAGGATGGCGATATCGATCAGGCGCTGTACTACCGGGCCGACAGAGCGTTCGAGGACCATGGCGCACCGAACAAGATCGGGCAGGGCCTGATCGCAATCGGCCGAATGGCGGACACACCGGTGCGGCTTTCGGTCTCGGGGGGCGGCACCAACGGGTTCGCCGTGCAGGCGGGGCGGTCCGAAAGCGGGGACCGGGTTCAGGTGCTGATCAGCAATTATGAGATTCCGAAAGAATGTATCGGCCCGCGCAAAGGTGAGGACGTGTGGAAAGAGCCGAACCTGTTCGACCTCAAGCTTCTTCCCCGGCGATCCGTCAGCTACGATGCCAACGGCGGGTACAACATGCTTATCAAGGGACTTGAGCCGGACAGCGATTATAAGGTCGAGCGGTATCGTATGACAAAGGAACAGGACTTTTCCCTGGTTGAAGAATCCCGGATGAAAGGTGGGCAGGTCCGGCTGAACACGAAACTTCCTTCGCCGGCCGTGGAACTTGTCGTGATTACCCGGCATCAGCCAGACGGTGCGTAGGGTAAATGATTCACGCGACCAGGATTTACCCTGTAACCTGGTTTGAAAATGGAAAGACGCCGTTTTTTCCCAATATTATCAAAGTTGAAAATAATTCCACCTGTTAAGGACATCACCGCGACAGGCCGACGCAAACAACCGAAAGGACAAAAACATGATCCGAAACCTGAAAAGCCTGTTTCTTGTCATAACAATATTGATCAGTGCATACTCCCTGGTTCATGCCCAGGACAATGTGACCATAGAATCCATCGATGCGGTCGAACAGCCCGGGGCGATTGCGCTGTATCCGAGTTCGGGCAGCGGAGTCAGTGAAAATACTGAGCAGTGGAACCGGGCCTTCGGTCAGGTCGGCAACGTTCGCATCGATGTCCGCACCGTGCGGAATGTCACGAACCCGACCATCACCCCGGTTCTGCCCAAGCCCGAAAAGGCGACTGGCGCTGCGGTCATTGTCGCGCCCGGCGGGGCGTTCCTGTCGCTTTCCATCGATTCAGAGGGCTTTAACGTGGCCAACTGGCTTGCCGATCACGGCGTCGCCGCCTTCGTTCTGAAATACCGGCTGAATGAAACGCCCCGGGACATTCCTTCTTATCAGGCCCTGGTGGCGGAGGTTTTTTCCGGTACTGCGGACGGCAGCATCACCAGGGAGGTAAAAGAGCCGCGGGCCACGGTGGACGCGCTGCGGGCCCTGGAACTGGTGCGGTCTCGTTCATCGGAATTCGGAGTCGATCCGACCCGGGTCGGAATGATCGGTTTTTCCGCGGGCGCCATGACCGCCCTGAACGCGGTGCTGGAGGGGAAACCGGAACAGCGGCCGGCGTTTTTCGGCTACATTTACGGTCCCATGCTGCCAGTCGAGGTTCCTGCCGATGCGCCCCCGATGTTCGCGGCTATTGCCATGAACGACGGGCTTTTCGCCAAGCAGGGATTCGGCATCGTTGAATCGTGGCGCAGCGCAGGCCGGCCGGTGGAACTGCACGCCTACGAGCGGGGAGAGCACGGTTTTGCCACCGGAGTGAAAGGGACTACATCCGTGGGTGTGATGCCGCAGTTCCTGCTCTGGCTGGAATCCAACGGGCTGCTTGTTAATCAGAAATAGCTTCCGGAAATATACTGTTTCAGAAGTGAAATAGGGGACATTGTTGACTATTGGGACTTATTATCTTCGTCCCATTTGTCAACAACGTCCCTCTGTTCACGCAGGGCTTGGGATGGAGGGCGGGATGGAGGGTCGGACCAAGCCAATTCTTTGTAATTAAATCAAATACGTAAAAAATACCCCCTGAAATTGGGGCTATATTGATGTTTTGGGGGTCAAAAAGGCCATTTTAAGTAAATAGCATGGGCTAAAATATAAGTTGCTACATGAGTCGTGTTCCTAATTGTAGGAAACTGATAACCTAACGTAACCTTAAATCACTATCACGATTATACATAGGATAAGGAGAATAGCTTGTGGCTAAGGTCTATGTTTTGAATAGCGATGGAAGCACGAAAGAGATGTCCGGAATCCACTGTAAAAATGAAGATCTTGAGCTTCAAAGAATTCTGGAACTTAATCCTGACCTAATACCTGGCGATCAGATAAATTCTGATGACCCAAGGCGTTGGCTGGTCGTCAAACGAGAAATGCCTGTCCCAGATCCAAGTACTGGTGGCAATAGGTGGAGCATTGATCTATTCTTTGTAGATCAAGATGCAATGCCAACGTTTATTGAATGTAAAAGATACAACGATACTCGCGCGAGAAGAGAAGTAGTAGGACAAATGCTAGAATATGCAGCAAATGGTCATTATTACTGGTCAAAGGACGAGATACGTGGATATGCGGAACAGGCAGCGGAGAAAAACGGCATATCATTAGAGGAGGAGATCAAACGGTTACAGCCAGAAGAGCCAGAAACCGTTGATGGATTCTTTCAGCATGTTCAGGACAACTTGAGGGAGGGTCAAGTTCGTTTAGTCTTTTTCTTGGAGGAATCACCTCCAGAATTAAAAAGCGTTGTTGATTTCCTTAATAAACAAATGGAGCGATCAGAGGTGGTTTTAGTTGAAGCTCGTCAATATGAACATAACGGCATAAAAATTGTGACGCCTATATTATTTGGGTTTACAGAGGAAGCACGTCAGGTCAAAAGAACAGTGACGGTAACTACCGGCCAAAGGCGAAAATGGGATAAAGAATCTTTTTTTGCAGATGCTAAAGAGCGGTTAAACGAAAAAGATGTCAATGCTATCAGAAAGTTACTTGATAAATCTCAAGAGTTAAAATGCGAGCTTACCTGGGGCACTGGGAAAAATACGGGTTCTTTTTCTGCAAAGTGGCCGCATTTAGGTAAATCATCCGTATTTTCAGTTTATTCGGATGGCACAATTGCGATCAATTATGGCAGTTTCAATGAGACCCCCAAGCAAGCGGAATTTAGAACCTTTCTAAAAGATTCTCTATCGAGATCTATTGGGTTATCAGCGCCAGAAGACTACGAAAGGCGTTATCCAAATTACCAAATTAATGATTGGTCGGAAAAAGTTAAAGAGCTACTTACGATATTGGAATCGGTTCACGAAAAATATCCAGCACAAGAAAGCTCATAACGATCGCTTGCAGCCTGAGAAAATGGGGTCATGAGCCCCATTCCCGGGTAGGACCAAATTAACGTATTGACCCCTAAGGGCGTTGAAAAAATGAAGCAAATAATTAAAAACATTTATCATGTGGGTGACAATGAATGTTCGGTCTATATGGTCGACACACAATCGGATCAGGGCCTGGTCTTGATCGATGCGGGTATGAATTTGGATATGATCAGGCAGGTTTCCCCCCATGGGATGCGCTTCGAAGATATCCGCCACTGTATTTTGACCCATTGCCATATCGATCATATTGGTGCATGCGCAGAGTTAAACCGGGCATTACCGGATATAAAATTTTACGCCCATGAATTGGATGCCATTCCAATTGAAGAGCCTGGTCATGATGGCCGGACTGCAGCATCCTGGTATGGGGTAGAATATGAACCTGTCAAATTGCACGAAAAATTTGAAT
The DNA here is from genome assembly GCA_040235505.1 of Desulfobacterales bacterium. GTDB lineage: Bacteria > Desulfobacterota > Desulfobacteria > Desulfobacterales > JAFDDL01 > JBECKW01. The sequence goes on from JBECKW010000133.1 coordinate 5,693, forward strand.
CAGACACGATTCTCACCTTTGGCAATTATCAATTCCAATGCATCCATACGCCTGGCCACACTCCCGGATCAATATCTGTTCTGGTTGAATCAGAAGGTAAGAAGGTGCTGTTCGGGCAGGATTTGCATGGCCCTTTCTATGACAGCTTTTTGTCAAATCTTTCTGATTATCAATCCTCCATGGAGAAGTTGCTGGCGTTAGAGGCTGATATTTTATGTGAAGGCCATTTCGGAATTTTTCAACCCGGCAATCAGGTCCGGCATTACATCGAAAGAAACAAATCACTTAATCAGCCATAGAAGCGGTTTCAAAACCTCCCCTAAGGCCCGATATTCCCGCCACGGCGGGATTGAAGCGATGGATTCAATGCTCAAAATATTAAATATATTCCTCCGCTTAAATCCATCGCTTCGCCTTGATCTCGGGCCTGATTGTCGAAGATCCCGCCGCAGTTTGGCGGGGAAGGTTTTGAAACCACTTCTAAATAAAATGGGTCCCCTAAACTGCATCGGAATCTTCGACAAGTCCATTCTTGACTTCTTTAAGGGATTTAGGGGGACACCTCAGCTTGCTGGATGCAGAGTGAATATCACAAATGTGATAGCCGCCATTTCTAAAAGCTACATCATAATTTACACTTTAATTTCTGCATGTTATTAGGTAACATCCCTTGGGCTAATTCTTGACAGCCCATCGCATTTTTGGCATATTTGTATAAGTTTTTTCCAGTTCGTCGTTCCCCAGGCTGGATCATGGAACCCTGGCGGGATTCGAGGACCCAAACAGGCGACTGCCTTTTTTAAATAAAAAGGACCCGAGGAGACAAGACCCATGGCCATGCTCGTTCTCACCTACGAAGGTCTGACGCTTAAAACAATCCCCATCGACAACCCCGAGTTGCGCATCGGCCGCCACAGCGATTCCGATATCTACATCGATGACAAGCTGGTCAGCCAGCATCATGCGCTCATTGAAATGAAGCCGCACCCCGCGTTCGAAGACAAGATGGAATACTATATCGAGGACTTAGGCAGCACCAACTACACCTATGTCAACAACGAAAAGATTGTCCGCAAGAAACTGCGCCATGAAGACCACATACGCATCGGCAGTCACGTCTTTAAATTCATCGACGAAAACGTATCCGTGGGTGAAAAGACCACGAAGTTCCAAAAAGGCTGGACCTCCGGGGTGTAATACACGAAAGAGTGATGACCCGAGAGCCAATTTCAAAACGTCCCATTTCGATGAAGGGGGGTCAAGTCTGCTCTTGACCTGTTTTGAGGATTTGGGGACTCCCTTTATATTTCTATATTCCGGTTAAATGGATTTAATTGATTTGCCTGTTTCCGGGGCTCCACCAATAAATACTTATCAATAAGCATTCTGGATGATATTCGCATCCCAGTAGATTGCTTTAAATTGAGTATGGTTATTCGTTATATCTGTTTCATTAACTTTAGAACCGTGATTGGCATTGAAACGTAATTTGCTCATATATCCGCGCTCATCAGGCCAAACCCACATATCGCTGCGCTGAATTGCACCAATAATGGTTACTTCCCGCCCGGGCGTCAATTTCCAGGTGGCCGGTTTTCCTTCACAGACATCAAACGTTTTTATGCCTTTGAGGCTATCCATAGCCAGATAATCAAAACAGCCTGCAGGGCCATCACCTATATTCTTAAAAGTAAGGGTGTAATTTAGAGTATTTCCCTGCCGGGTTAATTCGTAATTAGAAATTGTTAAATCCGGTTTGCCCGGGGGTTGAGTGGCAGCTTTAATTGCTTTTTTCTTTATTGTTGGGAGATTTGGGCTGGATTGAGCAATGGACAACGAGAAAGAAAACATTACGAATACCACCATCAATGCAGCTATTTTAAATGACTGAAAATTTACCCGTCTGTGCATAATCATACCCCCCTTTTAAATAATGCATTCATTGCAATTTCCAGCATCCGGCATGAGGCGAGGCGGCTGCCCTTAATGTTGCATCCTTATTACCATCCATGGAAGCCAGAGTCCAGGTTCTGCTCCCAGATCATCGCCAGAGATATACGAAACGCTCTTACCTGTAGTATCTATTCGAGTTTTTCGTGGCAGGGTATTCCAAAATTCCCTTGACCTGCAACATTGGAGTCCCTATTCTCATTTTTTCCACACTTATCAATACAATGAGAGGTGCATGATGATGAAAAGGGCTTTTTTAGTTCACTTTTCCTGCTGTATCGTGTTTATTTTTGTCATTACCAGTGGCTTGGGATTCGCTGCAGAAGCCACGAAAAAGCTACCGGCAAAAATAGCCCCGAAAACATTGAAGCAGCCGTTAAGCCTGGTTCCTGGCACGACGAACCAACAACAGCAGCAGGCCCTCCAGAATCCCGAGGTGCTCTCAATTGAAATCCTTCCCCCAATGGCCGATTGCAAGCCCCGGTGGAAGGTCACCGTGAAGAACCCGAACAGCGTGCCTTTCGACAAATCGGTGACGATTCACGTGGTTCAGCATTTAACCTGGGGAGGTACTACGGTGGCCAAATTACCGGGAGACGGGGTGATTGCGCCAAATTCCATACCCGCAAATCAGACCGCCACCGCCACCGGGGAATTTTTTGGAGACCTTATGGATACCGGTATGTACCTGAGAGACTATTCGATCTATGTGAAGATCGACAACACGGGCTCGGCCATTGGCTCCAAATCCGGTCAAGTCCCCATCTTTGGCCAGAACATAACCATCAGCAGCTGCCAGATGGCTAACGATAAATGCTATGTGACCTTTTCTAACCAGAATGCCTACCAGGCCTGCTTCATTTTCTTTGGCAGTGAGTACGGCCAGGGTCCCGCTCCTGCAGCGTGGAGTCAAGGAATCGCATTTCGCTCGGACATTCCACCCAACGGCTCCGTGCAGTGGCCCTTTCCCCGGGTATCAGGCTTTGACACGATCAAGATAAAAGTGAAAACGGGCGCTACAGACATCGCAGATAGGACAATGTCTTTTCCGCAATGAAAACAGGGGATGTTGTTGACTACCATGACGATGCTATCTAAAAAGAGTAAGCCCCATTAGTCAAGAACGTCCCCTGTCTCGCTTTATCATATCTTAAATTCCGGTGAAGAATTGGCCCCAGATATAAAGCTGACACTCGAATAAAGAGAGTGGCCCATGCCACGCAGAGCCCGACTGGATGTGCCAGGAACGCTGCATTTGTAACCGTCTCCTATTTCAGAATCCGGTAAACTGCTGCCCGTTTATCCCCAATCCGCTCCAGCAGTCCGGTTTCAACGCCGTGGCGCAGGTCCCGACTGGCGGTTGCCGTGGAGATGGATTTGAAGACATTCTGATAGTCTTTGCGGAAAAACTTCTTCCCGGGAAAACGTTTTTTTGAACTGCTCCAACCGGTCCGCAGGGGTAACCGTAACCGACCGGGTCTCCTCCATCATGATTTTCAGTGCGCTGTCGATCTGAACGAGCATAAATTCGATAAATGCGGTGCAGTCGCCGGCATGGTCGCTTATGGCCAAAGCTTCGTAATATTCGCTCTGGTGTTCAATGATCAGGTGCTCGACAGGAAGATATTCGAACACCGGGTGATATTCCATCAGGATCCGGGTCTGCCACAGCCGTCCCATGCGACCATTTCCATCCGGAAAGGGGTGGGTATATTCAAGCTGATAATGAAACCTGCAGGACTTTATCAAGAGGTGATCACCGCTTTCGTTCAGGTAACCGAACAGTCCGTTCATCAAAGGCACCACCTTTTTCCAGTGAGGTGCCTCGTGAAAGATATCATTCGCGCGAATCATTCCGACTGACCGCCTTCGAAATGCTCCCGGCTCCGCGACCAATCCCTGCATCAGCGTACTGTGGGCTTCCAGGAGGGCGTCGAGGGAAAACGGGTCATAGTTGGAAATGTCGGCATATGCGCTGAACGCGTTTTTAACATCCTGTATATCCTTCTTGGGGCCGATGATCCTCTTTTCATCCAGAAGCGCTGTCACCTGGCCCAGGGAGAGCGTATTGCCTTCGATGGAAAGGGAAGATTGTACCGTACGGATTCGGTTTTTTCGCCGGAGCTTGGGGGAAGGTTTCAGCAGATTCATTCCCTCCAGCTTTCCGACATGTTCGGCGATGGACGTCAGGTTGTCGAGAATACCAGGGGTTATCCGATATGGGAACGGTTTGTAATCCATGACATGATAATATCATATGATACTATCATGTCAAGAAGGGACAGCAACAGACATGGGGGTCGCATAAGTATCGGGGAAAATGGGGGCCGTCCTTAAATAAAAAAATAAAGTAATATTTTAGCTTGCGTCCTCGTCCTTGTTATCCAAACGTCTTCTCTGCTCTCTGGTGATATCTGCGTATAAACTGGATGCCCAAGTGTGACAGTTGGCTGTTTTTGGAGTTGTTTTTATAATTTCATGAAGACAGCGTTTGGCCTCAATCGGTTTGTTAAATCCTTCCCATAAAATCCCTGCCTTCAGATAAAGCGCATCTGCATACCCTGGTGCCTCGGCAAGCACATCATTTACTTTTAAAAGCGCCTGGTCATACTTTTTGTTCATTTTGTGATATCGCACCTGATCCATATCACCTGCCATCTTTTCTTGAAGGGTCCAGTTTGATCCTGAGCCTTTATATATGAAGGCGGCAGCCTGCCCAAATTTATTGGAGATAAACATTGAGATCAGGGAAACGATAATGCTTACGATTACACCGGCGATGATACCAAATATTGCGCCAAGTATTCCTCCGGCCAAACTTCCCAATACCAGACCAAACAGGCAAAGATACGGCAACGGCCAGAAAGCGTCCTTTAAAAACAAGCTTACGGCGACCGAGTCTTTATCTTTTAGCGGCTTCTTTTTCAATTTTAAAGATCCTGCGGTAAATGATTGCCTGAGACAATTTGGGCAAGAGATGACACCCGTTTCAATGTATTCATTTCGGCACATATCGGGATAAACTATAGAGGGAAAGTTGGGGATGCCCTTTATATTTCTATATTCCTGTTAAATGGATTTACTTGATCTTTATAACCTGTCACAAATGTAAAAATATAAAGAGCGTCCCGCTTCCCCGCCCATACATAAATAAGCCCTTGTCATTACACTGGATATCCATTTTCTGTTGACACCTGTTCAGAATTACACTATCGTAATAAATATCGAAACAATTCATAGCATTAGCAAGCCCTATCTTGAGGCGATGCATATTCTGCCGCGGCTGTAACCAACCTGCCTGAAACGACAGCCTCTACGGGCCATAAGAACCAATCTCATGAATGATGATACGGCATACTTGACCTGATTGACCGTAGATCCGACCTGACAAGTTAAGCTCTTCTTTTAGATGACCTTCGAAAATTTAAATTCGCGTTTCTCTGGTACGTGACGTGCCAGTCGGCAATACAGTTGTTTACAATTAACTCTAACTCAAAGGAAGGGGGGTATTATCATGAGAAAGTTTGCTATTCTGTTGGTTTGTTTTTCTTTGGTGTTTTGTTTTTTATTCAGCTCATCTGCAACAGCTTCGGATGAAGAAACCTCTCAACAGCTGTTAAGTTTTACCTATTTTCAGGTGAAACCCGGAATGGGGTTGGAATTTGAAGAATTAATAAAAAACAAGACCCCGCTGTTTAAAGAAATGGGTATGACCGAAATGGATGTTTTCAAAATATCTAATTTCGGCATGTGGGAAAAATATCTTGTTATTTCGCCGCTTGGAGATCCGGCGGCATTGGATGCAGACTTATCCAAACAACGTTCCGATATGATGCCGGTTTCAGTTGTATCATTAATATCCGGAATGAGCCGGATGGTTGTAAGTGCGCGAAGCTTCGTGCTCATCACCATGCCGGATTTAAATATTCCAGCAGCAGATGACTATGAAGGTAAGCTGGTTAGCAGTGTCACCATCGGCACTGCAGTGGGCAGTGATGAGGAGTTTAAAAAGGGAATAAAAAAAGTAATCGATCTGATCGGAAAAACGGATCTTAAAGGTGTTCTGGTTGGCCGGGTCAGTCTTGGAGGGGATGTAGACGAATATATCCTATATGCCCTTTACGATTCATTCAAAGAAATGCTCAATAACGAAACAGCAATTCAAAAGGAACTCGCTGCAGCAGATCTTAAATCTTTAGATAAAGTCACTAAATACCGAAAAACCGAAGTTTTCCTTAGAATTCCGGAATTGTGCTATAAAGCAGCGGCGGAGTA
>JBECKW010000260.1:0-2601 GCA_040235505.1 Desulfobacterales bacterium
GGAGTGACCAGGGCTTCCCTGTCCACCGACTCGTTCATCTCCGCCGCCTCCTTCCAGGAAACCACCAAGGTCCTGACCAATGCCGCCATGGCCGGCAAAGTCGATTATCTGACCGGTCTCAAGGAAAACGTCATCATGGGACGGTTGATTTCCGCCGGCACCGGGCTGAACCAGTATCGGATCGAGCGGGAGCAATGAGATTTTCCCTTGACAGGGATATGACTATACGATATTCTCCTGCGTTTGTTTGACTTTTCACAACAGGTGGAAGGTAGAATAGCTGTTGCTTAATGAGGAGTATTTTTAATGCCGACAATCAATCAACTTGTTCGGAGTAGAAGAAAAAAGATAACCAAACGGTCCAATACCCCTGCCTTGCAGAGTTGTCCGCAAAGACGGGGTGTTTGCGTGCGTGTCTATACAACAACGCCGAAAAAACCGAATTCAGCGCTGCGCAAGGTCGCAAGGGTTCGTCTGACCAATGGTATAGAGGTAACCTCATACATTCCCGGTATCGGTCACAATCTGCAGGAACACTCGGTTGTGCTCATTCGGGGAGGCCGTGTAAAGGATCTGCCCGGTGTCCGGTATCATATCGTTCGCGGAACGCTTGACACGCTGGGAGTCTCCGATCGTCGTCAGGGCAGGTCGAAATACGGGGCCAAACGGCCGAAATAATGATTTGTCTTTGCTTCCCGCGTGGAGTGAGTTATGCCTAGAAAGAAACTGATTGAAAAAAAACCGATAGTCCCTGATCCGCAATTCAACAGCGCCCTGGTCGCCAAGTTTACCAACGGCCTGATGAAGAACGGCAAGAAATCGCTTGCCCGGCACATATTCTATGACGCCATGGATATCATTGCCGAACGGGTCAACGACGAAGAACCTCTGGCGGTCTTCGAAGCGGCGATGGAGAATGTCCGCCCGCGGGTGGAGGTCAAATCACGCCGCGTGGGTGGCGCCACCTATCAGGTTCCGGTGGAGGTTCGCCCGGAAAGGCGCAACGCTCTTGCCATCCGCTGGATTATCGGATTCGCCAACAGCCGTTCCGGACAGTCAATGTCGCAGAAACTGGCGGCGGAACTCCTTGATGCCTACAACAACAGGGGTTCATCGGTGAAAAAACGCGACGATACCCATAAGATGGCGGAAGCAAACAAGGCGTTCGCCCATTACCGCTGGTAAGAGAGGAGTCCTGTTTTCCGGATGATCCGGCAGAAGATCATTGACAAGCAGGACAGACTGCTGTAGATAAATCAACATTTTTTTGGCAGCAGATACAGTAATAAAATGAATTTGAAAAATACGGGAAATGGAAGTGGCTGGCAGCGGAGTATTATCCAACCTGCGCAATATTGGCATTATGGCTCATATCGATGCGGGCAAAACCACCACCACGGAGCGTATTCTATTTTATACAGGCCGCTCGCATAAAATGGGCGAGGTCCATAACGGCGCTGCCGTCATGGACTGGATGGAGCAGGAACAGGAAAGAGGGATAACCATCACCTCGGCGGCAACGACCTGTTTCTGGAAAAACCATCGCATAAATATTATCGACACCCCGGGCCATGTCGATTTTACAATCGAAGTGGAAAGGAGCCTCCGGGTCCTGGACGGTGCCGTAGCAATATTTTGTGCAGTTGGAGGTGTTGAGCCTCAATCCGAAACCGTCTGGCGCCAGGCCGACCATTACCGGATTCCGCGAATCGCCTTTGTCAACAAGATGGATCGCATCGGCGCTGACTTTGAGCGATGTATAACAGAGATCAGGGAAAAGCTGGGAGCTAGCCCGGTGCCCATAACGCTGCCGGTGGGCAGCGAAGAAAAATTTTCAGGGGTCATAGATCTCGTCGACCAGAAAATGCTTCTGTTTGATGAGGAGACTCAGGGCCTTAGAGTTATAGATGAGGAAATCCCCGACGATTTAAAGGACAAATCATCGGCCGCACGGATGGCACTCCTCGAGAAGTTGGCCGACTTCGATGAGGGTGTCATGGAAAAATTTATTGACGACAGAGAAGTAACTCCCGAGGAGTTGCACAAGGCGCTGCGCCAGGCGACGCTGAATCTGAAAGTAGTCCCGGTGCTCTGCGGTTCAGCCTTTAAGAATAAGGGCGTGCAGCCGCTGCTGGATGCGGTAACCCGTTATCTGCCTTCACCGGACGATATACCTCCGGTACAGGGACTGGATAAGGATGGGCAGCCGGTAACCCGCAAAGCGCTGCAAAAGGAAAAGTTCTGCGGTCTGATATTCAAGCTGCAGGCTGATACCTTTGTCGACAACCTTTCTTTTATCCGGGTCTATTCCGGTGAACTGAAGGTCGGCGACAAGGTATTCAATCCGCTGAAACGGAAACAGGAAAAAATTTCCAAACTGCTCCTGCTGCACGCCAACAAGCGCGAGGAAGTAAAAAGCCTGAGTGCCGGTGACATAGGCGCAGTGGTCGGCCTCAAGTTTACGACCACCGGCGATACACTTTGTGCATCCGGTGATCACATAGTCCTGGAGGCCATGGATTTTCCCGAACCGGTTATCGGGGTCGCGATCGAGCCGAAATCGAAAGCGGATGAAGGAAAATTGCTGGAAAGCCTGGACAA
>JBECKW010000261.1:0-13778 GCA_040235505.1 Desulfobacterales bacterium
TCACCAGACCGAGGGTAATGATCACCTCCACCTGGTAGCTGTCCACCCGCTTCAACATCTCATAGGCGATCCATCCCATCAGGAGCCCCAGGGCGACGCCGCCCACCGCCTCCCTGGCGAAAATCCGGGGCGCTTCGGCCCAGGAGGCGTCATGGCCGCCCTGGATCAGACCCAGGATCACCACGAACACCACCACACCGATGCCGTCATTGAACAGGGCCTCCCCGGCCATTTGGGTTTCGATGTGCTTGGGGGCATGGAGTTCCTTGAGAATCCCCAGAACCGCCACCGGATCCGTGGGGGAGATGAGCGCGCCGAACAGCAGGCAGTGTATCAAGGGGACCGGGAGCGACAGGAGCTTGAAAACAACCCAGGCGAGGAGCCCCACCAGAACGGTCGAGACAAGGACCCCCGCGGTAGAGAGGCTGAAGATCATCCACTTGTTCCGGATCAGCTCATTGGCCTCGACATGCAGCGCACCGGCGAACAGGAGAAATCCCAGCATCCCCTGCAGCAGGAGGCGGTTGAAATCGATGCGAGAGACGATATGGGCGGCCGGCCCTCTCACCGCCAATCCCGTATACCCGGCCAGGATGACACCGATGGACAGAATCAGGGCAAACAACATCACCCCGATCGTTCTCGGCATCTTGAAATAACGATAGTTGATAAAACTGAAAACGGCGGAGAGGCATATCAGTATGCTGAAGATATTGAATAAATCCACTGACGGGCCCCTTCTGTTTGATCAATCCCCATGTCCTGCACCCCCGATATCCACCCTTCCAACCGACTCTTCATTGGGAAAATGAACGTCCCGCATATCCCGCTCTGACCCCATCCCCCCGCCGGATTATTGCCAAAAAACACCAAGGCGGAACCGGTTCGCTACTTTCCGAGCTCCTTCACAAAGAAATCCGCCATCAGCTGAACGGCCTCGATGGACTCCGGCAATCTGGAATCGTACCAGAACGCGTGCCACAGCCCGTCGAACACCACCAGCCGTGCATCCACGCCTGCACGCAGGAACGCTCGATGCAGGGTCACGGTCCCACTCAACAGCATGTCGCGGCCGGCGGTGACGAACAGTGTCGGCGGAAGCCCGTGCAGATCGGAATAGATCGGCGACAGCACCGGATCGCGCGGATCCGTCTTGCCGACATAGTAGGGATTCTGCGTTGTGTCCGTCGGGATGCTGAGCGGTCTCAAATCGAGGCCGCCCAACCCATAGAGCGAGCACGAGTCACCCGGGTGCGCAAAATCGCCAAATCCGCTGAAGATACCCAGCGCCGCCGGCATCGGCAGGCCAAGCTGCTTCAGCCGCGCGGCCACCTCACCGGTCAAAACCGCGCCCGCGGATGTTCCATAGATTGCGATGTGCTTCGGCTTGTAGCTCTTCAGCAGTTCTTTGTACACAGCCACCGCGTCGTCAATCGCCGCAGGGAATGGATTCTTTGGCGCCAGACGGTACAGCACCCCGACGACTTTCATCTTCGTGTACCCGGCAATGGGAATTGTCTCGACATAGGAGCCGGCATCCATGGTAAACCCGCCCCCATGAAGGTTCAGGAGAATTCTGTCCGTATTCTCCTCCGGCATCCCATCCGGCGTCACGATGCGTACCGGAACACCCGCTATCTGGCTGTCTTCGAGCTGATATGGGCCGAACAGCTTGCCCCATGCCTCGCCCATCTCCTTCGAGCGCTCATTGCCGCGCTTGCGGCTCTCTTCCTCGGATTGCTGACCGGTACCCGCGGGAGCCGTCGCTTTTTCAGTCAGCAGCTGCTGCGCCACCGGGCTCACCGTTTTCGGCACCGGAACAACGCGGGTTATATACGCCGTGCCTTGATCATCGACATACGTGGTGTTGCGATCGGGCAACTGAGTGGATGAGGTTGAAGGTTGTTGTGCGGCAACCTCCAGCGAGACAGTGAAAAAAAATACTGCGGCCAGACAAAGAGCGGTTTTCATAAGCGTGTCTCCTGAACTTGCTTTTTGAGAGAAAGTATATGCCACAGACAGGAACTTGCTTTCGAAGAGATTAATTCCAGTGTTGCATTAGGTTGTCAATGGGAAATTGGCGCAGCATCTTGTGTCTGCTGCAAAAAGGCTTAAGCCGACACATCGATGGTCTATCCACTGAATTCTGCTGAAGGCTTCTATTTTAATGCGTTAATCAAGGTTTGGCCCCAAGCACTTTCCAATACTTTCGTAAAGATAAATTTCAGAAAGTGCATGTACGTAAAATGGTTGACACGGTTTCTTTCAGGGTGGGGATATGGTTTTTACAGATATCGTAAATGATTTCATGGTCAATGACATCATAGTGGTGCGAGATAATATCTCTGAGCCTTGCAATCATGGTCCATTCCGTGTCCGGGTATTTTTTAAAAAAGGTACTGTCGAGTTTCTCGATTTTTTTTACCAGTTCGCCAATTATCTGAAGACGCATGGCTATTGAATCGAGTATGAGAACACCTTGAGGGGTCAGAACGAAGTCATCTGCACATTTTACCTTGGCAAAGCGTTCTTCTATCAGCAGGATCGCTTCATAAATGCCTTCGAGGTTGTCGACCAAAAAAGTCTCAGACATAAATCACAGAACCCTCGATGCGCTGAAAAAACCGGCTTTTGATGCTTTTGCTTTTCCGAACGATCTCAATTTTTCTGTTGAGTTTATTCTCAAGGAAAATACTGAGGCCTGCAAGATACTCAAAGCGAGGTTCCCTAAATTCAACCAGCAAATCGATATCGCTGTCCTTATTGGGTGTGCCATTGGCAAAAGAGCCGAAGAGCCCGATTTCCGTCACCCCATATTTATCGACGATAAACGGTTTTTCAGTTTTTAAAATTTTAATAACATCATCATGTGTCAGAACGGTTTCCATTTGAACACACTCAACTTGTTATTGATTATAATAAAAAGTAACTATATTTGATATTTAGACTAAGTCTCGAATAATGTCAAATTGGAATTTCAAATGCTGGACTCTCGCACGGCATTTGAGCAAATACGAGTTTCCATCGATTGCTCCTTTTTTCCAATAATCCAATGAACCCCCCTCAAATTCCCCCGTGTTTTATTTTCCCTTTTTCATCTGCATTGTTACGGGTATCGCCCCGATCGATAGCAGAACGGCGATCTGATAGGTGAGTCTGAACCCGATGATATCGCTTAAAATGCCGACCAGCATTACCGCGACAGAGCTGATGATGAAATTGATCATCATGTAAACGCTGTTGACAAACGCCGGATGGTCGCTCTTTACTTCATTGACGGAAGCCAGCAGCACGGGGGTCGGCGCCATGAGAAAGAAACCGATCACCATCAACAGGGGAAAAAGAAGCGGGCCTTTGACCATCAGGAACAGTCCCATCAGAATGGGGGAGGATACCGCCGTAATCATCAGCGTTTTTCTTCTGCCGATTCTGTCGGACAACGTCCCGGATAATAACGTCCCGGTGGCGCCCGCAAACTGAACAACCGTCAGGGAAATCCCCGCCAGCCAGATGCTTGCCCCCTGATGGGTTAGGTAGAGAGGCAGAAACGTGGACAGCGCCCCCTTCATCAATGATCGGGACCCCATAAACCCCGCCACCGTTTTAAAGGTCGGCATTGCCTGTTTTATCGTCAGCCTTACCTCTTTGGGTGATTCATTCCGGCGAAATTCGTCCGAAATTCTGATATTTCTGATTCGCGCGTACAGAAAAATGGAACAGGCCAGCCCCAGAGGAATCAGCCGCCAGGTGCCTTCCAGTCCCCAAAGCGACACGGCGCCCAAAATAATCAACGGCCCGATCGATCGAGCGCCTTCTCCAGCCACCATGAACAGGCTCATTCCCAACCCGACCCGGTTTCCCGACACTCTCCTCATCATCACCGGCGCCGGGATATGGAACATCACCGCACCGATCCCCATGATCACCATCAAAACAACCAGAACATGGAAATTGGGGGCGACGCCCAGCAAGCTCATGCTGATCGCCGTAATGGAGGGGGCGACGATCAGAAAATACCGCACGCTGACCTTATCCGCTATTAGCCCCACCACCGGGTTGAGCAAGGACGGCAGCCGCTGCGCGACCGACAGAAATCCCGCCGCAGAATAGGATATGCTCAGCTTTTCAATGAGCAGCGGGAGAATGGGGGCAAGAAAAGACGAGTAAATATCGTGCAGCAGATGGGCAACGGAAATGATGGCGGCATCGACGGTCTGAAATCGGTTTTTATTCTTCATCATCAGCATGAGTGTAATTTGCGGTTACTTACCAGAATCCGTGGTGTAAGTATAGGTGTAGCTCCAGGAAAATGCTTTGCCGGGGTCCGCCTGGACCTGAATGAACGGCTCCACGGCCATGACGCTGCGGATGGACCAGAGCCTGGCATTGACCAGCGGACGGTCGCCCGCGATTCGCACTTGAAGGTGGGCGGTTTTGTTGGAAATGGTAAAATCGTAATCTGTTGGATCGTCCGAAAAGCCCTGCAGGTCACAGCCGGCACGCTCCTTGTCCTTCAATTCGGCCACGTAGAAGACTTTTTTTCCTTCGATGCGCATGAGGTCGCTGTCCGGCGCGCGGGTCGACCGGATGTCGTACGGCACGGCGACCGAGTACGCCGGTCCGACCCCCAGACCGTCGATGGTCAGGAAATTATGGTCGTACACCGGGGTGGCAATCGGAAGTTTGCCGGTGTTCTTCAGACGGTGTTCGATGACCATCCGGCTGCTGTCGCCGACCAGGCGGATCGTCTTGGTGTACACATAACCGTAATCGCTGTTCGGACCGCCCAGGGTCTGCTCGAAGGTAATTGCATCCGGACTCCGGCGCACGGTCCACTTGCCGCCGTCCACCAGGTCGAATTTTTTGCCGAAGAAATAATCCGAGTCGTCTGCCTTGCGCAGCAGGCCCACGCCGATTTTCAGAAAGGTATCCCCCGGCTGGGCGGCGGCGTAGCCGATGGGCTGCTGAAACTCCTCGACGGGACCGGTGATGGCGGCGTTGGGCCCCGCCACGATATCGCCGTCAACAAAAGCGACGTCGAGTTGCGCGGGGTCCACCGAGGCAAACCAGGGCCGGTAGAGGTGATGCCCGGCAAACTCGAGGTCGGCAATGACACCTGACCAGTCGAAGCGGACGCCGCGATAGAACCCATTCTGCGCATCCGGCAAATAGATTGTCAGCTTGAGCTGCGCATTGTGAATCTGTGCCTGCGGGGGGTCGATTTGCCCGCCGAAAGCGCAGGGCGCGAAAAGACAGAGGGCCAGCACAATCATCTCCTTCATCTGTCGAGTCCTTTCTCCGGTCCGATCTTTGGTCCGATCTTTCACCGTCATCCTATTCAAACGTCAACACCCCTCCTCGAGCTTTTCCAGCAACCGGAGCGAAAAAGCCAGAAAAGAGCCGACAATGACAACACCCCCGACAATCATGATCCCCAGACCGATGGAATAGGTCTCCCCCATATATCCCAGAAATGTCGGCGTGGCTCCCGCTCCCAGCAGAAAAGCCATGGGCGGCCCGAAGGCGGATGCCAGACTGCGAAGATTGGGCTGAACGATCCGACTCAGGGCGGCAAACCCCGGGGGAAAATAACAAACGATCAGGGCCGGCAGCAAAAACACCATGGCTTTGAGCCACGGACCGGACATCATACCGATCAGGATCGTGACCACGCCGGAAAGAAACAGAAAAATAAAGATGGTCCGTTTTTCACCGATGCGGTCCGTTATCCAGCCGGAAACGAATGTCATGAAGAGCGCCGACACCTGGGAAAACCCGAGAATGGTATTGGCTGTTTCGGGGGACAGATTCCGTTCCATGACCATATACAGCGGCAGCATGGCATAGATGCCGATTTGAGTGCCGATGCCCAGGGAGAAAAGGAGCACCATCAACCAGAACGACTTCTGGCCGAAGATGGTTCTTATCAGCGCCGTATTCGGGGGATCACCCGGAAAGTCTCCGTCTTTTCCGAACCCGGCATACAGCAGGCCCACGAGGATGACGAAACCCCCGAAATACGCCAAGGTTGTCGTCCACACGAACCATGCCGCAAACATCACCGTCAGCAGGGGGGCCAATACCAGGGACAGGGGGGGCGCCATTTGCTGAACCGCCAGCGCCTTGCCCCAATCCTGCCTGCTGACGATGGCCGTGATGGTCGCCACACAGGATGGCATCATCATGCCGGCCGCCAGTCCCATAACTGCTATGGCCCCCCGGATGCTCTGGAGCGTGGCGGCGAAATTGAGGGACAGCAACGCCGATCCGGCCAGCAGGATGGCCAGTACCATCGTCCATTTATGCCTCAGGCGGGCGGCTATCCAGCCCGAAGATATCGCTCCCGTGAAGGAGCCGATGCTGCCGATGAGAAATATGGAGCCGGCCTGGCCCTGGTCGATGGACAGGCTCTTTACGATGGCAGGCATCAACGGCGCAAAGATAATTCGTGAAATGAATGGCAGAAAAAAGAGAAGGGTGAGGACGATGATGTTCCACACCTTATTGCGGAAAGGCTCCGGAACCGGACATGTTTTATCCATATTCACTCTCTTTCTGAATTTTCATCGGGTAAAAATCCGCGGCAACAGGTTATAGAAATTCCAAATCGTCGTGAATTAAAACATAAGCAGGATCGGCTCCTTATCAAGGGAGCCATGAAGCTCAGTTGCCGGCATCAAGGGTTGCCCCCCGTCATTTCCCGCCCGCCCGGAATGTCTCAGGTGGATTTCTTTTTCAACTTCTCTTCCAAATGTCTCGCATGTTGAACCTCTAACCGGAACCGCTCCGTCAGCGCATGCATAAAAAGGCCCAACCAGGCACCGAGCCCCAGACTCTCTTCAAGATGGTGCCGCGTCACAACGGCAAGTACGACCTCATCGATTGCTTCAACAGTAAAGGTGCGTGGCATCTCCGCGAAGACGGCGGCTTCTCCAAAAACATCCCCGATCCCCATGGTGCGTATCTCGATGGTTTTGCCATCGGTTTCCTTGAAGACCCTGCACCTGCCGCGCCGGATGATATATGCCTCCTCCGCAGGATCGCCCTCCCGCACAATCAGGTCACCCGGCTTGAATTTCTTGACCGGGAAATGCCATCCGCCGGCAAGAAAGTTTTCCAGATCATTCTTGAGTTCCGCCACCGATTGGTGACGGTCTTCAGGGGCCTTGCTCATGGCCTTCATGGCGATCTTGACGAGCCCGCGCGGAAGCGGAAAATTCACTCGCTCGTACGGAAACTGGATCTCGCATTTTCTTGCACTCATCACCATCTGGTACAGCGAATCACCCTGAATCGGCGGCGAACCCGTCAGTATCTCATAGATAATGGCTCCCAGCGAGAACACATCGCTCCGTTCGTCCATGGCCTCCAGATCCCCCTGTGCCTGTTCGGGTGACATGTAACAAGGCGTCCCCACCACGGCGCCCATGTGTTCTGTCTTGATATGATACTCTTTTCGTTTCTTGAGTTCAGGCATTTGCGGATCATCCGCCGATGATTTTTCATCCGATCCGACGCGGGCAACGCCCCAGTCCATGACGTAGACCTGCCCGAAATTGCCCACCATGATATTGTCCGGCTTGAGGTCGCGGTGAAGAACCCCCTTGCTGTGGGCATATGAGACACCATTGCAGACCTTGATCATAATCTGGACCATTTGGAACAGTTCCCTTTCGGTCCGGGAGGAGAAGTTCTGCTCTCTGATAACTTCAAACAGGGGCCTGCCGTTTACCCTTTTCATGGTGAAAAACAGACGTTTTTTCCTGTCCATCCCCAGTTCATATACCGGCACGATGTTGGGGTGGTTCAATTGCGCGGTTATCTGGGCTTCCATGATCATTTTGCCCAAAGCCTGTTCATCTTTTTCCATGTCTTCATGAAGTACCTTCATGGCGACAGTGCGCATCAGGTTTGTATCAAAAGCGTCTAAAAGGATGGACATCCCGCCTTCGCCGAATTGGCTTCCGGGAATCAGGCGCCGGTCAATCTTGCTCTCGGGTTTTTTCGGGCTGACACGAACCAGTTTTTTAGGCATGGCCGACTCCTATTTTTTGTACCGCGATTAATTCAAGTGGTTATAAAAGTGCCTAAATCGCCGGCCCCTCCTCTTTCGGCCTTGCTTCATGCAATGAGCCGAATTTTCGGGCCTCGGGCGACATCAGCGCCCCAATCGCCACGACAACCAACGTTCCGATCCCGCCGCTTACCACGGAAAAGATGGAACCGAACCAATGCGCGACAAGGCCCGATTCCAGACCTCCCAGCTCATTCGATGCGCCGATAAACACGCTGGTGACCGCCGAAACACGGCCGCGCATATGATCCGGCGTCAGAAGTTGTTCCAATGTCTGCCGGATGACCATGCTGATGTTGTCAAAAGCGCCGGTAAAAAACAACATGACCAGCGACAACGTAAACGATTTGGAAATTCCAAAAATGATGGTGGCCACCCCAAAACCGGCCACGGAAATAAAAAGGGCGCGTCCCGCTTTGCGAATGGGGGGGAGATAGACCATGAGGATGGCCATAAAAAAGGCGCCGACGGCCGGGGCGGCTCGGAGCCAACCGAACCCGGTCGCGCCCACGCGCAGGATATCCTTGGCGAAAACGGGAAGGAGGTAGACGGCGCCGCCCAGCAGGACGGCGAACAGATCGAGGGAAATCATGGCAAGGATCATGGGGGTATTCCGGACGAACTGGATTCCGGCCAGAAGCGACTTCAAAGAAGTTTCACTGGAACGTTTCGGTCCGGTTTCGACGTGAATGCGCGTGAGGACAACTATGAAAACGAGGGAAGAGACCGCCGTAAGGACGTAGGCCAGGGGGACGCTGACGGCAATCACGAACCCGGCAATGGCAGGGCCCAGTACCGAGGAAATCTGCATGAGACTGGTATTCCAGGTGACTGCATTGGGGAAGACATTGGGCGTCACCAGCTGCGGCAACAACGCCACCCGGGCCGGGCGTCCCAGCATGACGGCGGATGCATCCAGGAAAAGCAGAATATACATCAGCAGGATATTACCGTGCGTGTAAGAAAGGACCGCCAGCATCGTCGAGGTGCCGGTCATGCCCAGGAGACTGAGCATGAGGAGTTTCGGCCGGTTGACGCGGTCGGCAAGATAGCCGGAGGGAAGGGCCAGAATCATGGTGGGCAAGGCCTGGGCCAACCCGACCAGTCCCAGGGAAAGGGCATCGTTGGTGCGCTGGTACATATCCCATCCGATGGCGACACTCTGGATTCGGGTCCCCACCATGGCGACGAACCAGCCCAGCATATAAAACCTGTAGTTCCTGATACGAAAAGCGGCGTATGGATCATGCCGGATTTGAGGCATTGCGAAATATCTCCTGCGTGTAAATCGATGCTGTCCATGGTTCCAAGCGTCAGGATACCCCATATATAAATATTTTGCCCCTAAGAACAGGACTATTTTGAACTTTTCAGGGCCGTGAATCATAATTTTAACGGGGGATCGCGAAGAGACATTACATGCCGGGGCAGACTTGGAATCGGAAAATCTTGACTCCGTCCCTGGAACCGGCCTATTCTGAATATTAAATTCAGTGTCCGCTGAAGCGGGCATATCAACCGAGACCCGGCAACGGGGAGACGGCCTGTCCGGCTTTCCTGCCTGCACCTGAAATGCCCCGCGTACCGCCGCCGGGTCTCCGAACCGTTTTCAAGCATCATCAACGCATCCGGATCGCCATTGGGCCTGATTCGATAACCCGCCGCAGCAAACGGGAGGTATTGCCGCATGAAAACCGAAGCCAAAAAAATCGACCGAAGAACATTTTTAAAAACCACCGGGGTGGGAGGCGTATCCCTGGCCCTGTCCACCGGACTCGCCGGTGGGCTGATGGCGGCGGAAACACCGGCCGGCAGCACATCCGGGAAAATTCCCGCCCGCGTGCTCGGGAAAACCGGCGTCCGGGTGCCGATCCTCGCGCTGGGGGGCATCATCGACTGGACGTCCAACAAGACCCTGCTGAGAATGGCCTACAACATGGGCCTCACCTACTGGGACACCGCCAACAGCTATATAAACGGCAAAAGCGAGATCGGTATCGGCCAGTACTTCGAGAAATACCCGGACGACCGGAAAAACATCTTCCTCGTCTCCAAGGCATCGAGGACCAACGACCCGGCGGGCATGAGCCAGCGGCTCGACCTGTCTCTCCAGCGGATGAAAATCGACCAGGTCGATCTGTATTTCATGCACGGCCTCTCGAGCCCGGATGTGCTCACCCCCGAGGTAAAGGCCTGGGCCGAGCAGAGGAAAAAGGAGGGGAAGATAAAGTTCTTCGGCTTCTCCACCCATATGAATATGGCGCCCCTGCTTGCGAGGGCGGCCACCCTCGGCTGGATCGATGCCATTATGACCAGCTACAACTACCGGCTCATGGCCGATAAGGACATCATGAACGGCCTCGATGCCTGCGCGAAAGCAGGCATCGGGCTGGTGGCCATGAAGGTGATGGCCATGCGGAACTCCGGATCCGAATCCGAAAAGGACCTCGAGCCCATTCAAGCCTTCATGAAAGACGGAATGACCCTCGAGCAGGCAAAGCTCAAGGCCGTGTGGAAAGACGAAAGGATCGCAGCCAGCTGCGTGGCCATCAAGAGCCTCACGGTTCTGAAGGACAACGTCGCCGCCGCTGCGGACAGCCGGGAACTTTCCGGCCGCCAGAACGATATATTGCGGCGTCTGGCGGCAGATACCAGGTCCTCATACTGCCTGGCCTGCGGCAGATGCACCTCGATCATGGGCGCATCGTCCGCTGTTCCCGAGGTCCTTCGCTACCTGATGTACTACCATGGCTACGGGGAAAGGGATCTGGCCCGGGAGCAGTACCGGCAGCTACCCGAGACGGTCAGAAAAGGCCTTGCCTCAAGGGAGTATGGGCCTGTCGAAGGCATCTGCCCCCAGGGAATAAAGATCGGCGCCGCCATGAGGGAGGCGTCAGACATCCTGGCGTCATAGTGCACGACAAAGGGGTGGCCAGCACATTTTATGTCGGGGAAAGGAGGAACATAGGGATTTTTATCCAATAGGATTCGAGGATCCAAGGGGTCGAGTGAAACACATAAAGCAACGGCAAATGGTTCTGAATATAATAAACCGTTATGATTTCAGCAGCTATCCGTCTTTTGCCTTAAAAAAAGTGCATGCTTTTTTATCCTCGAACCCTTGAACACCGATAGTTGAACTTTTAATATAAAAGTGCGCTTCAATCGGATGCGTCAACGCCGGCTCCGGATTCGAAAATATACACCGCTCAGCAATAAGATTTGGGGTCCTTGCCCTATTTCAGCGCCGGAGCATTGCGATTATAATTATAATTGTTGTCAGTCAAGGATACACATTAAATACGAGGTGCTCAAATGAAAGACATGGGAGGAAGACGTCGTCTCGCCGACAGGCGCAGCTGCTCGATCAGGGGATTTTTCCCGGAACGCCGGAGTATGAGATTTCGAAGGATGGAAGAAAAACATCGGAAAAACCCGGTGTCGCCCATCGGCCCCCGTTTAGAAAGAAGGGCCCCGTTCATTGATCAGGACGACGAGAAGGCTGCCTGAATGCTCTGACTGCCGAACCGTTTTGGGAACGTACGTTCGTTTATCCGTTTCCTGCAACCAGGAAAACGACTCGTCTATCGACTTATATTTTAACGCACGTGCCCTGTTTCCTTATCAATAATTAAATTGAGATGCGCCCCCCCGGTCTCTTGCAACTTATAGAATGTTCCCCAAGCACCCAGTCCCATCTGCCCTTGCCTTTTTCCCCAAATGTTGTGTACTGGTATTATGCGAAAAATTATCATCGGCATTCACGGAATGGGCAACAAGCCGCCGAAAAAGATCCTCCAGGCATGGTGGAAAACATCTATTTTCGAAGGCCTGAAGCGAATCCACAAGCCGAGCCGGCTCTTCAGGTTCGAACTGTTTTACTGGGGTCACCACCTGCATCCCGATCCGCTGCAGGTGAAAATAAAAGACCGGGAACACCCCCTGTTCATTGAAGAACCCTACTACCCTTCTGCCCATATTACGGGAAAAAAACCGGACAGGCTCAGAAAGAAAATCCTGAACTTTCTCAACAGGCAGTTGGACCATTTCTTTCTGAAAAAAGATTTCACCATCAATCACGAATCGATCTCCGAATTTGTCATTCATCATTTTTTCAGGGATCTCGAAACATACTTCGATGATCGTTGTGTCACGGAAGATGGAGAAGACTGCAACGTAAAATCCGCCATATGTTCCAATTTCACAAATGTTTTGAAGAAGCACCGAAGAAAAAAAATCCTGCTGATCGCCCACTCCATGGGTGCCATCATCGCCTACGATGTGCTGACGGCATTCGCCCCCGAAGTGCCCATCGACACCTTCGTAACCATCGGCGCTCCGCTGGGATTGCCGGTCATCAAAAGCCGGTTTATGGAAGCGCACCGAAAGAAGAATCCACTGATCTCGGCCCTGAAAACCCCCGAGAATGTCCGGTCCAAATGGTATAACCTCTCGGACCTCAAGGATAAGATCGCCGTCAATTACATGTTGAGCGATGATTTCGGGCAAAATTCCGGGAAGGTCGGCCCCATTGATATAACCGTCACCAACGACTATGAGTCCAGGGGACACAAAAATCCGCACAAATCTTACGGTTACCTGAGGACGCCCGAAATGGCAGGCATCATTTCCGACTTCTTGAGAAAGGATCGTTTCAGATTCTTTTCCTGGCCGAATGCCTTTAAAGAAAAGAAAAAACCGCAGGCGCCCCGCCCTGTCGACAGCGAAAATCTTTCCGATGCAACTGTCACCGTCATTGACAAAAACCAGGAGACCCGATGAACAGAGAAGAAATGTTAGAGAAAATTGCCGACGCGAACCGGAAATGGGATTTTATCATCATCGGCGGCGGTGCGACCGGTATGGGGATTGCCCTTGAAGCCGCCTCCCGGGGGTACAAACCTCTGCTGCTCGAGCAGCACGACTTTTCGGCCGGGACATCGAGCCGAAGCACCAAGTTGATCCACGGCGGTGTCCGCTACCTGCAACAGGGAAACATCTCCCTGGTACTGGAGGCACTGAAGGAGCGCGGAAAGCTGCGGAGAAACGCTCCCCATCTGGTTCACGACCTGCCATTCATCGTGCCTGCCTACGACTGGTGGGAGGGCCCGTTTTACGGGATCGGTTTGAAAATATACGATCTCCTCGCGGGGAAAGAGGGATTCGGGCCCTCACAGCTGCTCTCGAAAGAAGAGACTCTCACGCGAATCCCCACCGTGGAAACCCAGGGCCTGCGGGGCGGCGTCATCTACCATGACGGACAGTTCGACGATGCCCGGCTGGTGATCAACCTGGCACAGAGCGCCGCCGATCAGGGCGCCGTCCTCGTCAACTATATGGCGGTTCGAGAACTCGTCAGGGAAAACGATCTCGTCACCGGCGTGGTTGCCCATGACCTGGAAACAGACCGGACATATAAGCTTGGCTGCCACGTGGTCATTAACGCAACCGGTGCGTTCAGCGATTCGATCCGCAAACTGGACGATCCCGCCTCTCCGGCGCTGATTCAACCGAGCCAGGGGATCCATATCGTTTTGGACAAGTCCTTTCTGCCGGGTGAAACAGCCATCATGGTGTCCCATACCGATGATGGCCGGGTGCTCTTTGCCATCCCATGGCACGACCGGGTCGTTGTGGGCACCACCGACACGCCGGTGGAAACCGTTTCCCTGGAGCCCGTCCCCATGGCGTCGGAAATCGAGTT
>JBECKW010000135.1:0-11884 GCA_040235505.1 Desulfobacterales bacterium
CGCCGCCGTTCAGGACGTATTCCCTGATGGCCATGAGCCGGTTTCCCTTGATCACGCACTTGAACACCATTTCCGGATCCAGCAGCAGGGTGTTGCTGCCGATGTCGCTCAGGATCACGACGTCATAGGCGGCCAGTTCTTCCGCTGTTTCGGGAAACTCTGTCAGCGCGATATGATTCGGCAGGTGGGTGACCTCATAGCCCAGGTTTTCCAGGGTTTTGACGAAGGGTTTGCCCACCGGTTCGTATCGGCCGAGGGTGGCAAAATCGAACCCCTTGGTGTGGTTTTCGGTCGTGATGTAGGATTCTCCTGCAAGTAGTATTTTTTTCATGATTATCTCCTTATAGATAATATTTATTTTTTTGGGTCTACCATTGGTCGGCCGGTTTGTCCTTATACTCTTCGTAAAGCTTGGGAAGAATCATGTTCAGCCGCTGGGACTCGATGGTGTTATGGACCAGGACGTTCTTCAGGTACTCAAGTGAGAACATATAGTCCGGAGTGGTCTTGTCGAAATAGATTTCACCATTTTCCACGCCGTAGCCGATCCATTCACGGGTCCGTTTTTCCATGCCGCCCAGTTCACGCCAGCGGGACTGGGTCAGGGTGAGATGGGTTCCCGGAAGAAGTTCATGCTTCTCATCCACGGTGTAGAACTTCTCCACGGCGCAGTCGATCCAGCAGCCGGCGTCGGCCAGTTCCTTTTCCCGCTCCTCGGTCAGGCCGTAATCCTTCAGATCGAACGGATGCCGAATGGAGTAGAAGGCATCCTCGCCGGCGCCCATGTCAAGGGCTTCCTGCTGGAAAACGCCCCCGGACTTGTCCTTGCCGTTGATGAAACCATGATCGATGTGATCCACCGGGTTCCAGATTTTGTACTTGAGGTTGTGCCCCTTCGGCATGCCCACGGATTGGACATTCAGCCAGCGAAACCACCACCCCAGCATCTGGGGGGTGCAGTCGGGGTAGACGGTGTACGCCGCGATGTAAGCGGAACCGTCCGGCATCCGGCAGCAGCCCAGTTCTTCCTTCTCGTACCCGGTGGGCCTCAGCAGGTCCAGGAAGTTCTCCACCTTGATGGCGAGGTCAGGATTGATGGGGCAGGAGTCGATGATCTGCTGCGCGCGGATATCCGGATCGAGCAGGGGAATGTCATAATAATACTTTGCAATCGGAAGATTTTCCTCATCCGGATGCAGCTTAGGAAATTTCGTGATGGACATTTGTTTCCCTTTCGTTTTCTAATATGAAGCCGGCACCGTTTCGGGTGCCGGCGGAGATAAAACCTATTCGGTTGCCTCGGCATGATCCATTTGGACCGGATCCATCTTCGGCGAAAGGAGATGCATCAGCAGCAGCGCCACCAGGTAGGCCCCGCTGGCCATGAAGAAGATCGGAAAATAACCGCCGCTGGATTTCACGATCTGACCGATCACGAACATCAGGACCATGGTCATGCCTGTACTGCACACGCCCGCGATGCCGACGACGGAAGCCACCGTACGCTTGGGAAACATATCGCTGGCAAGGCAGAAAACGTTTGCCCCCCATGCCTGATGGCCTGCCGCCGCCAGCGTGATCAATATGGCGGCGAGCCATTTGCTGCCGGTCAGTGCGGCGAAGAACACCGGCACGACCGCCAGTGCACAAACCAGCAGCGTTATCTTGCGTGCCCGGTTCAGGGTCCAGCCCTGATCCATGAATTTCTTCGACAGCCAGCCGCCTGCGACGGCGCCGACGGCCGAGATGAGCCAGATGCAAACCAGCAGGTATGCGCGGTCTTTGACGCCGAGATCGAAGCTCCGCTCGAAGAAATCCGGTGAGGCAAACACAAAAAACCACCAGAAACCGTCCGTCAGTGACTTGGCGCAGATGAAGGCCCAGGTCTGCCGGTGGGGAATCAGCTTTCGCCATGGAATTTTCACTGTGGGCTCGGGCTTTTCCCCGGAGTCGCTCAGAATATACGCGAGTTCCTTTGGGCTTACGCTGGAATGCCGTTCCGGTTTTCTGTACCATTTAATCCAGACGATAATCCGGACAAGGTCAACGAGGCCCGTGACGATGAAGACACCCCGCCAGCCGAGGGCCTTGCCGCCGATGGTCCAAACGGTGAAAAACACGAGGACATATGGCAGCAGCCACGGCACCAGCACGGCGCCGAGGCTGGAGGCGCCGGTGGCAATTCCCGTGGCCATCGCCCGTTCTTTCTTTGGAAACCATTCGGCAATGGACTTCATCACCGCGGGAGAAACGGCGCCTTCCCCCAGGCCAAGCAACACGCGGCAAATCACGAATCCGATCAGGACGTTTCCAAAAACGCCGCCGATTTCAGGCGCCACCGCATGAAGCATCTCTGCGACCATCCAGAGAATACTCGCAAACGCAAATCCCCACCTCAGTCCCCACGTGTCCATCAGCCAGCCTAAAAGCAGCATACTGAGTGCATAGGCGGCCGTAAAGGCCGTGTTCATGTTCCAGTACCATTCAGCCCACGTATTCTTGGCGACCTGCTCCTTTATATACACCACGCTTTGCGCGTCGGGTTCGACGATCCCCCGGGCGGGTTCCTGGTCGGGGTGAACAGCGGAAAGCACTTCGCTGGCATGATCCTGCCAGTACCGGTCCACCTCTTCGCTGGTAACCTTATCCGCCAGGCCAAGGTACTGCCACATCTCCGGCGCAATATTTGAAAAAACAGACCGGTCCAGGAAATTGCACATGCTGACCCAAAACAGCAGGGCAAGAATTAACCAGCGCACATTGCCGCCGACAGGGCCTTCTTTTGACAATATTGAGGATGCTTTCATGGGTTAACTCCTTGTGCCAACGAGTGGTTGAAATATCGAGTGCGCATCTATTCCGAGGGTAGAAACAATTTGGCAGTTTTTCGGTTCAGATTATGAACTGAATATTGAACAAATCGCCTCGTGTCAAGTTTTTTTTGGCTTGCGGGCAAAATCGGCCGCATAGATGCTCTCAAATCGTATTTTTTTAAGCATTGAAGAACAAACGCGTGGATCGCCAAATCCGATACCGAGCTCGTTCAGGGCCACTCGTACAGCCAAGAATCTTGACAAGAAAGGCACTTCTGAAATATTGAGTTTATAATGTAAACTTGAAAGAGGCGCTTTGGCGTCAATCCTATTATCTAAAATTTATGAACGGGACTGGTTTATTCATTTGATTTCCAGATGATACGCTGAGGGCAAATTGGGGGAGTGTTGTCATTCGAAATCGGGTGTGTTAATAATTCCGTTTAATTATCTCATTGGGTTTCAGGTGCGGCATGAAAAATTCCGATAGAAGCTATATACGGACACTCAACAGGTTCAATATTCTTAACACCATTCGAACTGCGGGAAAGGTTTCACGCATCGAGATTTCCAAATCGCTTGGTTTGAGTAAAGCCTCTTTGACGGGAATCACGGCAGAGTTGATTGAAGAGGGACTGCTCATTGAAGAAAAACCCAGTATCTACAAGGTCGGCGGGCGTCCCATACTGCTCTCCATAAACCCGGATGGTGCATATGCTGTTGGGGTGAACTGGAATATCAACCGTATCCAGGCGGTTGTCATTAACTTTCAAGCGGAAATAAAGGCGGACTATGCCGTTTCCCTCGACAAGGAATATTATACCCCCCAGGATCTTGTTAAAAAAATTTCAGCCGCTGTGACGGGTTGCATCGAAAAGTCCGGTATTGATAAAAAACAGATATCCGGTGTCGGGGTGAGCGTGCCCGGTCTGGTGGATTCAGACAACGGCATTATCCGGTTTTTGACGAATTACGGATGGACGGATGTTGAGTTCAGATCCCTGCTTCAGGACAGCGTTGGATTAGGGGTATACATCGACAACGATGCAAACAATGTCACTATTGCCGAGCATTGGTTTGGAGAAAGCTGCAAGTCTAAAAATTTTCTCATGATTATCATTGAAAGTGGCATCGGCGCCGGGTGTGTGCTCAACGGCCAGCTGGTTCGTGGCGAATTTGGTATTGCGGGTGAATTCGGCCATATGAGCATGGACCCGATCAACGGCCCCATGTGCAGATGCGGCAGGCGGGGATGCTTGGGGGCATATGCCGGAATTTATGCGATCATGAAAGACATTGACAGAGTCACCATCAATGAAAGGCGATGGCAGAAATCCGAAAAACTCTCATTTGAAGATGTTATCGAGGCGGCCATGAAGGGCAACTCCGAGTTCCGGAAAATACTGAATCATGCCGGTCGGATATTGGGCGTCGGTATTGCGCAGCTGATAACACTTCTCAACCCCGAGAAAATCATCATAACGGGTACAGGTGCCCAGGCCGGGGACCTGATGTTTTCATCCATGTTTGATGCCATTCAAAACGCGAAGTTCGATAAAATCGAAAATTGCAAACCCGACATCCTGATTAAAAACTGGACGACTAAAGATTTTGCCAAGGGGGCCGGAACCCTCGTACTGCAGGAACTCTACAAAACCCCGGTCATGATGGGTTGAGTTCATTGGCGATATACTGTTTGCGGTCCTCAAGAGAATGGTAAAACTATTCAACTCTAAATTTTTTCCCGAGGCCCTTAAGGGAGGTGCATCAATGTGCAGAAGCAGGATCGATGGGAAATGAATCGACGCTCGTTTTTTAAGACCACCGGCACCGGCATTCTGTGCGCCACCCTGTGGGGGCTGCCGTCTTTCAGAACCTATTCCCTGAATGAAGCCATGGCAGCCGCAGGGGAGACCGGCGAGACGGCGATTCCGACGTTCTGTGGCATGTGCGGGCCCAGCGCCGGGTGCGGTATCTATGCATTCGTGAAAAACGGCCGGTTCACCCGGGTGGCGGGCATGAAGGAGTGCCCCAGCAACCGGGGGGGGATCTGCCCCAAGGGACAATCCGCACCCCAGTGGGTCTATTCACCGGACCGCCTGAAAACGCCACTCAAACGGGTGGGCGCCAAGGGGGAGGGGAAATTCCAGAAAATCACCTGGGACGAGGCCATCGGCCTCATCGCGGAAAAGCTCAAGAAGCAGAAACAGACGTACGGGCCCGAATCCCTGGCCATGCTGAGCCCGGCCCGGCGTGCCTATTCCGATTACATGCAACGGTTTCTGATCGTTCACGGAAGCCCCAATTACGGTCACAGCGGCATATGCGGCACGCAGAAGGATTTTACCTTCGCTTACACCCTCGGCGCCCATCGCAAGCCCGGTTGCGATTACGAAAAAAGCGAAGTCCTCCTGATCTGGGGCCGTCAGCCGGTCTATTCGGGGCCGACCAATATGGTGGTCCGAAACTATCTCGCCGCCAAAAAAAGAGGCGCTAAGATCATCGCCATCAAACCGTCCATCGAGCCGGACTCCGGAATGGCCGATATCTGGGTGCCCATACGACCCGGCACGGATGCGGCCCTGGCCCTGGCCATGCTGAACGTGATCGTAAACGAAAACCTCATCGACAAGGCCTTCGTGGAAACATACTGCTACGGTTATGACAAGTTAAAAGATCATGTTCAGAAGTATAAGCCCGCATGGGCCGAGAAGATCACCGGAATACCGGCCGCCCAGATTCAGGAGGTGGCTCGGATTTACGCCACGGCCGGGAGCGCGGGAATCGATCTCGGAAACGGTGTCGAACACGCCTCTTCGGCCAGCGATGCCATCCGCGGCGTCGCGATTCTGATGGCGGTCACCGGGAACCTGAACCGGCCCGAAGGTGGTGGGAACAAATTAAGCGACAGTATGGGCCCGGGTGGGGAGGGCGGAATAAAGGGCGTCAATCTCATGGAGCGGTATACGCCGGAGATGCTCGACAAACTGGTGGGGCCGGAATTTCCCAGATCATTCCAGCCCTATATCGAGGGCGCCTCTTCGTCTTATTACAAAGTCCTGAACAGCGTTCTCACCGAAGATCCCTATCCGGTTCGGACCATCATCGCGCCGGGGACCCAACCCACGGTAAGCACCCGGGGCACCAAGCGGGTCATCGAGGCCTTGAAAAAGCTTGATTTCTACGTGGTGGTGGACGTGACCCGGACCGCCGACATGGACTATGCGGACATTGTGCTTCCCACCGCAACAGTCTACGAATCGGATCACCCGTTCGGTTCCATGGGCGGCAAGATCATGGCCCGTCGCAAGGTGATCGAGCCCCTGGGGCCCTATAAGTCGATCTTCCAGTTTTTCCTGGATCTCGGGGTGGCCATGGGCTACGGCGACGATTTCTGGGGCGGGAGCATGACGGCCTGCGCGAACGATCTGCTCTCCCCCTTGAACATCACCATCGACGAGGTGCGGAAACACCCCCTGGGCTATGCACCCCCGGCTTCCGGCGGGGGGAAAGCCCGAAGCGGGAGAAGCGATGACAGGGGACTTGCAGAGGTTTTCGCCACCCGAAGCACCCGACTGGGCGGCGCACCCTATCTGCCCCAGGGGAAGATAGCGATCTACAACACCACCTTCGAATCGGAGGGCCTGAGCCCCCTGCCCGAATGGCGAGAGCCGCCTGAAAGCGTGACCGGGACGCCGGAACTTGCAAAAAAATACCCTCTGATCTTGTCCGACTACCACACATCCAAATGCTATTCGGCCTCCTGGCAACGCAATGTGCCCTACCTTCGGGAGATTATGCCCTATCCCACCCTGGATATCCATCCGGACACCGCTGCCGCCAGGGGGATTCATAACGGCGACTGGGTGATCGTGCAGGGCCCTCATGGCTGGATGAAGGTGAAAGCCGAGCTTTATCCGGGCATCCGGCCCGATACGGTGATGCTGCTGCATGGCTGGTGGCAGGGATGTAAAGAGCTGGGGTTCGAAGATTTTCCACTTGCCGACGGCGGGGCCAACGTGAACAACATGTACAGCACCGATCCGAAAACGTCCATGGACCCCCTGATTACCGCCAACGCCAGCCAGACGCTGGTGGAGGTGAGGAAGGCGTAACCGAAAGTGAACAGTGAGCGGTGAACAGTGAACAGAGAAAAATCATTGCTTGCTTTTAGAAGTTAACAGTTCACGGATCACAGTCCACCGTTCGACTTGAAGGGAGAACAACATGTCCGGCAAACAGTTAGGCTTTAAATTCGTGGTGGAAAATTGCATTCAGTGCCATGGGTGCCAGGTGGCCTGCAAAAGCTGGCGGGGTGTGCCGCTGGGGGTGAAGTGGCGTCGGGTTGAAAATATCTGGGACGGCGTCTACCCGAAGGTGACGTGCCGGTCGGTATCGGTTTCCTGCATGCACTGTCTGGAGCCCGCCTGCGTGGCGGCGTGTCCCCAGGAGGCCATCTCCAAGCGCCCCGGAGACGGGATCGTCGTGGTGGACCGGGAAGCGTGTATCGGTTGCGGCACATGCTTTGATGCCTGCCCCTTTGACGTTCCCCAGTTCGGGGAGGATGAGAAGATGCAGAAGTGCGATATGTGTGTGGGCGAGAGGACATCGGACACCGAAGTCCCGCCGTGCGTCGCCACATGCCCCACCGAGGCCCTGGCCCTGGTCGAGATGGATGCGATTGAAAAGCGGGGGGCCGAGAAGGCCATGAAGGCCCTGGTGGAAAGCGCCCGGAACCGGAGTCGGGAAGTGAAGAAGGCCGGGTGACAATTAAGTTTATGAGGTTTTCCTCGATACGATGAGTTTGAATTTGTAATTCTTCCAATCAGCCCTTCCAGCCAAGAACACTCTTTGCAAATCATTGGCGGCCATAGCCAAGGAGCTTGGGGACCTGAGCCATAAAGATACGGCGTCTGATCTCCCGAATGAGCAGCGTTGTGTTTTTCCACCTTCCGAAATCTTCTGCATCCTAGTGTCTATCCGGTTATCATAGATCTTTTTAAGAAGGTACCTTTTTATCTTGACATGGTATTGGAGGGGTATATAGTCGAAGGAATAGGAAGGTGCCTTTTAATCTGATGTTTCTGAGAGGATCTATGAACGGCGAGCCCCGAAAACCTGCAAAAGAATCACCACTGCGATCGACGCTGCGCTCGTTGCGTCATCGAAATTTTCGTCTTTATTTCAGCGGGCAGAGCATTTCCGTGATCGGCACCTGGATTCAGCGCGTCGCGTTGAGCTGGATGGTGTACCGGATGACCGGTTCCGCCTTCCTGCTCGGGTTGGTGGGATTCGCCGGCCAGATCCCCGCGTTTTTACTGGCGCCCTTTGCCGGTGTGCTGGCGGACCGCTATAGCCGGCATCGCATATTACTTATGGGCCAGATCCTGGCTATGCTTCAGGCATTGATCCTAAGCATCCTGGTCCTTATGAATGTGATCCGGATCTGGGAAGTCATCGCCTTGAGCATTGTCCTGGGCATCATCAACGCTTTCCAAATGCCAACCCTGCAGGCGTTTACGGTGGAGATGGTCGACAAAAAAGATCTGGGAAACGCCATTGCCATCAATGCGACCATGATCAATATCGGCCGTCTGCTGGGCCCCTCCGTAGCCGGTATCCTGATCGCGGCCGTCGGGGAAGGCGCTTGTTTTCTGATCAACGCTGTCAGTTATGTGGCCGTCATCGCCTCTCTGCTCTTGATGAAGCTTCCGCCCATGGCTATGGCACCACGGCATAAGAGGGCGTGGCAGGAATTTAAGGAGGGGTTCGTATATGCCGCCGCTTTTACGCCGATCCGGGACATCCTGCTGATGTTCGCCCTGGTTAACCTGGTGGCCATGCCCTGTATGGTGCTGATGCCGGTTTTCGCCAAAGACCTGCTGGAAGGTGGTCCCAGAACAATGGGATTTCTCATGGCCTTTGTCGGTTTCGGCGCCTTGGCCGGTGCCGTCCACCTGGCGTCGAGAAAAAGCGTGCTGGGCGTCGACCGTTTGATCCCCATCGCGGCGGCGACGGTCGGGGTTATGCTGATGATTTTTTCAATGTCGCGGATACTGGCGATTTCTTTAGGGCTCATGCTGCTGACCGGCGTGGGCCAGATGATCGTGATGGCCGGGAGCAATACCCTGCTGCAAACCCTGGTGGATGACGACAAGCGGGGCCGGGTGATGAGTTTTTACACCATGGCCTTCATGGGCACCATGCCGGTGGGAAGTCTGATCGCCGGATTCCTGGCAAACCGCATCGGCGCCCCTTTGACCGTTTTTATCGACGGTTCGATCTGTGTGGTGGGGGCTCTGATTTTTGCGCGAAGGCTGCCCGGGTTGAAGGCCATGATACACCCGATCTACCTCAAGCTGGGGATCATTCCGGAAGCGGTCGCCGATATCCGAAGCGCTGTCGAAATGTCGGCGGATCCCGAGTAATCACCTTACAATTATTGAAATAGGCATGACTCATCAATTCCAAAGGTCCACAGGCCTGTTGCTTAATATTTACTATCTCTACATCCGGGTTCTCGGTTTTTTATCTTGACAAGATATTGAGAGAGGATTAGTACGACTGATGTCAGACCAATAAAATGTCATAGAGTATATCGCATTAAAAAAATGGCCGGATATTCCCTCCCCCCCTTTGTGGAATATGGGCCTCCGGCGTTCGCATAAATCTTTATGCGAACGCCGGTTTTTCAATAAACTTTACGAAGGTAACTTGTGAGTGACAATCACCCCCTGTGTCTTCCAATAGTTCACAATGCCCAAAAAGTCGGCAAAACGCCCAACATCTCTCCGCAGTAGACAGAAACGAGCCAATCATCAATCGTCGTGGATGGGTGGTGCTACGGCCGGGAAAGGGGATCGTCTATGAAGAAAAAAGTTTTGGATAATCAGAATGCTGTCACAACAGAAAAGAAAGAAGGGGTATCCCGCCGATCGTTCCTGACGGGCGCCGGAGGCATTGGCGCTGCCGCCGCGGTGGCGGCGACCACCGGAATGTTGGGAAGCCGCGCCTTGGGAAAGACCAGTGACGCGCCGTGCGCGGAGCGCGTCACCGAAGAACTGCCGATTCCGGCGGACGCGGCCGCTCCGAAAACGACCGAATACCAGTGCGACGTGCTGGTGATCGGCGGCGGATTTGCCGGCCTCAACGCCGCGGTGGCGGCAGGAAAGGCGGGACGGTCTGTGCTCCTCGTGGACAAGGGCCGTCCGGGCTATTCGGGCTTGAGCCCCTTTGTCAGCTCGCATCGCTGGTTCGACCCGGACTTCGGTGACGATGCCCAGGCATTCAGGGACTGCATCATGCGGGGCAGCGATTATATCGCCAACATGGACTGGTTCGAGGTATGGATCACCGACTCGAAAGAAACCTATCAGCGGCTCATGGATTGGGAGATCCTGACGCAGTACCCCAAGGCCTCCAAGGCCGGCGATTATGCCAAGAATGAGGATTTTCCCGGATATCGCGAGAAGTTCGCAACGAACGACCGCCGAACCAAATTCATCAAGGTCCTCAAAGACAACGGTATCGCCTACATCGATCACACGATGATCACCGACGTGATCGAGGAGGACGGCAAAGTGGTCGGGGCCATGGGCTTCGACGTGCCGAGCGCCGCCGTTGTCACGATCCACGCCAGGGCGGTCGTCATGTGTACCGGTGGCGGCTCCTACAAGCCCTCTGGCTTTCCGACCGGCGGCGATACCTTCGACGGCGAGTACATCGGATACCATCTCGGGCTGCCGATCGTGGGTAAGGAATTCGACGATTTTCACCAGACCCTCTCGTATGCTGCGGGAAATTCTTTCCCGAACAACTCCTGGACGTATCTTGAGAACATATGGCTTTGCGGCGGCGACATCAGCGCTGAAAACGCAGCGCAATACGCGACGATAAAGGCCCGGATCATGGTGCTGGGCAGGGTTAAATCGGCTCTGAGCGGTCTCGGCAACAACGACGGGACCGATATCGAAGACCTGTCAAAGGCAAGCGCAGGCCGCAGGGGCGGGACCCTCTCCAAAAATCCGAATGACCCGCGCACGGGCAAAGACAACGACTCCATGCCGAAAGGCGACATTTACGGGGCGGCCGTGGGCATGTGCAGCCATCTGAGTTCGGGCATCTTCTGCGGCCTTGACGACCTGGTGGGGGACACGGGATTTCCCGGCCTGTATGTCGCCGGCGACGGCAGCAACGGATCGGTGGCCACCGGTGCGGCGTATCCGAACGGCGTCGGCTTTACTTCCAGCTTCTGCGCCACCCAGGGATGGCGAGCCGGGAAAGCCGCGGCCAAGTATGCCGGGGGCGCCGAGACTGCAAAGATTCCCGCAGACAAGGCCTCGAGCACCGCCAAGGAAATCCGGGCGCCCTTGTCGCTGAAGAAGGGCCTCGACCCCAACTGGGCGCGGGATGTGCTCCAAGCCGTCATGGCACCGTACTGGATTCACATCGTGAAGTCGGAGCAGACCCTGAGCGGCGCGCTCGCGCAGATCGAGTACATGCGCGACGAGGTCGTGCCCAAGCTCATGGCCGCAAGCGCCCATGACCTTCGTCTTTGCCACGAGATGAAGCACAAGGTGCTCAGCGCGGAGATGAAACTCCGGGCCGGCCTCGAGCGCAAGGAAAGCCGCGGACTTCACTATCGCGCCGATTATCCCTATCGTGACGACCAGAACTTCCTCGCCTATATGACCGTTCGTAAGGGGAAGGACGGTTCGATGACCGTTTCCAAGGTCGACATCAAAGACGAGTGGAAGGGAGACCTGTCCGAGGATTACACGAAACGCTACGGCTGGCGATTCCCCGGCGAAACCGAAGCAAAGGGGTTGCCCCCGGAAAAGGAAACCCAGGGCTGGCACAAGTGAACATCGGAGAAGATTTTTTCATGAGGAAGGAGAGAAATTGAGCGTTCAAAGATATGATCTCAACTCGTGCATCGGCTGCCGGAGATGCTATGCCATTTGTCCCATGGACGTCTTCCGGTTCGACGAGACCAGGAAAAAATCCGTCATCGCATATGCGGAGAACTGCCAGAGCTGCGGACAGTGCTATGTCAACTGCCCGGGCCGGTC
>JBECKW010000315.1:0-7033 GCA_040235505.1 Desulfobacterales bacterium
TTGTGGCGGATCCGAGAACCATTCAGCTCTCCCGCTTTGCCAATGTCGCCGTCAACCACCGTCTTGGAAGCGATGTGGCCCTCCTGAACGGCATGATGCACCTGATTATCAAAAACGGGTGGCATAACATGGAGTATATCACCCGACGTACTGAAAACTTTCATGAAGTCGAGGAGACCGTCGAAACGTATACGCCCGACAGGGTTCGGGCCGTTACCGGCGTGAGTCAAAGAGACCTGGAACACATGGCCGAACTGTATGCCACCCATCCGCCCGCCAGTCTTTTATATGCCATGGGCATCACCCAGCACACCACCGGCGTCGATAATGTCAAGTCCTGCTGCAATCTCGCCCTACTGTGCGGCAATGTCGGGATTCGAGGCGGCGGCGTCAATCCGTTGAGAGGTCAAAACAATGTTCAGGGGGCGTGTGATATGGGGGGCCTGCCCAATGTGTTTACCGGTTATCAGCCGGTTACGGACGGGGAGATCCGCAGGAAATTTTCCTCAGCCTGGGGCAGGGACCTTTCAGGCCGGCCCGGCCTGACCATCACGGATATGGTCACGGCAATGCTCGAAGGAAGGCTGAAGGGGTTGTATGTCATCGGAGAAAATCCCAAGCTCAGTGAACCGGACTGGAACCACTTGTCCCATGCCCTCAAAGAACTCGATTTTCTGGTGGTTCAGGAACTGTTCTTGTCTGAAACCGCCCAGGTGGCGGACGTGGTCCTGTCGGCTGCATCCCTGGCCGAGAAAGAAGGTACATTTACCAACACGGAACGTCGGTGCATGCGAATCCACAAAGCCATCGAGCCTATCGGCAATACGCTCACCGACTGGGAAATTATCTGCAAACTGTCCACCGCCATGGGATACGAAATGAATTACAAAAGTTCCGAAGAAATATTCAGCGAGATGACATCACTGACACCGAAAAGCTACGGCGGCATGACCTATGAGCGTCTCGGCCTGGATGGCCTGCAATGGCCCTGTCCGGATAAAGAGCATCCGGGTACGCCCTTTTTGCACGCCAGTCGATTTCCCAGAGGAAAGGCGGCATTTCACGGGATCGGCTACCAGGACCCGGCGGAAATGCCCGATGAACAGTATCCCTTTTTGCTTACCACCGGCAGAATGTTTGCCCATTTCCATACCGGAACAATGACCCGAATTTCACCGCATCTCGATATCGAACAAACGACAGGCTATGTGAGCATCCATCCCAAGGACGCCGCGGCATTGGAGGTTGAAGAGCATGATGTGCTCATATTATCTTCACGCCGGGGCCGAATGGAAGCCCCGGCCAAGTTGACCTGTTCCGTCGGGCCCGGCACCCTTTTTCTGCCGATTCACTTTGGAGAAAATCCGAGCAATGTCCTGACCAGTTCGGAGGCGATCGATCCTCTGGCCAAGATTCCCGAATTTAAGGTCAGTGCCGTGAAAGCTGAAAAATTATTGCGATGACACGAATGTCATGACATCTGTAGAATATTTTCAGGGTGAAAGGGAGGTCGTTTCCTAATAGCATGCCAAGAGCGGACCCGGCACCTCCATAACGTAGCATTTTTGCAACTGTTTCATGGCGCCGGATTTGCGCAACCGCCACCTGACATTTTCTGAACATCCCCCAAAGCATCTATTAACCCCAAACAATACAATTGGTTATGCAATCGCCTCCGGGAATCAGGGCTTTTGGCATCTTGTTTGCTCTCTTATATCGTTACTGCCGGCCAGAGCAACGTGCTTTTACCCGTCAACAACGGAAAAAGACGATAAAAAAGGGGGCCTAACATGGAAAGAATGTTTAATGGATTTACCTTAGGCAATCTGGAGCTATTGAACCGTTTCGTCTTCCCCCCCATTAAAATCGGGGCCGGCAATCCCGACGGTACTGTGACGGACCGACAGTTGATTTTCTACCGGCAGATCGCACGAAACGGCCCTGCAATTGTTATCATTGAGCCTGTATCGGTCACTGCCGACGGCAGGGAGCACCCCAAACAGCCCTGTGTTCACCTGCCGGAGAGTTCTTCGCAGCTGCGAAAGATCGTCGATGTCATACACGAGGAGAATCGTCTTGCCTGTCTTCACCTGAACCATGCGGGCGCCGGCGCCCTTCCCAAAATAATCGGCGGCCAGCCAAAGGCACCGTCCGTGATGACATGCGTTGCCAGAGAAGGAACCGTTTCAGAAGCACTCTCCGAGAAGGAAATAGAGAAGATTCTGGAAGGGTACAAGTCCTCCGCCCAAAAGGCACAGGAGGCCGGTTTTGATGTCATAGAAATCCAGGGGGGGCATGGCTATCTCATCTCCCAATTCGTGAACAGTAAAATCAATAAGAGACAAGATGCCTATGGACAGGATAGGCTGCTCTTTCCACGAGAGGCCATTTCAAGCGTCAAAGCCGGCTCGCCCGATATGCCCCTCATCCTGAGGATTTCCGGAAACGAGATGTCGCCCGAGTTCGGCATCAGCCAGGAAGACCTTCTTGCATTACTCCAATTAGCCGAGGGGAACGGAATCCTTGCCATACACGTGGGCATGGGAAACGCCTGCTTCAGTCCTCCATGGTATTTTCACCATTCCAGTCTTCCGGACAAGCCCCAGATAGATGCTTTAGCCTGGGTTCGTGGACACACATCGCTTCCCCTGATTGCCGCCGGCAGGATGGGAAGGAAGGAAAAGGTCGTCCAGTTCCTGGATGACGGGCGAACGGATCTTGTGGCCCTCGGGAGGCCGCTTCTTGCGGACCCCGAGCTGATAGAGAAATGGCACAAAGGATTGGATGACAGGATCACCTATTGCGGATACTGCCTCCAGGGATGTCTCCATCGCATGAAGAGCGGCGTACCCTTAGGATGCAATCTGAATCCGGAAATTGGCAATCCGGCCCTGGAAAAAACTGAAACACCCTTGAAAGTCCTGATCGCCGGGGGAGGACCGGCCGGTATGAGTGCAGCCTTGTATCTGACAAGACGCGGCCATCAGGTTACCTTAGCCGAGAAAACAGATCATTTGGGTGGCCAGTTCGCCATGGCCTGGCAGGCTCCAGGAAAGGAAAAAATGAAGCAGGGGCTCGATTCTATCGAACATAATGTGAAAAAGGATCTCGATTCTATTGTCATGAACAGATCCGTCGATGCCGATCTTGTCTGGGAGATCCATCCGGACCTTCTGGTCTGGGCAACCGGGGCCGTTCAAAATATCCCGGACATCCATGGTCTTGATGAACAGCATGTCATGACATCTGTGGAATATTTTCAGGGTGAAAAGGAGATCAAAGGGCCGAAGGTCCTTGTTATCGGGGCCGGAAGGGCCGGTGTGGAGATCGCCGAAAAACTGGGCAAGGAGGGCTATGAAGTCGTTGCCACAAAGAGGACCGATCCCATAGGGGCTATGATGGAAATGATTACGAAAAAACTGGCCCTGATGAGACTCGGGCAGATGAAGAACGTTAAACTCATGCCCCACACAACGGTTAAGGATTTCACAGATGACAGCGTTCAAGTTGAACAGGATGAGAAAATGTTGTTTCTGCAGCCCTTCCAGACCGTCATACTGGCCTCCGGTATGCTCTCGGCCGCCGGCCCTGATGAAGAAATAAAAAGAGCGGTCCCCAGGATGGAAATCATAGGAGACGCCAGGGAGGTCCAGGATATTTTTACGGCCGTGCATGCGGGCTATAATCTTGCGCTGAGCTATTGAGAGAAAAGTCAACGGCCGGAGATACAGAAATAGGTTCTTCTCCAAACTAGTTGGAGAAAAGGAGGCTATCAGCACAGCTTCGGATGTTTTATCTTCCGGAAATAGGAATCCGACAGATAGATGGCCGCCAGAGGGTTGTGGCCCGTAACGCGGTCCTTGACGGCCAGGACCGTGACGGGAGCTTCCGCGTATTTGAAAAAAGGGAATCATGCCCCACGCAGAGGCCCAGCAGGATATTGAAGTCCGTTTTTTCGTGGTTCAGGAGTTTGGCCTGATACACCGGGTTGCACATGGATTCCGTCTCGTCCCGGAAGATCGTTTCATCCCGGGAAAGGCCGAGGAGCGACTTGGGGGTCCGGCCGGCCTTACACACCACGGAGACGACCTCGAACCCCCGGGTCTTCAGGAGCGTTTCCACGATCGCGGCCTCTTTCGCCAAGCCGGTGCAAAAGGCGAGCCCCAGCCGTTTGTAGTTCATTTTCTCTCCTTCCCATGGTTCGCGGCAGGCGCTACTCGTAAATCATTCCCATCGCCTGCCTGACCTCAACCAACGTTTTTTGTGCCGCTTCTCGTGCCCGATCGGCGCCATTTTTAAGTATGCGTCTTATAAAATCAGGCTCTTTTTCCAATTCCTGCCTTCGTTTCCGAATAGGCCGCAGATATTCATTTAAAGCTTCCGTAAGCATGGATTTCAGCCGCGAAGCACCGGCGTCACCAATTTTCGATGCCAGGGTATGAGGGTCTTCATTTGTACACAAGGACGCCATTAACAGCAGATTCGAAACTTCAGGCCGCTTGACCGGGTCATATGTAATCTGACGATCAGTATCGGTTTTTGCCGCTTTGATGCATTTAGCTGTTTCATCTTCCGAAGCCGATAGCATGATCGTATTGTTCCGGCTTTTACTCATCTTCTGTGAACCGTCCAAACCTAAAATAGTCGGGGCATTGCTGAGAAGCGGCTGGGGCTCAGGGAATACGGGGGGATCTGTTTTAAATCGAATATTAAAGCGCCGTGCTATTGTCCTAGTCAATTCGAGATGAGGAAGCTGATCCTTACCTACCGGCACCACTGTGGCTTTACAGAAAAGGATATCAGCAGCCTGATGAACGGGATATACATACATTCCCGCGTTTATTTGCTGCTGACTTGACGCCTGAATTTCCTCTTTTACGGTCGGATTTCTACTGAGTTCTGAATTGGTGACCAAAGTCAAAAAGGGAATAATCAACTGGTTCAGTTCAGGTACGAGGCTGTGTGGGAAAATGAAGGTCCTGTATTTTTCGGGCTCCAGGCCGGCAGCAATATAATCAACGACGAGATGATACACATTCTCAGCGATATTGTCGGCATGATCCCGGTCCGTTAACACTTGATAATCTGCAATGACAATGAAAATGGGTACATTAAGATTTTGAAGACGCACCCGGTTTTCAAGGGAGCCGAATAAATGGCCTACATGAAGTCTTCCTGTGGGTCTATCTCCGGTAAGGACGCGAAAACTCGTTGGATCGCGCTGTATCGCTTTTTCGAGACGGCTGCTTTGTTCAACGGTGGTCTCGTAGCTTCCATAATCAACATTATTCATTCAGCTCACTCCAATTCATTTAAATATTGTGTTCAAATTTTCAGGTGCCACCGGCATTAGTTACTCAGCGCAATGCGATTTGCAACCGATAAATTAAATTTTAAGCCACAACAATGAAAAGGAGTTGCGGAACTTTGGTCTTTTGACTCCTTTCAGCCGGACCGTTCCCATTGTGAATCAATAAAACGCCAATAACCGGTGCTGCGCAATATTACCGATTATTGGCGCGGTATTGAATGTTCGCGGCCCATGGGCGCTCTTGATTATTAGTCAAAGGCCATATTCGTCTTCCAAACCTTCCAGACATTTCCCACCAGATCCGGTCCCGGCTTGAGGGTCATTTTGCCCGGCTTCCAACCGGACGGCGTTGCCTCCTTGCCTTTTGTCTCCCGCACCAGCTGGAACGCCTGAAGTTGCCGAATTGTTTCACCGACATTCCGGCCCACCGGTGGCGACAGCACCTCAAAACCCTGCACGACACCATCGGGGTCGATAATGAAGCGGCCCCGGGTTTCGACTCCGGCCATATCGTCATAAATACCGTACAGCTGTCCGACCTTTCCACCGGCATCCGAAAGCATGGGGAACGGCACCCCGCCGTCCACCATCTTCGAAAGCTCA
Organism: Desulfobacterales bacterium; assembly: GCA_040235505.1. Lineage (GTDB taxonomy): Bacteria > Desulfobacterota > Desulfobacteria > Desulfobacterales > JAFDDL01 > JBECKW01. The sequence goes on from JBECKW010000315.1 coordinate 5,915, forward strand.
TGATCGTTCCACATCTTGTGCACGTACATGGTATCGATGCTCATGGAAAACACTTCCGCGCCCAGCTTCTGGAACTCAGAGTATTTTTCAGCAACTGCTGAAATTTCCGTCGCTCAGACGAAGGTGAAGTCACCCGGATAGAAGCACAGCAACACCCATTTTCCCAAGTGATCGGATAGTTTGAAATTGACAAATTTTCCCTGATGGTAAGCAGGTGCAACGAAATCCGGTGCCTTTTGACCAACCTTTATCATATGAGAAACCTCCTTTCTGGCGACTGTCTTTTCTTCTGTTGATTCTGCTGGTTCCGGGGGAGACTCCCCCACCGGCCCTCCCGTGGGGCGGGCACATCCGACCTCAAGTTCTTCGACCATAAGCTCTCCTGTGTTTTGGTTGTTAGATTTGGGCTAATCGTGCCATTCGAAATTCATCACACAAACAATCTATTCAAAATGGCAATAAAACCCTTTATTAAAAACAATAAGTAGAAAGTTTTTACTATCGATCAGTGTTTATTTTTTTTAAATGAAAAGCAGCAGCAATGCAGCAGCGATTGCTAAAACAAAGCTGCCGACATTAAAACCTGACACACCACTCAGCTCGAAGAGGAACATAATTATGAAACAATGTTCATTATTCGCGGATGCTTTTCCCAAGCCGGATTTATAGCCCCGCACGGAGGTCAATGGCTAAGAATTTTTGATACCATAGGATAATTGGTTTTTCAATTCATTATTTTAAGATTTTCCTGGGTTTTCTTTACGGCCGTGCTTTATTTAGCCGGTCGTTTTTTTATTGGGCATATGCTCTTAATTCGCGCCTGCTCCTGAAGAAGAAAAACAGTCGCGTAAATGCTACTTTATCTTTGGAAGCATCTGGCCGGGAGGACGCGGCGTTTTCGTTTTTCGTTCGGCGCTTTCTGGTGGTTTTTTGCGGTTCTTGCACCCTCATAAGGTGGACCTTTCTGCTGAGCCTGTGCGGCATGAATTTTGCTGGAATATTTCATCTCCATAGTAAGCTTAATGACATCAAAACACCATTCCAATAACCGAAGAAAAGAAAAGGAGAACGAAACATGGCCGAGACCAAAAACTTCCTCATTGTGGTCAACACCCCACC
>JBECKW010000370.1:0-2649 GCA_040235505.1 Desulfobacterales bacterium
GCCACCTGCTCAAGGGGCATCAGCTCCTACAGAGGCGTCAGCTCCTACAGAGGCGTCGGCCCCTCCAGAAATGAGTGCAGAATATTACAGAGGGACCTTAGTTCTTCAGAAAATTGGTAAGCGTTCAATAAACTACTGCCGGACAACGGCGGCGACAGTTACCGGGTCCAAGTTCCATGGAAGCAGTGCTTTGTAGTGTTCGTCTGTTTCGGCCAAGGGCAGTTTTTCAAAGATGTGTCGCAGATAGGCATAAGGCTCATGGCCGCTGGCTTTAGCGGTTTCGATAAGGGTGAAGAAAGTTGCACTGGCCTCGGCACCCTTGGGCGCTCCCGCAAACAACCAATTTTTTCGTCCGACCACGAACGGCCGGATCGCGTTCTCAGCCACGTTGTTGTCAGGGCTCAGGCGGCCATCTTCAATGTAGACGATCAATTTCTCCCAGTTGTTCAAGGCATATTGAATCGCCTTTCCAAGAAGCCCCTCGGGAGGAGTCAGCGGCTGGTTCGCATCGAGCCAGAGCTTGAAATTGTCAAGGATTGGTTTGGATTCACGCTGACGAAGCTCATAGAGTTCATCATATGAAAGCCGCTCTTGTTTGGCATATTTCTCAATCTTGTACAAATTTCCTATGACATCAATTGCTTCATCTGCAAGGCCTCGTGAGGTCGCTTTGCCGCCGCGGTTTTTCTTTCTGGTTTTGACGACATCCATGAATTTCCGCCGTACATGCACAAAGCAGCCGACATGGACGATTCCCTCTTTTCGGCCAACCTGATCGTATCCGGAAAAAGCGTCGCTCTGAACATACCCCTGGTAGTCTCCAAGAAAATCCATGGGAACCTGCCCGCTGCGGGTCGGATGATATCGATACATCACCGCCTTTCGATCCGGACCGCCGCAAAACACCCACATATAGGACTTTGTGGTGTTGCTTCGGCCCGGTTCCTTTAAAACCTGAAACGGACTTTCATCGATGTTGATCAAAGGGCCGCCGCGAATTTCATTAGCGATCAATTCCAGAATCGGAAGGCATTTGCCGGAAGCCTGTATCACCCACCCGGCCAGAGTGGCCCGGGAAAGATCGTCAATCCCGTGCCGGGCAAATATTTTCTGCTGGCGGTAAAGCGGAAGGCCGTCTGCGAACTTTGAGACCACCACGTGAGCCAGAAGTCCTTCGGTTGCAATGCTTTTGGGAATAAGCTGCTCCACCGGTGGTGCGATCCTGACCGTGGGGCCGTCGTCCTCAACCCCTTCACAGTTTTTACAGGCATATTTAAGCCGAATATGACGGACCACCTGGAGTTTGGCCGGTGTATAATCGAGCTTTTCACAAACCTCACGGCCAATACAGGAGCGCTCGACGCCGCAGGCGCATTGCTTTTCCTCTTCCGAGATATCATGAATGACCTCCACCCGGGGTAGATCGGAGGGCAGGGGCTTTCGTCCGCGTTTTTTGCGGGTATGGGCCTCGATGACGACATCTTCCGAAGGTTCCGGTGCGGGCGGTGCCTCCGGCGGGGTAAAAAGCTGAAGCTGGCTTGCATCCGGTTCTCTGAGGACCTCGCTTTTGCGACCGAACAGCTCGTTTTTCAGAAGACGGATCATCTCTTCAAGATAGTCGATCTTCTCCTGGGTTTTCTGATATTCGAGATACTGTTCAGTGATGATTTTCTTGAGAGAGGATGCGTCGTCAGGAAGTTTGGAAAGCTCAATATTCATGGCCTGTTACATAGCAAAACGGCCGTATTCTGTAAACACATTTTCTCCTTTTTTTGAAGAAAAATCATCCTGCAGCCGAGTATCTCAGCTGTTTGTGAGCGCGGGTGTAATCGAGGCCCGCAAGCAGCCATTCGAGCTCTTTTTTCCCGATTGTAATTACTTCTTCCCGCGTTCGGGGCCAGGTGAACCGATGCTCTTCAAGACGCTTGTGCCACACGCAAAATCCGTTGTGGTCCCAGTAAAGGATCTTGATCATGTTGCGCCGCCGATTGCAGAAAACAAACAGATCTCCAGCAAATGGGTTTTGCTCCAGGACCTGCTCCACCATAATGGAAAGACCGTTGATGGATTTTCTCATATCGGTGCTCCCCACTGCCAGGAAAACCCGGTTGGACTGGGCGGGAAGCATCATATCGCCGCCACTTCCCGGATCAGCAGGGGTAGTGAGGTTACAGATGCGTCGCCATCAATCTCAATCGTAAAACCGTTTGGGGTGATTACCCGAATCGCCGGTACTCTATGGGAGGGCACTTTTACCGAAGGAATCTTCAGGGGAACCAGGGTTAGACCTGTTTCGCTATCCCGGCAGCGCTTTCGCCAGTAGAACCACTGGTTCGTTCGAATGCCGTGTCGTTTGCAATACTCACTCTGGCTCAGTCCACTTTCCTGCCAAAAACGGATCTGCGCCTCCCAGAACTCTCTCTTTTCTGCTGGTGTCTTTTCTCGATAATCATCTTGCATGGCCTCGCCTCCTGTTGGTTGAGGCGAATCATGCCACGCTACTGATGGCTTGTGAAGATGGGGTTGATAAGACGCTTACTTTCGTTTTATTGACCATTTTTCAAAAACATTGCCATCTAAAATTTTTGAAAAAATTAATAACGTAAAGTCGCTTCTTGATGTTGCACTTTCAATAACGTCATTTACATG
>JBECKW010000014.1:0-6495 GCA_040235505.1 Desulfobacterales bacterium
ATTCATAACAGCAAATTTAAATGGGGGGGACAAAAATGAGAAAGAACTGGTTAATTGTTTTAATGATGGTTCTCGGGGGGGGGCTCATACTTGGGGGGCTCCAGACGGGCTGGGCCCAGGGTGATGAGTTCACGCTGCAAGAGATCACCGTAACCGCCCAAAAACGGAAGGAGAAAGTCCAGGACGTGCCGGTGGCCATCACCGTGGCGAACCGGGAGCAGATCGAGCGCCAGCAGATCAATGAGATCACCGACATGGCCCGGATTTCCCCGGCGCTGGATTTTACCGACCCGCAATCGGGGCCCAGCGGCGCCGGAATTATCCGCGGCATTGGCACCGTCAGCTGGCAGCAGACCACCGTGGGGTCCGTGGCCATCGTGGTGGATGACGTTCCCGGCGGCAGAATTCCCAACAACAATATTTTCGATATCGAGCGGGTGGAAATCCTTCGGGGCCCCCAGGGGATGCTCTTCGGTCAATCCGCATCGGCCGGCGTGATCAACATGGTCACGGTGGCGCCGGACCTGACAGGGTTTTCGGGCTATGCCCATGTCGAATACTCGAATAAGGGCACCGCCGGCTCCCGGTTCGGGCAGGAACTGTTCAGGGGCGCCCTGAACGTGCCCATAACCGACAACTCGGCTCTGCGCATCAGCGCCCTTGCCAATACCTACCGGGGCATTCAGAAAAACCTGTATTACGACAAAGACCAGGTGGACAAGAACTATGGGGTTCGGGCGCGCTATCTGTATTCACCCTCGGATGCCCTAAGCATCAACCTCATCGCCGACTACAACGACAGGGACGAGAAGGGGCCGAACGCCTTTACGCTCATTTATGCCGTTCCGGGCTCAAGCACCGCCGAATCCGCCGCCAACGGCGGCTATACGGCCGAAGAGGGCAACCAGGACAGCTACACGGATGCAAAGGTGAGGCGCCAGAAAGAAAATTACGGTCTTTCCGCCCAGATCGACTATACGATCGCGGATCACACCCTGACCTCCATCACCGCCTACCGGGACCTGACCGAAGGCCCGGACTTTTCTTCCGTGTTTCCCTATGCGGAGCCCTTCCACCTGAAGATCGAGGCGCCGGAAGAGTACAAGGAGTCGGATCAGTTTACCCAGGAATTCCGGATCACCTCACCGTCGGGAGGGACCTTTGAATACGTTGCCGGTCTCTTCTACTCGACCTTCAGCTCCCAGACCGGCGGCCAGGGTACCAACGTTTCGGTTTGGATGGATCATCCCCCGTTTCTTCCTTTTCCCTTCGTCGGCTATTTCCAAGTGTCCCCCCCGGCTGAGGTCGAAGGCTATCTCTACGGAGCCCAAACCGATTCACTGGCGGGCTACGGCCAGCTGACCTATCATCTTTCTGATAACGCGTCCCTCTTTGCCGGGGTTCGGCTGACCCGGCAGGAGGTCGAACTCGACACAGAAAGCCGGGCCACCGGTGAAAAGGGCGGGCTTTCGGATAAGGAAACCAATTTTTCATGGCGTGTGGGCGGGCAGTACCGCTTCAACCCGGGGGTGATGGCCTACGGCAGCGTCACCCGGGGTTACAAACCCGGGTCGATTGCGGAACAAACCATGGACGCAACGGGCACGATCGTCTACGTACCGGGGATCATCGAGCCGGAAGAGCCGCTGTCTATTGAGGTCGGGATCAAGTCAAGCCTGTTGAACAACAGAGTGGCGCTGGATGCCAACGTGTTTCACAATACCGTTAAAAACTTCCAGGGCCAGTTTTGCCGCCCGTCGCAAACCGGCAACTGGGAATGCATTTCGCAAAACATATCGGAGGTGGTTTCCAAGGGGTTTGAAATCGATGTCATCGGCCGGCCCATGGCGGGTCTCGATATAACCTCCGGCCTGATCTACGTGTCGGCGGAATATCCCGATGGGTATCTTGATGCGGATCAGATAACCGACATCGGTGGGAAGCAGCTGAAGAACGTGCCCAAGTGGAAATTCGTCCTGTCGGCGGATTATACCCACAAGCTGACGGATACCCTGTTGGCATATCTGGCCCTGGACGGTACCTACAAGACGGAAGTCCAGATGTATGAGCCCATCTCGACCCAGCAGACCATATTCCCGGCGTTCTGGGACCTGGGCGCCCAGGTGGGTGTTCGATCCGCGGACAACACTTGGGGCATCAGCCTCTGGGGACGAAACCTTCTGGATGAAAACGAACCCCACTTCATGGTGTTAGAGACGGACGGAGAAGTCAGCGCCATTTACGGCAACCAGTCCTTCCGGCAGGTCGGTATTACGCTGGACTACAGGTTCTAATCCCCGATGTCGGGGAGGCCGGACGGCTGGGAGGCCGGGAAGCTGGGACGCAAAGGCATTCTAAGAAAATACACGTTTTCGGAACCTGCGCTTATCTGTGTGCGTCTCTCTGTTAACGCTTCTAAAAGTCTCGCATTTCCGGGATGGGCGGAAGCCCATCCCGGTTCGTTTGGCCAATCCAACCATATTCGAAAGGGGGGTTGATGAAAAAGCGGTGCGCTTTTTTTGAATCTTATGGATATAAGCGGCAAAGAACCGGCATGCTGCTGGCTATTGCGGCGATGGCAGGCTTTCTGCTGGCGGCGGTTCCCGCCATGCCGCAAACGGCATCCAGGATCATTCCGGTTTGGGACGGCGTGGCCCCCGGCTCCGAGGAGTGGACCCAGAAGGAGGGGCAGCTGGATGTAAACGACACCCGGTTCAATCCTCCCAATCCGGACACGGTCGTCTGGAATGTCGTCCGACCGACCCTGGCCGTTTTCGCGCCGGTGCCCGGAAAGTCAAACGGCGCAGCCATCATCATTGCTCCCGGCGGAGGCTTTCGGGTGCTCAGTTACCTGAACGAAGGCCTTCGGGTGGCGCAGTGGCTTGCGGATCATGGCGTGACCGCCTTCGTTCTGAAGTACCGCCTCCATCGTATGCCCGACGACCCGGCAGAGGTTCAACAGGCCCTGGATCGGATGATGGCTGCGACCGCCGATGCGGGCGGCACGGAAGCCAGTTCGTCGAATGAGAACGCTTCCAGCAGCTCGACGCCGAGCCTGGAGATCGGTCCCGTCGAACTGGCGGCCATCAGTGACGGGCAACAGGCTCTCAAGCTGGTTCGAGAACGCGCGAAGGAATTCGGCGTAGATCCGAAACGCGTTGGCATTATCGGTTTCTCTGCGGGCGGTGTGCTGGCGGGGAGCGTCGCGGTACGTTCAGAGCCGGCGGATCGGCCCGATTTCGTGGGGGTGATTTACGGAAGTGTGCCCGGCGATATTCCCGCCCAGGCGCCGCCCGCGTTTTTTGCCGGTGCGGCCGATGACGCGCTGGCAGGTGCCATGCCCGGCCTTTATTCACGTTGGCGCGCCTCCGGGGCATCGGCTGAACTCCACATTTATGCGAAGGGGCAGCACGGGTTCGGTACTGCCAAGCAGGGGCTGCCGGTCGATCACTGGCTGGATGTCTTCTACGCCTGGATGGGCCAGCAGGGATTTTTAACCGATAAGTAATGGGGAGCGGGCGGCATGGCGGACAGGACGAAGGATCAATATCCGAAATTCAGTGAAGAGCGTCGCAATCTGTTGAAAGGGGCGTTGGCGTTGGGTGTCGGCACAATGATGCCGGCACAATTATTTGGCAACGCGTTCGCTGCAACGGCTCAACCTGCTGATGGACTTGCCGATAAATTGCAGGCCCTGTCGGGATTTTCATTTCCACTGCGGCAGCTGCTGAAGCCAAATCTCGATAATTCGCTCGATTACAAATGCCTGTTTAAGCCGGTCTATGAAACGCTTCTGATTGATGACATGGAAACCGACGGGAAATGGACGGCTTCTTCAGTCGTCGAGATGGAATACACGGCGGAGCGGGCAAAGGTCGGGACCCGCTCGCTTCGTTTCCGGACCCATCAGCGAAATGAGGCGTATATAAAAAACAGCCGGCGGGAAAACGGATCCTTTACCGGCAGCGGTGTTCTTTTCGATATGCTTCCCTATGCCGCCAAAATATCCCTGGCGTTCGACACCCCCCGGGACTGGAGCGCCTTTAATCGGATCTCGCTCTGGTGTTATCTTCACCCATCTGAAAATCCAAATCCCATTACCAGTATCTCCCTGCAGTTTATCTGCGAAGGCGCCACCGCCGGTCCCATGGACCCGATTGCCGTCCACTATATCGGCGACCTGAAACCAGGCGAGTGGAACCACCTTGTCTGGGAGATTTCTGAGTTCCAGCGGGATAAGGTCAGCGAATTTATCCTGTTTCAACCGATATCGGGAGTCCCCGTAAACGGCATCGACGGCAGGCTCACCTATGATTTCGACCAGCTTCAGCTGGAGCGGGTGGATGTGGAGCCCGTCGAAGGCTGGGCGGCGTCTTCGGGGAAAATAGGATTCAGCCACGTGGGGTATCGGCCGGCGGCGGTGAAACTGGCTTTCTCCGGCGACCTGTCGGCAAAAGAATTCCAACTGCTGGACGCCGGCAGCAGTGCGGTCGTCGCAGCGTTTCCGGCCCGGATGGTTGAAAACAACCGGGGCCGGTTTCAGGTCCTCGACTTCACGGAATTTACGACCCCCGGGCAATACCGGCTTCGCTGCGGCAGCGCGACCGGCGGTGAATTTCCCATCAGCGACGATGCCTGGCGGAGTGTCATCGACAAGACACTGAATGCCTTCTACGGCCTTCGCTGTGGATTCGCTGTCCCGGGCATGCACGACGCCTGTCACCTGGATGTGTTCGCATCTTACAATGGCGAGAAGCGATCCATTGCGGGCGGATGGCACGATGCGGCCAATATGACCCAGGGATCGGGCCGGACCCACCTGTCCATTTTCGCGCTGCTTCAGCTCTACGAGCAGCTTCAGCAGCGACAGATCGAGCCGGAACTCGCCGAAAGGGTTTTAGAGGAGGCACTCTGGGGCATCGAATGGTCTCTGAAGGTGCGATTCGGAAAAGACCTCAGGTGCGATTACATGCGGGCCAGCTACTACACGGACAGCGAGGTCGGGACCATCGACGACGTTGTCCAGGAAAATGTCGGATTCGATCCGTTTCAGCACACACGAGCCGCCCTGGCGACGGGGTATGCGGCCCGGATTCTGAAATCAAAGGACCCGGAACTCAGCCGGCGGCTCCTGAAAGCCGCGGAAGAAGATTATGCGAGTGCTGTTGCGGCATATCCGGAGCCGCCTTCGGAGTCGCCGCCTATTTACATTAACCAGGGCTCCTGGCGGGATCGGATCGGGTATCTGACCCATACGGCCGTGGAACTTTACCGTGCCACGGGAAAACGGCAATATGCCGTGGATGCGGCGCACTTCGGACGCTGGCTGCTCCAGGTCCAGGAACATCGCTTTGTCGAGGGCATCCCGATTGCCGGTTATTTCTATGAAGACGCCCGGCGCACGCGGATCGTCCACGAATTTCACAACAGCTTCGAGGAGTCCGGCCTTCTGGCCTTCAAGGCACTATGTGAGGCGTTTCCGGATCATCCGGACTGGATCCAGTGGTATGCGGGACTTCTGATCTATTCTGAATACTTCTGCCGGCAGGGCATTGCCGCCTCCAGCCCCTATGACGTCATCCCCAGTGCGGTGTGGCGCCGGGAAGACATCGATGCACCGCTTCCCCTGGATGCCATGGGCGAGCGCCTTGCCGCTGTGAAAAGCCCCCTGTATCCGACGAAACCGACTGCGGAGCAGGTCCGCGGGCAGATGATGCGGATGTTCGAGGACGGCGCATATTTGGGCGAAAACCACCGGCTGCGGGTATTTCCGCTATGGCATAACAACATTCAGCATGGGGCCACGACGGTTCACATGAGTAAAACCGCAGGCCTGATGGCCGCCGCCCAGGTGAGAAACGATTACACCCTGTCGGAACTCGCCGCCCGGCAGCTGCAGTGGGTGCTGGGCGCCAATCCCTTCTCCCGATCCCTCATGTACGGCGAGGGGTATGACTACTGGCAGAACTTCACGGTGTCGCTGCCGAACATTGTCGGAGGACTTTCCCTCGGGTTCAACTCCTACCACAACGATTCACCGGCCTGGCCCAACAATGCGCTTTTCCCCTACAAGGAGTTGTGGGTCTTCTCCAGCTGTCGGATGGCCCTCAACCTGGCCCATATCGGCGTTTCCGCCCGGGTCAGAGGATCAGCCATCTCGAGGACGACGTTCCGGGAAAAGAGAACCGGCAGAGAAACGCGGGTGGATAACGGATCTTTCGACCTGAATCTCGCCGCCGGTGAGTATACTATCACCTACGGCGACAGGGTCAGGCGGATGGTTTTTGTGAACGGGCAGAGCTATCAGCTGACGCTGGATCCCCGCCGGAGTATCGAGATGGAACTAACGGCGGCACCACCTGCTGGTGAGGTGGTAAAGATCGCAGCGCGCTTGACAGGTGCCGGCTCGCACGCGCTGGAACTTCGTGTTTTCAACGCGACGGTCGAGAAGAAGCAATTGAAACTCGATTTGGGTACAGGAGAAAAACTGGCCCT
>JBECKW010000046.1:0-11271 GCA_040235505.1 Desulfobacterales bacterium
TCGTTAAGGTCCATCACCTGAAGCTTATCTTCCAGATCAGCGGCCTTTCGGGCGTCCTCCAGCATGATCAGGCACAGGGGGCATGCCGTGATTACCATATCGGCGCCGACGGCCTCGGCTTCCCGGATGCGGATCACCGACATCTTGGGGTCTCCGTCCAGCTCCTCCTGCCACATTCTATCGCCTCCACCGCCACAGCATAAGCTGTCCGGTCCGTGGTGGGCCATTTCTTTGAGTCGGATTCCCGGAATCGCATGAATGACCTTGCGGGGGGCGTCGAAGATCCGGTTGTAGCGGCCCAGGTAGCACGGATCGTGAAAGGTGACGGTGAGCGGCAGGTCCTGCCCGAACCGAAGACGGCCGTCGACCACGAGCTGCGCAAGGACTTCGGTATAATGTCGGGCCGTAAAGTGCGTCCGGGACGCCTCGTCCTCAAGGATGCCATAGCGGGCGTAAGTGTTCTTGAATGTGTGGAAGCAATGGGGGGAGGAGGTGACGACTTGGGAAATGCCGCAATCTTCGAACAGGGCCGTGCAGTCCTCCCGGTTGATTTCGAACAGTCCGTCTTCACCGGCCCGGCGGGCGATGTCGCCGCAGCAGGGTTCTTTGCGGCCCAGGGTACCGAAGGGAACCCCGGCGTGATTCAAAACGGCGGTGAACGATCGGGCGATAGACTGGGCCCGGGTCTCCATGGCGGTGGTGCATCCCACGAAGTAGCAGAATTCCGCGTTCACGGCGTCCTTTGTGAGATCCGGGATTTCCACCCCCTCGGACCATCGGGCCCGTCTGGTTTTCGTGGCCTCCCACGGGTTGTTGTACTTGTGGACCTTTTTCAGGGTTTGGGAGAGAGCGTCGGGCACCTCGCTTCCGGCTTCCACCACCTTGGAGCGGGTCTGGCGAAGGGCTTCGGGGGTGGCCACATATACCGGGCAGACTTCGAGGCAGGCCCTGCAGGTGGTGCAGTGCCAGATCCGGGCCTCCGAGAATCCGTTGCCGGGAAGGGGTGCGTTTGACCCGGCGGCGGGATTTTTCGAAAGGGGGTGATATTTTCTTTTCAGGGTTTCCTTTGCCCAGAGGATGTAGTCCCGGGGACTGAACGGCTCCCCGGCGCCGGTGGCGGGGCAGACGGCCACGCAGCGGCCGCACCGGGTGCAGGCGTCGAGGAAGACGGCCTGGCGAACATCGTAGACTTCCTGTACGGTTTCCCTTTCCTCGATGGGAATCACCGGCGGCGGCTCATCCTTCAGGTAGACGCTGGCCGGTGCGGCCAGGATGTGAAACAGCCTGGAATAGGGAAGATACGCTATGAAGCCCAGACTGATCAGGCCGTGCAGCCACCAGAAAAAAGGATAGAACGCCCGGGCGGTCTGAATATCGGGCCAGAGGGATGCCAGCCGCCACCCGGCAAAGGAAAATCCTCCCCATGCCGGATCCTGAGCTGCCAGGCGGCAGCCTTCAGTCAGATACCCCGTGAGGGCTACCAGAATCAGGGCCAAAGGGATCCCTGCGGCCGATCGGCCCCTTTCCAGTCGGGGCACCCGCTGAAGGTACCGACGTCCCAGGGCCCACAGAAGGCCGGCCAGAAGCATGAGACCCGCAGCATCGAGTGCCGTTTCCACCCCCAGGTACAGGTCCCCCCGGAGAAATGAGACGAACCAGTGGTCCACCGCCACCAGAACGGTACCGATAAAGAGCAGAAAAAAGCCCCACAGAATAAAAGTGTGCATGAGTCCGGCGGCCACATCGCCCCTGAAGATGCGGCGGCCCGTGAGACTGTCTGCGAGTGCCTCCCTGAGCCGGAGCCAGGAAAACCGGATGGGCCGGCCTGCGGCCATCTTTCGCCATACGGCGGCGTGGCAATAAACGCCCGCGAGAAAAACGGCCACGGCGATAGCCGCCAGCAGGTAGAACAGCCACACGGGATGGATCAGCCAGTATGTCAACCGTGTCGGGATCATGATGCTTTATACGGTCGCTTCATCCTCGACGCACATCATACGATACGCCGAATCGAGCCTGAACGACAGTTCCGGATGTTCCGATTCCTTTTCAGATATTTTTATTAGCAGCCTGCACAGCGGCATCTGTGCCTTTGCCGGCATGTGGTCAGAGATGGAAAAAGCCCATTCGGCTTTCTCCCCGGCAATGGCCTCCGGGTCTTCCCCGTTGGAGATTCTATCCATCATTTCCAGATGATAGGATTCCGTGGCGCTCATGGCTTTTTGAAAAAAGTCCTTTCCGTTGCCTTTTATAACGCCGCTATGCCCAAGTGCAATCCATTTCGCGCTCATTCCGGCGAGTTTTCGGATACTTTTGGTGTATTCGACAAGCGAGAAAAAGTAATTCGGCCAAAATGTGTCATACTCGGATGAATAGAACCCTATTGTATCGCCGATGGCGAGAATTTTTTCTTTCTCTTCCCGCCATGCAATGTGGCATGGGGAATGGCCGGGAGTGTTGTACGCAGTCCAGCAAACGCCGCCGCCCAGATCAATGCTGTCGTTTTCGGCGACGACTTCGTCCAGCGGTAATGAGAAATGTTCGTGTTTTTCAGGAAGGCACGAAATCTCACTCTTTTCGTGCATGATATCGGCGATGGACTGATCCATCTTAATGACCTGCTGGACGGCCTTTTCCTTGACGAGCATTTCAGGCGCCTTTTCACCGGCGACAACCCGGATATGGGGCCATATGGCCTTAAACCGCGGAAGAGCGCCGATATGGTCCGCATGGACATGGGTCAGGGCCAGATATTTGATTCTCTTGGGATCGATTCCCAGCGTTTTAATCTGACTCACGATGAGGTCGAATGTCCCGCTGTTGCCGCCTTCCAACAGCATGGCATCGTCTCCAAGCGATAAATAGACCGGGAAAAAGGGAGTTCCCAGTTGGTAGAAGCCGGGGGTAATCTCAATCGGTTCGAATGTTGTCATTGTGTGTGCATCCTTTCTCCCGCACAAACAGGTAATACCAATCGTTTTCCGATTTCATATCCTTTGTGCTTATAATTCTATAAATCAAAGCATTTTCCGGGCCAAACTTTTTTATGTAATATTTATAGCTAGTTAACTTTTTCAGTATCAATAACATTATGATATCTCATAAAACATTGTTTTATATTTCATAAAATGATGATAAATTATGATATTTAATAAATTTGAGTGTTCCTGGATCCCAAGGGGTGGGTGTGGCCGATATAACAGAAACAGGGAGAAACATCTTGCCGATTGACGAAGACACTTTTTTCAGGGGAGTGACGGAGAGGCTTTTCATGCCCCGGGAGTTCGAAGTTTCTTTTCATGAGACCTTTCTCTTTATGAAAAAATTTTTCCCCGCGGACCAACTCAATTTACACCTCTATGATGAGGAGATGAATGCGATTAGAACGATTGCAGTGGCGACAAACGCAGGAGCAAAAAAAACCAACACGGTACTCCCCCTCGATGATCAGAGTATGGCGTATTTACACAACCCCAAAACCCCTGAAGAGCAATTGATCGCCAGGGGGGGAGAAGACAACCCGGGTATTGCCGCCATCATCCGCTATAACCGAAAACAGTATGATTACTCGATCATGGCGCTTCATTTAAAAAAAGGAAACAGCCTGTTTGGCCTTGTGTCTGTGATGTTGAAGGGTCAGTCGAACACAGCTCAGCAACTGAAACTCTTATCCACCTTAAAGCTTCCCTTCATATCGATTATCAGTGCTTTGGCTCAAAATGACGAAATAGAGCAGCTCAAACAGCGCCTGGATGGAGACGATCGAGCCCATCGGGAAGAGGATTCCGCAATTACCGAAAGGGAGATAATCGGCAATGGCCTGAAGCACGTTCTGGATATGGCGCGACAGATCGCCACCTATGACAGCCCGGTTATTCTATTGGGAGAGACCGGTGTCGGCAAAGAGATGATTGCCCGCCTCATTCACAACATGTCCCACCGAAGCAAGGGGCCGTTTATACCTGTCAACTGCGGAGCCATTCCCGACACCCTGATCGACAGCGAGCTTTTTGGATATGCAAAAGGGGCATTTACCGGTGCGACGTCTTCCAAAAAAGGCGTTTTCGAGTCGGCCGACAGGGGAACGGTATTCCTGGATGAAGTGGCGGAACTTCCCCTCAACGCTCAGGTGAGGATGCTCAGGGTGCTTCAGGAAAAAAGGATACAACAGGTGGGCAGCATGAAACCCATTGACGTGGACATTCGTGTCATTGCCGCCACCCATGGCAACCTGGATCAGATGATCGCCAAGGGACAGTTCAGGTCCGATTTATGGTTCCGCCTTCACGTGTTTACCATCATGATCCCTCCCCTGCGTGAACGAAAAGAAGATATCCCCTCTCTGGTTCGATTTTTCATAAAGAAAAAATCAAACCAGATGGGCATTCCGGCTCCGTTCCCGGCAAACGCGGAATCGTTATTGCCACTTTTTTCATATGATTGGCCCGGGAATGTTCGGGAACTTGAAAATGTTGTGGAAAGAGCCCTGATTCTGAGCCGCGGCAACCCCCTTGCCTTTCAAAGCATTATTCGAAGGGATGAAACCGAAACGATCACGGAATCCGTATTCAAACCGCAGGAAAATCTGGATCTCAACCAAATGATCTCCAAGCATATCCGAGAAGTATTGAAGGTGACCCGTGGAAAAATCAACGGCCCGGGGGGAGCGGCAGAGAAATTGGGGCTCCACCCGGCAACGCTTCGAAGCCGTATGACAAAGCTCGGCATTCCATTTGGAAAAGGAAAATATTGAATATACGGCGATCCCGTGGATTCGCTCTGGGGGATATATACGTAATAAGGCATGGCAGGGACTCGGCGCAAAGTAAGAAGCCAGACCAGAATGGTCGGGCTCTGTATTTGGCACCCCAGTCCCGCCTCAGGCGGGATCCCTAAACGCTTGCAGATTGATCGAAGATAATACAGGGTCTGTCAATGGCAGCGATAAGCAGGGAGATGGACGTGTCGTACCGGATTATACAGGGAACTGTTCTTGTGTTGAAGCATGATGTTCTGGATTTCCGTATTGACCAAAGCCCTCGCAGTTGACGGGTCTTTCGATATTACCAGAAATTTTTCGGCAAATGTGATTGTTCCCATATCCACCTTGTCTGATACCATTACTTCGGTCCAGTCCCGCCCCTCTATGTCCACAAGTATTATGTGCGACGGGAAACGGCTGGATCGAACCAAGCAGGCGGTGCCATGGCTGTCACTTTGCCGGGTTGCCCTACCATTTTTATGTTTATATGAGCAGTTAAAGAGAATCAGACTCCGCTGCCCGGACTCCACTGTTCTGATGAAACGCAAATAGAACGTGTAATCGCTGAGGAATTCGGCAACAATGGGTTTGAGTCCGTCTGTGTCTTCTTTTGAAAAATCCCACCCCTGGGTTAGGGCGTATTCCCTGGCCAATTTCATCTCCCTATTTTCTAAGTATTTTGATACCCGGATCCACCCGGCGAGGAAACCCACCACGCAGATAATGATGATGGGAATTTTCAATTTATTCCAGATGGATGAATCCTAGATTTGAAACTCACGAATGCGCTCACAGAGAAAAACGAAAATGCTGACGCTTAAATCCATCAGTAGAAGCACAACAAAAACGATGATAACCAGCTTCCAGAGGCTATCCCAGTATTGTGGATTGCCCATGGGAACATTTCCTTTCAGACAAGAGAAATCGTTTGCACGATCCCCGAGTCAGTCCAGGGTATCGTTAAAATAGGACCGGTGTGCCGCACACCGGCACTTTTTAGCCCAGGGGCGTGAACATTGGCGTATCAGTTCGATTCGCTTCATTCCTTCCTGTTCTTCAATCGGGCCGGATGCATTCATGGTTTCGATGCCGGTAAAATTATCTCGCCATTTCGCCACCGTAAAAACCCGGCACACCGGGCACAGCCAATAGACATCCGTATATTCATCTCCCATGATGCTGCCGGAAATGGCGGCCAAACGGTCTTCTTGAGAAAATTCTTTGTCACACTGTATGCAGTTCATGATATTCTCTAATTGATTAGGATTATGATTGCGGTGGTCCTTTTTGTAACCCCGGATTTTGATGACTTATTTGAAAAAGCCGTCTTTTATGGCAGCGGGGATAGCCATGCAAAGCCCAATCACAAAAAAGATCCAGACACCGAAAACAACTCCCTTTTCGTGAAGCTGAATCCATTTAATGACAAAGATATCCCCATTGCCGATTTTTATTTGCGCGGAGATAACATATCTGAGGAGAAGGGGAATCAGGGAAAAAACCAGAATTCCGAAAAGTGTAAAGAAAAAGACCTTCACGCCCGTAACGGCATTTGGAGAGAGTTTGGCCAAAGTTACCTTTGATTCCAGGATGTTGCCGATGACGACGCTGACGATGATCAATACAAGCGTGGCAATAAAAACAATCAGGCATGGCTTGGTGTTCATTTTCTTTTCCTCCCCATGGGTGTTATTGCCCTTGAAATCGTCCGTTGTAACGATCAGTCCTTCTCGAGTCGGAGCCAGACTTGCGCATCAAAAGGGACCCGCCCCTGAAACATTTCCCTCTGATATAATGGAACGTCGTGAAAGCTGCCGACGAGCACTTTTTCCACACTCACGCCAGTGAGGCTGTATCCATTTTTTGCCAAAACAGCCTCTATCGGCGCCAGCAGCTCTTTTCTAAAAAGAAGGCTGGCTACATATTTATTAACGTCCATGGCGACAGGCTTCCCTTTCCTTGAGTCCCAGCCGCTATCCGTGCGTGCGGCATTCGCCAGATATTGGCACATCCATGGGTAGTCAATAAGCCTTCCAAGAGACAAGGATGTATAGCTTTTTTCAAGCTGCGGCGATCGGATCTTTGAAAATGCTTCATCAAGAATCGCCAATATTGACTCTCTGCCGATATCGCACCCGGTGGCTTGGGGATGAAATGCCCGCAACCTCAGCGTGTGCCACTGATCATAGACTTCCACCCTAAGCTCGCATTCTCCCACCTTCGTTGCCGCAATTACCGTTTCCTGAGACCACACGATGGTGGGAAAGAGCAAAAAGATCGAAATCAATCCAAAAACGCCGTGCAAAACCCTGATGGTCATTTTGGCCCACCTGCCTATTGTTCATTGCCTCATTCTTCTATATCTTTCCACATCACCTGGGCGGTCGCTGACAACTGTCAGTTCATCCCGGCTTACCGAGACGTTTAGAATCACTATCTCCACGGAAGCGTCACCGTGCAGGATCTCGAACTTCACGCGCCCATCCTTTAAGCGCGTGTACTTTCCATTCACGGCCATTCCCTCATTGTCCACCGCACTGAAGGATCCATCTTTTCTGAATTCCAATGTTGCGCTTTTGCCGACCTCCCGCCATGTCCCGATCATACCGGTCGAAGCTGCGCAGTGCATGAAAAAAACACAGACAAAAACCGCCAGCACGCGAAGGGCGGCTGATAGTTTTTTGTGCTCTTGCGCTGCAGACGGCAACGATGAAAACAGCATCACAGAGATCCCTCCTGAGCAAGAAATGATTGTGAATGTTCCTTCCCTCATGTTGCTTGCGACTCATGTGGACATCGGCAACAGGAATCGGAGCATGAAGTTGACAATGCTTCCAGTGCAAAAAAAGCTGGCCGGCAAGATACCCAGATATAGATAACCACTTGCGCCAGATGCGGTTTCATGAAAACCAGTCGCTGCTCCATATCTTTCGGTTGAGGCTCTCCCAGATTCAGCACCCGGAAATCATAAGCCCCTTTGCAGGTATGTCGTAGACCTTCATTTCCATTCTGACACGGGATAAAGTGGATGACCGGGCGCGGAACAAGGTCGAACGACCCTTCAGTGGTGTACCGACAGCTGTGCGCAGCTCAAAATTAGTCCTCGCGAAACGTCTTGTGAAGAGAGGCCCATCGACGCAAAGGACAACCCGACCCGCTTTACCGAACTCGATATATTGTTGCGCTACAAGTGGAACGGTCAGAATCTGCTTTTTAGCCCTCAACCGGATGACCTTCTTGATGAAATAAATGAGTAATACGATACCAAGGGCAAAAAATGGCGGTGATATCCAGAGGCCGTGACGGAAAAGAAAATCGAAAAATACCATGCTTGGCACCAAACCCTTTTATCGGTTAGGGGATAGCGGTTTCTTTTCAGTTTTTCTGAGCCTATCGATAGTTTTTCCATTTAGAAAATACCATCCGCGCATACCTTAAAGCAACTGTTTTTAAACAGGATCGCCTTTTTATCCGAAGAAGACCGGGCTATAAGATGTCGTAGGAAGTTCCGTGTGTCTGGTGGCAGACAGGTCTAGTGGGAATAAATAGTACCGGATTCTTAGGGGTCGGGAACGGCATTGATGGTGTAATCGATAGTTAAAGAATCATGGTTCAGAGGGCCAGGATTTGAATTAACCCTGAAAGGGGATAAAATCGCCTTAGCCACACTGGAGGTGAAAAGGGGGTGGCCCACCCACCCGCACAGCGAATCATGCCTCCGGTCTCTTTTTGGGAGAGGAAGTTTCATAATCGGTGTATGGGGGTGGCACCCTTTCCACTCCCGTTTTTAGTACATCTTTACATTCCAGCCGAAACATCAGTCGTTCAGAAGGCAAAGCCACTAAACTCTGACCTTGCCCTGAGGACAAGGATTTCTATATTAAATGAGCAAGATTGGTGCCGAGCTCATAGCTGCCGTAGGTAGCAGATACCGCAAGGCTGTCATCCCCTGTGGTATGTAATGGTAATTTCAAGCGTCAATCAAACATAAAATCACCTTACCCAATGGCCGACAGATATCCGGCCAAGGTACAACCGGAGCGGGAGCTATCGGTTTTCCAAATGTAACACGGGGGCAGGATCAAGCTGACACTGACAGCACTTCTCCGGACGTGGATAGTCTTATTTAAAATGGTGATGTGGAACAATTACGAAAGGAATTAAAAAAGGGCTGGGCCCCAATATCCACATTCCTATATCGAACGGCTATGAGCTTCCTTTTTATTGAAGCCGTCGTTTACAACAATCTTGATATTGCCCATCTTTTACTGGAATTCGGGGCTGACATCAATGCAGTGAATTCGCTCCTGTTCAATGGACTTGACACGGCCATAACATATCGCAATACTGAGACCGTGAAATTCCTGTTGGAAGCGAGGGCGGAAATCTATCCGGGGGACGAGCAAAGGCTGACGCCGTTGAATCGTGCTATTCTTGAATAGCACATTGAAATTGTTACGTTTTTACTTGAACCCGGTGAGGGCCCGTCTCCTCCCGAGAGTGATCAATCCCTTGCAAGATTACATGCTGACAGTGAGACGACCAGCTAAATCCGTAGGCTTTTAGATAAGGATTTCGAATGAAACCAATATTATCAGGTCAAGACCGCAGTCGCTTGGATTTACGGATTGCCGACACAGAAAAGCGTACTCAAACCCAAATTGTTCTGGCGCTTATCCAGCGCAGTGATACGTATGAGGAGTTGCCATGGAAAGCTTTCGCGCTGGGCGCGTCCATTTCCGGCTTGCTACTTCTTCTGCTGAACGGGTGGTTGTACGACTGGGGTCCGTATGTAACACCGATAATCATGGTGGTGGGCATGCTGGCATGTGGTGCTCTATTGGCATTGTTGACCGTTATATTCCAGCGATTTGCGAAATGCTTTTTATCCGACCATCGTGCTGAAGTGGAAGTGCAGCAATATGCAAAGTCATTATTCCTCGAGCGCGAATTGTTTGCCACCCAAAAAAGGGCAGGCATTCTCATTCTGGTCAGCTTGTTTGAGCGCCGCGTGGTTATTTTACCAGACAAGGGATTGGACGACCGTCTAAAAGAAGACGATATACAAAACATAATCGCGGCAATAATGCCATTGCTGAAACGAAAACAAATCAGCAAGGCGTTCGATGCCGGTTTGGACCACCTATCTCGCATATTAACAACCTCCGCGCCATACACTGGTGATGACGAACTCCCCAACGAGATTATTGAAAAGGAGGGAGTATGAAGATACGATCAATATTCCTGTTGCTCCCACTCATTCTGATAATGAACTCCTTGCTAGTCGCTGCGGACATTCCCTATCTCACAGGACGGATTACGGACAATGCACAGCTTTTATCCCCGGCCGTTAGCCAATCTTTGTCGGAACGTCTGAAAGCACATGAAGACTTAACCGGAAATCAGATTGCAGTGCTGACGATTCCAACGATTGGAGATGAAAGCATTGAAGAATACGCCGGTGAGGTATTTCAAGAATGGAAACTTGGACAAAAAGGCAAAGATAACGGAATCTTGATTGTAATCGTTCCCAATGATCGGCGGATGCGCATCGAAGTGGGGTATGGCCTTGAGGGGACACTCACTGATATGATGGCTGGGCGGATTATTCGCACAGAGATGACTCCCAAATTTAAAAACGGAGACTATGATGGGGGCATCACTGATGGTGTCAGTGCCGTTATAAAGATTCTTGAAGGTGGCGTGTTACCCGAAGAAGCCATCGACAGCGATTCGGAGAAAACATCCGGATTCTTTCAGATGGAGGGGCCGGAGCTTTCTATTAAAGAACGTATTCTCATGGGGGGGTTTGTTTTTGGAATTATCGGATTGTTTACTGCGATCGCATTATTTGGGCCGGGATTCGGCTGGTTTCTCTACTTCTTCCTGATACCCTTCTGGGCCACGTTTCCGATCATTGTTTTGGGATCAAGCGGCGCATTTTATCTTTTTATCACCTATCTGATCGGATTCCCTGTGACAAAGCTGTTTTTACGAAGGACCGACTGGTATAAAAAGATTCATAAAGATTTTCGCACCAAAGGCAAGGCTTCAATCGGCGGTTTCACGGTGCGATCCGGCGGTTCAGGCAGATCGTGGTCATCTGGAGGATCAAGTTTTTCAGGCGGAGGTGGATCGTCTGGTGGCGGCGGTGCGTCCGGTAGTTGGTAGACTGAATTTGATATTTTTTAAACACAGAGAAGCATAGGGTTGATGTGATTGTTGGGTTGGGGCTTAACAAAGAGGGTCCAATTTCAATGGCTCTAACGGTCCAATAAAGTGAAGCCCTCTATGCAGCACCATATTGATAACCTTCATAAGCCATTCAAGCGACACCGGCTTCAGTAAAAATGCTCTGGCACCAACTTTATAGGCTTTCAATCGATTTTCAGGTAAATTGTGTCCAGTTAATATGATTACAGGGGGTCCACCTATGCGGTAAATAATCTCGGCCATTTCCAGACCATCCATACCTGGCTGGTTGATACCAGAGATGATTAAATCAAATG
>JBECKW010000062.1:0-5124 GCA_040235505.1 Desulfobacterales bacterium
TCAATCCACCGGCAGCTGCGGAACAAAGTACTTATCTGATGAGAGACACAATGGTTCTTCAAAAGATCGGGGGCAAATGGTTGATTGTTCATAACCATGCATCAGTTTTACCGACTGAATGACCACACAACCGAACCAACGAGCTTTAAGGAGGTATTGCCATGAAGAAACTTACCATTCTGTCAGTCTGTATGGCATTGTTGTTTTGTTTGTCGTTTACAACACCTGCGGTGGCTTCTGACGAGGATGATGTGATGAAGGTTGCCACAACATGGTATACTGCAATTACTACCAACAACCTCGAATTATTATCTTCATTGTGGTGGCACTCACCAAAAGCATCAACCTTTGAACCCGGTGATGTTCCTTTCTTAATTAAAGGATGGGATAATATCCAAAGGTTGTGGAATGAGAGGTTCAGTGGCAGTACCGGAGGGACAAGCTCATCGACCTTCCTACAGCCAGAAGTTACAATGCTTGGAAAAGATTTTGCGTTTGCAACCATTTACCATGTTAGCGTAAGTACTGATCAAAAGACAAATGAATCGGCTACAAGCATAGTTAGGGAATCGTTGTTCATCCAGAGGATAGATGGGAAGTGGTTGATTGTTCATCACCATGCATCATACATACCGACTGAATAATAGAAGAGCCGGTTCTATCCCCTTGCCCCTTGAGTTGAGCCTCCTCAGGGGGCAATGTTTGTTTATGAGTTTCCAGATACCCCTATATTGTAGTGTGCATCGGATTCTGTAATGTGCATTCCATTCGGATGTAGTGTGCATTCCCCTGTTCAGCAATGAGAAAACGACTCGGGTTCAAATCCCAAACCGGGAATCGAACTCATACGGTTTGCATCCTGTGCTAACTCATTGACAGCAACAAACGTCTTAGGCATCCATTTACAGACAAAAGACTGTTTTGTGGTGAAAACTTATCCACAAAACTTATCCACAACGAACGTGGGTGGGTTTGAGTCGAATCTTTATTGTCCTTTAAATCAAGTGGCTTATGCTTTGGTGGGTTCGACGTTGGCAACTCCCTCCGCCTCCACCATCTTTAAAATCTAATAACATGCAAGAACGAGTTACGGACGGAACCGCCCGGTCGAAGATCCCGGCGTCGGGGCATCCGGCTTTGCCGGATTACTCACCAATTCTTCTTTTCCCGGTCCTGATCCCTTTTTTCATCCCGCTCCCGAATGCTTTCCCGCTTGTCGTATTTTTTCTTTCCCTTGGCTACCCCAAGTGTCAGTTTGACCTTACCGTCTTTGAAATAGAGCTTCAGGGGGATCAGCGACATGCCCTTCTCGTTGAGTTTTCCATAGAGTTTTTTAATCTCATAGGCGTGAAGAAGCAGTTTCCGGGGTCGCAGGGGATCATGGTTGTTGTAGTACGAATAGGGATAAGGGCTGATATGCATCTGGTGAACCCAGACCTCGCCGTTTTTTATCTTTCCGTAAGCATCCTTCAGGTTGGCCCTGCCGGCACGCAGCGATTTGACTTCCGACCCCACGAGAACCAGGCCGGCTTCATATTCGTCGTGAATAAAAAAGTCATGTCTCGCTTTCTTATTCTGGGCGATCAGTTTAATACGTTCTGAAATCAAAATTAATTATTTCCTTTTCGATATCCCGGCGGCACCCGAATGACATTTATTGGGAGTCTGCGGCTTCCATGTATGCGTTGTCGTCGAGAAGACCGCCATAGCGCGCATGGAGTGTCGCCACGATGTCTTTGGAGGAATTGAACGTCAACAGTTCTTCCACCAGTCCTGCAGCATCGGAAGCCTTTAGCCCGCGCAGCAGGCTTTTAATCGGTGGAATACTCTGGGGAAGTAAACTGAATTCGTTGATTCCCATCCCCAGAAGCACTGGCACGTGGACCGGGTCGGCCGCCATTTCCCCGCAAATGCAGACGGTGGTTCCCGTTTTTCTACCCACGTCGCAGACATGTTTCAACATGCGGAGGACAGACGGATGCATGGGCTGATACAGATAAGCTACTTCCTTGTTGTTCCGGTCAATGGCAAGAGAATACTGAATCAAATCATTGGTGCCGATGCTGAAAAAATCCACTTCCCTGGATAGCGCCTCCGAAAGAAACACGGCGGAAGGCACCTCGATCATCACCCCCACCGGAATGTTCCGGTTATAACGCTCACCTACCCGCTCGAGCTCTCCGGCCGCTTCGTCGAGAAGCCGCTTGGCCTCTATCACTTCCTCGTAATTCGAAATCATCGGAAACAGCACCCGGGTCTCTCCGAAGGCGGCGGCCCGAAGAATAGCCCGAAGCTGGGTTTTAAAAATATCCTTTTTTTTCAGGCAATAGCGGATCGCCCGAAGGCCCAGGGCGGGATTCTCTTCGCGGCCGTTCTCCCCTCCGACATCAATGGCCTTGTCCCCGTTGATGTCAAGGGTGCGGAATGTAACAGGCCTTGGCGTCAGCACCTGGACGGTGTCTTTGTAATAGTTGAAAAGCTCCTTTTCCGTCGGGAAGTCGGGACGCCGCATGTACTGGAATTCGGTACGATACAGACCGATACCGTCCGCACCGTGCTCAATGGCGGATCTGGCCTCATCCGGCTGCTCGATGCTGCCCATCACCTTGAGCTCGACCCGGTCTTCGGTGACGGCGGCAAGGTGGCTCTCCCGGATGAAGACGGACCTGTGGGCCTCGTAATGCTGATCCCGTTCCTCGAACTCCACCAGGGTGGCTTCGGTGGGATTGACGATAACAAGTCCCGAAAGGCCGTCCACAATAATCAGGTCATCGTTACGAATGACCCGGGTGGCCTTCTCGAGCCCCAGAACGGCGGGAATTTCCATGGACCTTGCAATAATGCTCGTATGGGATGTTTTTCCGCCCCTGTCCGTCACAAATCCCTTAACCCGTTTCAGGTTCATCTGGCTGGTCTCGGCCGGCGAAAAATCCCTGGCCACCAGAATGACCCGAGCATTGATGGCGGCGATATTGATCTGGGCTTCCCCCATCAGGTTTCTCAGAATACGGTCCCCCACCTGAACGATATCCGAGGCACGTTCCCTGAGGTAGGGATCGTCGATATCCTGGAACATGGTTTTAATCTGGGTTACCGTCTTTTTGAAAGCCCACTCGGCATTTACCTGCTCCTTTTCAATGGTGTCGATGGTAAGCCCGTAGAGCATTTTATCCTTCAGAAGCTGAAGGTGGGTTTCAAACACATATACATGCTGTTTTACCTTTTCCGGTGTGTTTTCGATGATGTCAACTAACTGGTCTTTTGTGTTTTTAACCGCGGCCTTGAACCTCTTGACCTCATTTTTAAGGTCTTTTTTTTCAATGGAATATTTATTGACCAGCTCGGCCCCCTTCTTATCCACGATATAGGCCTTGCCGATACATATCCCGGGAGATCCGCTGATCCCGACCAGTCTGATTTCATTTTGTGAACTATCCGTCATAACTGCTTACTCCCCGAAACCGGATTCCACATTTTCATGAATACGAAGCAGCAGATGATGATCCGCCGGATCTTCGGACTGCAGTGTAATCCAGGAACCCTTGGTACATTCCAACGTCAGAATGTCGATGACACTTGATGCATCAACCATTTCGCCGTTTTTAATTATCCATATGGTTGATTTCGCGCTTTGCGCTATTTTGGCAATAATACCGGCGGCCCGGGCATGAAGCCCGAGTTCATTGGTTATTTGGACCTTTTTCGTGAAGGTGGATGGGCTTCGGTCTGTTTTCTCCGTCATATTCCATTTCGGCAAATTGAAAAGCCATTTCATTATGCAAGATTATGTCGGCTTTTATCAACGGCGACGGTCTTTGTCAATGTGAATTGAGGAATGCGGAAGGGCAATCGCACTTAGGATGCGACGATGCCATCGGGGTCGGAATCGCTATCGGGATCGGGATCGAAAAAGGCTCGATAGCGATTCCGATACCGATAGCGAGTCCGATAATCACATCATCCGATTTTACATGCGATCGGCCTAAGGAAGGCAAAGAGTTGGAGCGGGAAAGGGGAAAAAGAACATAATCCCTTCATCTACGACCGAAAAGCATCGACAGTTTCCAGAATATTATCCTCCGATAGTCCGGCCGCCTCCATCACCTGAAAAATGCTCGGCCGGTTCAGAAACGCTTTCAGATCAATGTCCTGTTTGAGCAGATAAAATATCGCATCCGCTAAAAACACATAATCGGCTGGAAGGGATTCCACGGTTAAAGGTGTATGGTGTTTCTCAATGGCCATGATGATAATATCCGGAACGCTCCATCGCTGGGCCAGTTGCGCCCCGACTTCGGCATGATCCATGCCGAGGACTTCCTGCTCGGCATCAATCGGGGACCTTTTTCCTGTTCGAACGAGGTCCCGTATCTCCAACGCATAGGAATCGTCCAGCTTTGACAGAACGAGCTTTCCGACATCGTGAAGCAGTCCCGCGGTAAAAACCATGGCGGGCGATACAAGTCCTCCAGCCAATCTTGAAAGTTTCTCGGCAATCTGTCCTGTCAGGAGCAGGTGCTCGGCAGCACCTTCGAGCCATGGATTCGATTTTCCTTTCTCAAATTGCATCAATCCTCTGAAATAAGCGGCCATGGCCAATCCACCCACTGCCGAAGTCCCTAAAAACCGGACGGCATGGGCCACCGATGTTACCGGGGCAGGAAGCGAATAGTAGGCGGAGTTGCACAAATTGAGCGCCTGCATCGTCAACGTCGGATCCTCCTCAACCACCTTTGCAAGTTGAGACATATCCGCTTCAACATCGTTCACGATGCTCATAATACGCCGGATATTAGTGGGCAGCGGGGCAATCCGCTTGATATTTTTTTGTATCTTTTCGACTACCATTTTAAGTTACCTGATTTCGGGATACGAAAACCGCCAAATCAGTCTCACCCAAAGCACATCAAACGTCAAGCACAATCCAATAGCCCAGAAAAACCGCTTATACCGGGACTTCCCACTCGATTTCCGTCTGATATCCACACCATATATTGCAGGACATCCCCCAAAAACGAAGCTACATAACCAATAAAGGATCTACATTCCGGCAGTTAAGGCCTGCGGAAAGTGAAAACGGCAAAACTGGGGGAACTTTTTACCAAACAGAAAGCCTCCTTATGA